>NZ_JBWJZE010000006.1:0-400432 GCF_056429085.1 Bradyrhizobium sp. CFUWI
GCGGCGGTGGCGGCGCGAAGCCGAAATCGGGGTCGCTGAAATACAGCACCGGACGGTCGAAATAGACCACCTCCTCCGGCGGCGGTGGCGGCACGTCGTAGTCCAGCATCGTGAAAGTCGGCGGCGGGCCACCAGGGGTCCCGGGGACAGGCAATGTGTTCGCCTGCGGCAGCTTGGCGGGTGCTGGTGGGTGCGGCGTCGCCGCAGCATTGCCAGCCGGCGCCGTCGCGGTCGGACTTGGTGCGGCGTTCGGCGTGGCAGCGCCGGGCACAACCCCCGCCCCCGTCGGCGGAGCGCCCGGAGTCCCCGGCGCCGGCAAGGTATTAGCCTGCGGCGGCTTGGCCACAGCCGGAGGCTGCGCTGTTGTGGCGGGAGCGACATTGGCCGGAGCAGGTGCCGGGATACCCGGCCTCGCCGTCGGCTGGATCGTCGCGCTCGGCGGCATCGGTGCCTTGCCCTGCTGGATCAGCGCGGCGCGCTGCGCGACCGCCTGCGGCACGGCCGGACCTGCCGGATTGGCACGGCCGGCAACCGCCGGCGCCAGATTGGCCGGACCAGGTCCCGGCCCCGCGGCCGGCGCAGGTGCCGGCGGGCGATTGATCACCGTGTTGATCACCGTCGTATTATGGATGTTCTGGTAGATGATGTTGTTGGGCGGCGGCGCGACATAGATCGGGGGCCGGACGAACACCGGAATCGGCACGAACACCGGCTGCGGCAGCACGAACAGGCCGAACACCGGCAGCGGCGGCGCCAGCACGACGAAATCCGGCGGCGGCGGCGGCAGATAATAGACCGGCGGCGGCGGTGGCGGCGCGAAGCCGAAATCGGGGTCGCTGAAATACAGCACCGGACGGTCGAAATAGACCACCTCCTCCGGCGGCGGTGGCGGCACGTCGTAGTCCAGCATCGTGAAAGTCGGCGGCGGCTCGAGCGGCGCAGTCAGGATCGCGAGCCTGCGCCGGGCATCGCCCGCATGCGGCCCGCGCGGATAGCGGCGCAGATACGACCAATAGGCGTCCGGCGTATCGGCGCGATAGGTCCGCCGCCAGGTGATGGCTTCGCGGCGCGCCGCCACGATCGCCATCACGCGCTTTGCGAGCGGATCGCCCGGATAGGCCGCGAGGAATTCCTCATAGGCCGGCAGCGTGTCGCGCGCGAGCGCGGCGGCATAAGCGTCCTGCACGCCGAGATCGCGGATCGGCTTGCTGCGGATTGCGGCGACCTGGTCGGGTGCGGTCTCCGGCGGCGGCGCGTCGGGCCCGCGCTCGAAGAACGAGAACGGCGCCGAGATCTTCTGCTCGTTCCAGGGCACCTGCGCGCCCTTGCTGGCCTCGTTGACGCGCAGGCGGACACGGTCGAACACCTCCGCCAGCGGCAGGCCGCCGGTGCGGATCATCTCGGCCAGCGACTGCGCATAGATGCCGTACGGCCCCGGCTCCTCCGGCGCGACAGTGCCGGGCGCCGCGTTGAACGCGATCAGCATGTTCGCGTCGGGCTCGACCAACGCCAGACCGCCCGCGATCCCGCCCTCGATGAACGGCTGCGCGCGGGCCGCGTCCAGCACAAGGATGTTGGCCTTGAGCGGAATCGCAGCGAGCTGACGCACATAATCGCTGATGCGCAGCGCCTCGGTCGGAATGTCGGTATCGCGCGCGATATTGGAATCGACCGGGATGAAATAGTTCTCGCCGGCAAGCTGCACGCCATAGCCGGCAAGATAGATCATCGCGACGGTTCCCGGCCCCGAGGCCTGGGCTTTCTGGATGAAGTCGCGAAGACTCTTGCGCAGCGTGTCGCCGTCGAGATCGCGCGCTCCGACGACGTCGAAGCCGGCCGCCTGCAGCGTCTGCGCGATCAAGCCGGCATCGTTCGCGGGGGTTGCCAGCGGCGACTTGGCATAGGCGCCGTTGCCGACCACGAGCGCGATGCGCTTTTCCGGCTGCTGCGCGCGGGCCGCGTCCGGCGCGCCGGCGGCAAGGGCCATGATCGGCAGGAGAAGGCAAATGAAGACTCTGAACGTCCCACGCATGGCTTGCTTGCCCGTTATTCTTGTTGCGGTGCCACCACGCATCAGGCGCGCGGCCAGCTGAACGGCACTTGAACGAAAAGCTCGGATTGAGGCGGTGGCGTGGCCGCGCCGCCGCTCGCGTCAGCTCCGCAGCAGCCTCACGGCAACCTCAAGTCAGCGTCGAAACGGCGCAAGGCTCCTTCAGGTCCCTGCGCAGCGCCCCTCACTCCACCGCTTGCAGCTCGGCGAGCTTCGTTCGCGCCGTCGCCTCGTCCAGCGCGACGAGTTCGGCCGGCCCGGGATTGGCCTCGCCCGCCGTCGCGACGGAAACCGCTGCAAGCCCGATCAAGCCGCCGAGGACCGCGCCGCCCGTCGTGGCATCGTGCCTGGGGCTGCTCTTGATGAGATAGAAATGCGTCCGGCCGGCTTCCATCACGATCTCGCGCTTGGTGTCGCCCGGAAACAGCAGCTCCGTCACCAGCAATTCGTGGCGACCTGCCGGCCGATCGGCATAGGCATATTTCCCAGCCACGACCTTGCCGAGCGGCGCACCGTCGAGCTTCACCTCGCAGGCGCAGATGGCCATGCTGAGACCGTTCCGCTTGTCCTGGAGCAGGACGACGCGCGAATGTCCGGCGCGCGGAGGTCCGACTTTCTTTGATACAGAGGCAAAGTCGGTCCCGACCTGATCGCTGACACAGCCCACCAGCATCGCACCGACGGCCAACAACAACGCGCCCCGTCGCAACATCGCACACCCCAGTCCATTCCCCGGGATGCATGCTAGCTGGAATCAGCGACAGGTTGCAACAAGGTCCGACAACCATTGCGGCGATTGCGCAGACCGGGCGTCGGTGCTGCTGCACACGACGCCAGGTGCTCCAAACGCCGGGCTTTAGCCCTGGGCAAGCAACTCGACGGTGCCCGTGCTCAGACGATAGATACCGCCGACCACCTTGAGCTTGCCCTGCTCGACCGCCGCATTGAGGATCGGTGCGGCCGATTTCAGCTTGGCAACGTTGTCGATGACGTTCTGGCGGATGGCGTTGTCGAGCGCGTTGCCGCTCTGCTGGGCCGCGGCCTTCACCGCCGGCGCGATCGCGGAGATCAGCGTGGGGATGTGTCCGGGCGGCGGCTTGTCGTCCTTCAGCGACTTGATCGTGGCGTCGACGGCGCCGCAATTGTCGTGGCCGAGCACCAGGATCAGCGGCGTGCCGAGCACGGCGACGGTGTATTCCATGCTCGCAACGGTCTCGTCGCCGGCAAAATTTCCGGCGATGCGGCACACGAACAGATCGCCGCGTCCGCTGTCGAAGGCATATTCGGGCGCAATCCGCGAATCGGCGCAGCTCAGAACGGCTGCGTAGGGATTTTGACCGCCGACCAGAACCTCGCGCTCATGCTTGAAATCGTGGCGGCGCGACACGCCCGACACGTAGCGCGAATTGCCCTCCATCAACCGCTTCAGCGCCGCATCGGGCGACAGCACGTTCTGGGGTTTCGGCGGCGCCTTCGCCTCCTTGGCCGACGCGGCCCCGCCAAACGCCGCGGCCCCCAGCGCGGAGGCGGCGAAAAGCATCATCGAACGGCGGGAGGGAGCGAGCGATTGATCGGGATTTTCACAGCATTTGTCACACATGGTTGTTCTTCCTTGTTTCGCGCCGGGAAACAACTGATAGCTGTGCCCGGCACAGTTCGAAACCATGCGTGAGTCTGATAGTTAAGCTTTGGTTTGCGGCGGTGCAGGCAGCGTCAGATCTGCTGCACGTCCACCACGCCCGCGACCGCCTTGATCGCGCCGGCGATCTGCGGCGAGACCTTGAAGCGGCCGGGCAGCTTCATCTCGACCTCGGTCTCGAGGTCGAGCATCATCACCAGCGAGACCTCGCCGTCGCCATTTCCGCGCGGCGCGATGCCCGGACTGCCGACCTTCGGCGCAGCGCCGTTTGCAGCCGCCATATCGGGGCCGGCCAGACGCTTGGCGATCGACTCCAACGGCTTGGTATCGCGCACGAAGATGCGCAGGCCCTTCTGCGTCTTGGCGGCGGCATCGTCGAGCGGCTCGGCATGCAGCACGCGGGCGCGGACGTCCTCGCCCTGCAGCTCGGCGCCCAGTTGCAGCAGCACGGCGGCGCCCGGCTCCAGCACGTCGCGATATTGCGCGAGGCCTTCGGAGAACAGCACCGCCTCGAAATGGCCCGTGGGATCGGAGAGTCCCATGATGCCCATCTTGTTGCCGGTCTTGGTGCGCCGCTCCATGCGCGAGACCACGGTGGCGGCGACCTTGCCGGCGGTGGCGCCGGTCTTCACCGCGCGCGAGAATTCCGCCCAGCTCTGCACCCGCAGCCGCTTCAGCACGGTGGCATAATCGTCGAGCGGATGGCCCGACAGGAAGAAGCCGACGGCGTCGTATTCGCGGCGGAGCTTCTCGGCCGGCAGCCAGGGTTCGATCTGCGGCAGCATGATGGTCGGCGCATCCGCCGACATCCCGAACATGTCGTTCTGGCCGATGGTCTCGGCCTGATGCGCGCGCTGGCAGGCGGCCAGGATCGAGTCCGCGCCGGCGAAGACGCGGGCGCGGTTCGGCTCCAGCGTGTCGAAGGCGCCGGCGGCGGCTAGACTTTCGATGATGCGCTTGTTGATCGCGCGCGGATTGACCCGCGCGGCGAAGTCGGCGAGCGAGGTGAACAATCCGCGCTTGGTGCGCTCCTCGATGATCTGCTCGATCGCCTGGATGCCGACGCCCTTGAGCGCTGCGAGCGCGTAGTAGATCGTCTTCTCGCCGACCTCGAAGGTCGCGCCGGAGCGGTTGATGTTCGGCGGCTCGACCTTGATGCCGAGGCGCTGCGCCTCGGAGCGGAATTCGGAGAGCTTGTCGGTGTTGTTGAGATCGAGCGTCATCGACGCCGCGATGAACTCCACCGGGTAATGCGCCTTCATGTAGGCGGTGTGGTAGGACACCAGCGCGTAGGCTGCCGCATGGCTCTTGTTGAAGCCGTAATCGGCGAACTTGGCGAGCAGCTCGAAGATGGTCTCGGCCTGCCCCTTCGGCACGCCGTTCTTCACCGCGCCGGCGACGAAGATGTCGCGCTGCTTGTCCATCTCGGCGCGGATCTTCTTGCCCATGGCGCGGCGCAGCAGGTCGGCGTCGCCGAGCGAATAGCCCGACATCACCTGCGCGATCTGCATCACCTGTTCCTGGTAGATGATGACGCCGAAGGTCTCCTTCAGGATCGGCTCCAGCACGGGATGCAGATATTCCGGCTCCTCGTCGCCGTGCTTGCGCGCGCAATAAGTCGGGATGTTCGCCATCGGGCCCGGCCGATACAGCGCCACCAGCGCGATGATGTCCTCGAAACGGTCCGGGCGCATGTCGACCAGCGCGCGCCGCATGCCCTGGCTTTCAACCTGGAACACCCCGACCACCTCGCCGCGGGCCAGCATCTGGTAGCTCTCGGCATCGTCGATCGGCAGCGTGGCGAGATCGACATGGATGCCGCGCGGCTTCAACAGCTTCACCGCGACGTCGAGGACGGTGAGCGTCTTCAGGCCGAGGAAGTCGAATTTGACGAGGCCGGCCGGCTCGACCCATTTCATGTTGAACTGGGTCACGGGCATGTCGGATTTGGGATCGCGGTAGAGCGGCACGAGCTCGCTCAACGGGCGATCGCCGATCACGATGCCGGCGGCGTGGGTCGAGGCGTGCCGCGTCAGGCCTTCGAGGCGCTGCGCGATGTCGAAGGCGCGCGCCACGATCGGATCTTCGTCGCGGAACGCCTGGAGCTTCGGCTCGCTCTCGATCGCGGCCGCAAGGGTCACCGGTGCGGCCGGATTCTGCGGCACCAGCTTGGTCAGCTTGTCGACCTGGCCATAGGGCATTTGCAGCACGCGGCCGACGTCGCGCAGCACGCCGCGCGCCTGCAGCGTTCCGAAGGTGATGATCTGCGCGACCTGGTCGCGGCCGTAGCGCTCCTGGACGTACCTGATCACCTCGCCGCGGCGGTCCTGGCAGAAGTCGATGTCGAAGTCCGGCATCGAGACGCGTTCGGGATTGAGGAAGCGCTCGAACAGCAGGCCGAACCTGATCGGATCGAGGTCTGTGATGGTCAGCGCCCAGGCAACCAGCGAGCCCGCGCCCGAGCCGCGGCCCGGCCCGACCGGAATGCCCTGGCTCTTCGCCCATTTGATGAAGTCGGACACGATCAGGAAGTAGCCCGCGTATTTCATGCGCATGATGACGTCGAGCTCGAACGCCAGGCGCTTGTTGTAATCTTCTTCGGTTGTGCCTTGCGACAGGCCGTGGATGCTGAGACGCTTTGCGAGCCCCTCCTCCGCCTGGCGCTTCAATTCCGCCGCCTCGACTGCGGCAGCGTCCGAGCTCTGCGCGGCGCCGACGGTAAAGAGCGGCAGGATCGGCTTGCGCGTCATCGGGCGGAAGGAGCAGCGCTCGGCGATCTCCACCGTCGAGGCCAGCGCCTCGGGAATGTCGGCGAACAGCACCGCCATCTCGGCGCGCGTCTTGAAGCGATGATCGGGCGTGAGCTGCTCGCGCTCGGTCTCGGCGATCAGCCGCCCGCCGGCGATGCAGAGCAGCGCGTCATGCGCCTCGTAATCGTCGGTCGTTGCGAAATAAGGCTCGTTGGTCGCGACCAGCGGCAGGCCCCTGGCATAGGCGATGTCGATCAAGCCGCTCTCGACGCGCCGCTCCTTCTCGGTGTTGTGACGCTGCAATTCGATGTAGAGGCGATCGCCGAACAGGCCGGCCAGACGCTCGCAGCGCAAGGCCGCGAGCTCGGCATGACCGCCGGCAAGCGCCAGCGAGATCGGCCCGTCCGGTCCACCCGTCAGCGCGATCAGGCCTTCGGTCTCGCCCTCGAGCCAGTCGAACTTGATGTGGGAGGCATGGGTGTCGGGCGTCTCCAGGAACGCGCGCGAGTTCAGTCGCATCAGGCTGCGATAGCCGCGCTCCTGCGCCGCCAGCAGCACCACGCGCGACGGCCCCATCGCGTTGCGCGCATTCGGATCCTGATCGCCGAAATCGATCGCCAGCTCGCAGCCGACGATCGGCTGGATGCCGGAACTCGCCATCTTGTCGGAGAACTCCAGCGCGCCGAACATGTTGTCGGTGTCGGTCAGCGCCAGGGCCGGCTGGTGGTCTTTCTTGGCAAGCTCGGCGAGCTTGCCGATCTTGATCGAGCCCTTGAGCAGCGAATAGGCCGAGTGAACGTGTAGGTGGACAAATCCGGCGCTCGGCATGGTCGCGTGACGGCCTCTTGCAGATGGAATGGAGCGGTCGCCGGCGCCTCAAGGCATCATGCACCCGCATCTGCCCTCTCCTGCCGACTCGCCTCGCAATGGTGAGGTGCCGCAGCTTCAGAGTCCACGCCCGAGCGGCCAATTGGCCGCGCCGTCCTGCTTTTCCCCAAGGGCCAACGTGGGCTCCCGCCCTGGAGCGCCGCAATCAGAGCTGCGGTATGACTTGAGCCCAGATCGCGATCATCCCGACGAACAGCGTGATCGACGCCAGTGCGGCGGCTTCTTCGACGAAAACCCTGAACATGCCTCGCTCCCTTGCTAGAACGTATGAAGAACATTGTTCTCATTTTGTTCTGACGAGTCAAGCGCGGCAGACGGCCTCCAAGGGCAATGGTTAACTCGATGAATTCACACAATAAAAAAGCCCCGGCCAAGGCCGGGGCTTCTCGACGAGCGCTCCGAGAAGAGCGATCGGTCTCAGTAACGGCCGAGCACCGGGCCGCCGAACTTGTAGTTCAGGCGGACGAGGCCCATGTCGACGTCCTGCTTGATGCGGTCGGTACCCGCCAGGCCTGCGAAAGTGACGTCCTTGTCCTGCAGGAAGATGTGGTTGTACTCGACGCCAACCGACCAGTTCGGCGCAAAACCGTACTCGAGGCCGGCACCGACCGTACCGCCCCAACGGGTCTGGTCGTTCGACGACAGCAGCGCGCCTGAGGCCGTGCTGAACACGTCGTACTTGACGCCGACCACAGCCGCACCGCCCTTGACGTAGAGCAGGACGTTGTTCCAGGCGTAGCCGACCTGACCGGTGATCAGACCGAACGAATCGATCTTCGAGCGGTTGCGAGTGGCGAACAGCGCGCTGACATTGTCGCCCGAGAAGTCGGCCCAGTTGCCCTGACCTTCCACGCCGAACACCCACTGGCCGGACTGCCAGCGATAGCCGATCTGGCCACCGACCGTGCCGCCGGTCGCATCGTGCGAACCCTCACGGCCGCCGCCGACGAGATCCCAAGTGGAGTGCGACGAACCACCGCCGCCGTTGATACCGATGTAGAAGCCGCTCCAGTCGTAAACCGCAGCGAGCGCCGCCGGCGGCGCCTTGGTGTAGGGCCGCGCCGCGAGGTCAGCAGCCAGCGCCGGCGCCGCCGCGCTCAGCGCGACCAAGCTCACAGCAGCAAGCAACAAATTCTTCTTCATTTGATTCCCGTTCCAGTTTCTTCAGAGGCCCCCGGGCCGTGCCGTCGTCATAACAGCGATCGACAGAATTGCTGTAACCTCGACGCAACAGTTCGCGCCAAAGGCCCGCGCTTCATTAATGAAGATTTATCAGGGCGCGTCCGAAACCCTTTGAAACAAGTGTTTTCTGTAGTTCCAATGTTCGCTCGAGGGCGTCAGCTGCGTACGCGCGTAACGACGTCGCGCGCACATTCGCGTGATGCCGAATTGAGAATGCTAGATGAATTGCTCTGCCCATTGTCGCCACATTTTTCGCTCGCGCTCGCCACATTTGCGCGCGCGTCGAGCGCATCACACCGGCGCGCGCTGGCCGCGGGCGGTGAACAGGCCTGCCAATCAGTCTTCAGAAGTTGAAGCCTGCCCCGTCAGTCCCCACCCTCGACCGGCGTGTAAATCACCAGCTTCAGCGCGGGGTCATCGTTGGCCTGGAAGCTGGTGTGCTCGAACCGGAGCAGGCCCCTGGTCGGATGGTTCATGGTCTTGAGGCCGGACATCGTGCTGCGGATGTCGTGGGCTTCCCACCATTTGACGAATTCCGGGCTGCCCTGGCGCAGCCGCGTCAGCAGCTCCGTAAAGGCGGGATCGCCGGCCCAGACGTCATGGGTGGCGCGGAACATCGCGACCATGCTTTTCGCAACCTCGGTCCAGGTCGCACCGTAGAACTTTCGCATCTGCTTGTTGGTCATCACCAGCAGCAGCGTGTTGCGATCCTGCTCCGGCAACTGCCCGAAGGCGAAGATGTCCTCGGCGGCCTCGTTCCAGGCCAGCACGTCCCAGCGCCGCCCGGTGACATAGGCCGGCTGGTTCAGGCTCGCGATCATCCGCCGGATCGGCGGCGGCACGATCTCGCGCGTGAACGCGCCTCTGGCACCGTCACGCGCCAATGCCTTCAGGTGCGCGTGCTCGGCCTTGCTGAGACGGAGCGCGCGGGCCAGCGCGTCGATGGTGGTGACGGACGGGCTGACAGTGCGGCCCTGCTCGAGGCGGATGTACCAGTCGACGCCGATGCCGGCGAGCTGCGCGACCTCCTCGCGGCGCAGCCCCGCGGTGCGCCGGCGGCGGCCAGCCGGAAGCCCGACGGTCTTCGGCGACAGCTTTTCGCGGCGGGACCTGAGAAAATCGCCGAATTCGACGCGGCGCGGGTCGGCCATCGCTGTCGCTCCTGCATGGAGGG
This sequence comes from Bradyrhizobium sp. CFUWI, assembly GCF_056429085.1. Lineage (NCBI taxonomy): Bacteria > Pseudomonadati > Pseudomonadota > Alphaproteobacteria > Hyphomicrobiales > Nitrobacteraceae > Bradyrhizobium > Bradyrhizobium sp. CFUWI. The sequence continues at coordinate 9,684 of NZ_JBWJZE010000006.1, forward strand.
CCTCTGCAATACTAGGATAATACCAGGCCTTTTTGTTCCCTCCAAGGCGGCGCATATCGCCATCACCCGACGTCGAGGTGAACATCATGAAAGCTGCCGTGCTCGAATCCTTCGGTTCGCCGCTGGCGATCGAGAATGTCCCCGAGCCGGTGCTCGGCACCGGCGAGGTCATCGTCGATGTCGTCGCCACGCGCGTGTTGTCGTACATGAACGAAGTCTTGGACGGGACGCGCAATTACTCACTCGACCTGCCGATCATCCCGGGTCCTGGCGGCATCGGCCGGGTGCGCGCGATCGGCCCGGACGCAACCAGACTCAGCGTCGGCGACTGGGTGTTCTGCGATCCGACGGTGCGTTCGCGCGACGACGCGGCGGCGCCCGACATCGAGCTGCAAGGGCTCACCGCCGCCGGTCCCGGCGGCATGCGCCTGCAACAGCATTTTCGCCACGGCTCGTTTGCCGAGCAGATGCGCCTGCCGACCGAGAACGTCAAACGGATCGGCACGATCACGTCCGAGGAAGCGGCGCAATGGTGCGCGCTGGGCACGCTGCTGGTGCCTTACGGCGGCTTCCTCGCTACGAACCTGCGGCCAGGCGAGACCGTGCTGGTGAGCGGGGCCACCGGCAATTTCGGCAGCGCAGCCGTCTCCGTCGCGCTGGCGATGGGCGCCGCCTGCGTGGTCGCACCGGGCCGCAACGAGACGATCCTCGCCGATCTCGTCCGCCGCTTCGGCCCGCGGGTGAAGCCGGTCAAGCTCACTGGCGATGAGGTCGATGACCGCGAGGCGATGAAGCGCGCAGCGCCCGGCCCGATCGACTGCGTGCTCGACATCATGCCGCCCTCGGTCAGCCCGACCGTGGTGCGGGCCGCGATCATGACCGTGCGCCCCTATGGACGCGTCGCACTGATGGGCGGCGTCGGCATGGCCGGCGGCGCGGGGCTCGAGTTGCCCTACCCCTGGATCATGCGCAACTGCATCAGCATCCACGGCGTCTGGATGTACCCGCCGGATGCCGCGAGCCGCCTGATCGCGCTGGTGCGCGCGGGACTGCTCAGGCTGGAGGAATACGAGACGACGGCCTTCGACCTCGATCATGCCAACGAGGCCGTGGCGCACGCCGCCGCCAATGGCGGGCCGTTCAAGATGACGGTGATCCGGCCTTGACCGCTTGCGGCGCGGCCGTGCGCGATCGCCGATTTTTTTCGCAAGTCCCGCCAGGCACTTGGCTACTGTGCATGGGGTTGTTTTCGCGGTTTTGTCAGTCGAGCTCGACCACCTGGCCGTTCGACAGCGACACGCGCCGGTCCATGCGGCCGGCGAGCTCCATGTTGTGGGTCGCGATCAGCATCGACACTCTGGTCGCCTTGACCAGCTGCATCAGGGCCTGGAACACGTGATCGGCCGTATGCGGATCGAGGTTGCCGGTCGGCTCGTCCGCGAACAGCACCCGCGGCGCATTGGCAACCGCACGGGCGATCGCGACGCGCTGCTGCTCGCCGCCCGACAGCTCGGCGGGGCGATGGGTGATGCGCTCGCCGAGGCCGAGATAGCCGAGGATCTCCTTGGCGCGCGTGACGCTCTCGGACTTCTTCAGGCCACGGATCATCTGCGGCAGCATGACGTTCTCGAGCGCGGAGAACTCCGGCAACAGCCGGTGCGACTGGTAGACGAAGCCGATATCGGTGCGGCGCAGCTGGGTGCGTTCGATATCGGGCAGCTGCGAGGTCGGCGCGCCGTTGACATAGACCTCACCGGAATCCGGCGCCTCGAGCAGCCCTGCGATGTGCAGCAGCGTGGACTTGCCGGAGCCCGACGGAGCCACCAGCGCGACCGATTGACCGGCCCACAGCGCCAGCTTGGCGCCGTCCAAAATCGTCAGCGGCACCTCGCCCTGCAAGTACTGCCGCTTTATCTCGTGGAGATAAATGACCGGTACATCGTCAGCCCCCTGCTGCTCCATCAGCCCCTCACTCGTACCGCAGCGCTTCGACGGGATCGAGGCGCGCGGCGCGCCACGACGGATACAGCGTCGCCAGGAACGACAGCGTCAGCGCCATGATGACGACGGCCGTGGTTTCGCCGATGTCGATTTCGGCAGGCAGCTTCGACAGGAAATAGAGCTCCGGCGAGAACAGCTCGGTGCTGGTCAGCCAGGACAGGAATTGCCGGATCGATTCGATGTTGAGGCAGATCACGAGCCCGACGAAGAAGCCGACCAGCGTGCCGACCACGCCGATCGAGGCGCCCGTGATCAGGAAGATCCGCATGATCGATCCCTGCGAGGCGCCCATCGTGCGCAGGATCGCGATGTCGCTGCCCTTGTCCTTCACCAGCATGATCAGGCCGGACACGATGTTGAGCGCCGCGACCAGCACGATCATGGTCAGGATCAGGAACATCACGTTGCGCTCGACCTGGAGCGCGTTGAAGAAGGTCGAGTTGCGCTGCCGCCAATCGACCAGGAACACCGGACGTCCCGCGGCCTCCGTCACCGCCTTGCGGAAGGCGTCGATCCTGTCGGGGTTGGTGGTGAACACCTCGATCGAGGTGACGTCGTTGCTGCGGTTGAAATAGGCCTGCGCTTCGGCAAGCGGCATGAACACGAAGCCGAGATCGTATTCGGACATGCCGATCTCGAACACCGCGACGATCTTGTACGGCTTGATGCGCGGCGTCGTGCCCATCGGGGTGACCGCGCCCTTCGGCGCCACCAGCGTGATGCTGTCGCCGGCATGCAGCGAGAGCTGGTCGGCGAGGCGCCGGCCGATCGCCACGCCCTGCCCCTCGTCGAAGCCTTCGAGCGAGCCCTGCTTGATGTTCTTGGCGATCGAGGTGAGGTTGTTGAGGTCGTCGGAGCGGATGCCGCGCACCAGGACGCCCGAGGCGTTCCATGGCGACGATGCCAGCGCCTGGCCGTCCACCACGGGCGCGGCGAGCCGGATGCCCCCGACCTGGCTGAGGCGGTCGGCGACATCCTTCCAGTCGGTCAGCGGCGATTCCAGCGGCTGCACCAGGATGTGGCCGTTGAGCCCGAGGATCTTGTCGAGCAACTCTTTGCGGAAACCGTTCATCACGGCCATGACGATGATCAGCGTCGCCACGCCCAGCATGATGCCGAGAAAGGAGAACCCGGCGATGACCGAGATGAATCCCTCCTTGCGGCGCGCCCGCAAATAGCGCGCCGACAGCATCCACTCGAATGGCGCAAAAGGCGCGGTCTGCACGGTTTTGGTCATGGTCTCATCCATCGCTCGATAATCCCATGATTCGGGGTCAATTGTGGCCGGATTGGCGGCCGCGATCTTGCGATGAACAATATTCAGCCGACCAGCCTTATCAGCCCACAAGTCTTGCGACCGCGTCCGCAGGCGACATGGTCTCGCGGGAGCCGTCACTTCGCCGCTTGATCTCGACCTTGCCGTCGGCAAGCCCCTTCGGCCCGATCATGATCTGCCAGGGAATGCCGATCAGGTCGGCGGCGGCGAACTTGGCGCCGGCGCGCTGGTCGGTGTCGTCATAGAGCACGTCGACGCCCTTGGCGGTGAGCTCGGCATAAAGCTTCTCGCAGGCCGCATCGACGGCGGCATCGCCCTGCTTGAGGTTGAGGATCGAGACGCGGAACGGCGCCACCGCCTCCGGCCATTTGATGCCGGCATCGTCATGGCAGGCCTCGATGATGGCACCCAACAGGCGCGAGACGCCGACGCCGTAGGACCCGCCATGGATCGGCACGTCGACGCCGTCGGGCCCTGCCACCAGCGCCTTCATCGGCTCGGAATACTTGGTGCCGAAGTAGAAGATCTGCCCGACCTCGATGCCGCGGGTGTTCACCCGCTTGTCCGCGGGCACCTCCTGCTCGAAGCGCGCGGCGTCGTGGACGTCTTCGGTCGCGGCATAGAGCGAGGTCCATTGCTTGATGATCGGCGTCAGGTCGTTCTCGTAGTCGACATCCTCACCCGGCACCGGCAGGTCCAGCACGTCGCGATTGATGAAGACGCCGGATTCGCCGGTCTCCGCCAGCACGATGAATTCGTGGCTGAGGTCGCCGCCGATCGGGCCGGTCTCGGCGCGCATCGGAATCGCCTTCAGCCCCATCCGCGCAAAGGTGCGCAAATAGGCAACGAACATCTTGTTGTAGGCGACGCGCGCTGCGGCCTCGTTGAGGTCGAATGAATAGGCGTCCTTCATCAGGAACTCGCGGCCGCGCATCACGCCGAAACGCGGACGCTGCTCGTCGCGGAATTTCCATTGGATATGATAGAGATTGAGCGGGAGGCTCTTGTAGGACTTCACATAGGCGCGAAAGATCTCGGTGATCATTTCCTCGTTGGTCGGCCCGTACAGGAGCTCGCGCTTGTGGCGATCGGCGATGCGCAGCATCTCCGGGCCATAGGCGTCGTAGCGGCCGCTCTCGCGCCAGAGATCGGCCAGCTGGAGCGTCGGCATCAAAACCTCGATCGCGCCGGAGCGATCCTGCTCCTCGCGCACGATCTGCTCGATCTTCTTGAGCACGCGGAAGCCGAGCGGCAGCCAGGCGTAAATGCCGGCCGCCTCCTGCCGGATCATGCCGGCGCGCAGCATCAGCCGATGCGAGACGATCTCCGCCTCTTTCGGATTTTCCTTCAGGATGGGCAGAAAGAACCGCGACAACCGCATGGCAATACTCTGGGAATCAGTGATCGGTTGCAGTGAAACCGGATTGAGAGCGAAAATACAAGACCGGGAATGAGGAAAAGCCGCTAAGCAGCGGAATTCCTGTCATTTTTCCTTCGGACTTCAGGTTCAGCGCGAACCGCGCCTTAACGCGAAGTGACGTCGAGTTCATCCTCGAGCGTGATTTGCTCGAAGTCGCTCACCAGTGCGTCGATCCGCGCGTGCCAGCGGCCGGCAAAGGGAAGCTCGACCTTGCGCACATGCCAGTGGCCGTCCGGCCCCAGCGCGGCCTTCCGCTCCATCGGCTCGATGCCGCGCTCGGGCAGGCTCAGCGTCAACGTCGTCTCCCGTGCCGCCAGCGGACTCCCCTCGCCGTTCATGAGCTGGAGCACGAAGTCATTGATCCCCGGCTTGCCGGGCGAGACCAGGACTTGGAACATCGCCTTGTCGCTGTGGATGTGGATCGCCAGCGGCGTCTCGGGAACGATGGTCCGCGGCGGCGGCGTGAAGCGCCAGCCGGCGACGACGGCCAGGATGGCCAGCGCGATGGCGCATTCGGCCAAGATCGAGCGCTTGAGCGCGGGCGTCCCTGTCCCGTCCCGGGCCAGCGCCGGTGTGAGCCGGAACCGGTTTAGCGCGGCCAGCGCCAGCAATCCCGTGACGAGAACGAGCTTGCTCGCGAGGATCAGTCCGTAACGGGTCTCCACCAACGCTCCCGGCTTTTCGAGCTGCACGATTGCGAGAGCGAGGCCGGTCACGGCCAGCACACCGACCGCCAGCGCAGCGATGCGGGAAAAGCGGTTCACGATTGGGAGCGGCGGTGTCGTCGGATGCGAGACCAGGGCGACGAGCGGCGCAAGCGCACCGATCCAGATGGCGACACCGAGGCCGTGAAGAAAGATCGCCGGACGCATTAGCGCCTCCGGCGGGGCGGTTGCGGCGTGCCCAGTCATGGCGAGCGACAGCCCGACGCCGACCAAGGCCACGATCGCAAGTGCGTGCGCATACCGCGCGCTTCGCAGCGCCATTAGCGCCAGCAGCACCGCCGCGATGGCGACCAGCAGGGCGGGACCGGCACTCGCCCCGAGCGCGACTTTCCAGGGTGCGGCGGTCGTGAGAGCTGTTAGCGGCAGGCCGAGAAGGTCGAGGCCCAACGTGCCGAGAGACGCTGCAGCACCAAGGATACCGATGGCGATCGCCATGCGCGGCGCGGCCATGCCGATCATCGACCATGCGATCCAGCGCGCGAAGAACACGCCGCCGACGCCGACGAACAGCCCGAGATAGAGGCCGACGCGCGCCAGCCAGATCAGCGCATTCACCTCGCCGTCAACCGCGGCGGGGAGCTTCGTCGCCGTCGGCATGCCGATCGAGAAGATCACCGAGCCGACGACCGGATGGCCGTCCTGCGAGATCACGCGATAGCTGACGACCGCGGTGCCCTCAGGCAGATCCGCAGGCATCGCCACCGAAATCGTCTCGCCGGATGCGCTGATACCTACGTCGTCCCGCGCTCTGCCGGCACCGTCGATCAGCCGGATCGCACCGGGCGTCACAGCCTCGTTGAAGCGCAGCTCCACCGCCTTGGGCGCGGCCGCGAGCATGCTCCCGCTCGGCGGCTCGACCGAGATCAGCGCTGCATGCGCCCACGCCGCGCTCGCCAATCCGGCGGCGAACAGCAGGGTCGCGAGCGCGGCGAAGAAGCGCATCAGGATTTCGGCAGCAGCTTCACGCCCGGCGCCGGCGACTTGCCCTCGGACTTGCCCTGATGCGAATGCCCTGCTCCCTCGGTCGGGATTTCGATCCAGCGGCTGACGCCGGTCTCGCATTCCTGGACGACGGGGAAGTATAGGGTGGTGTTCGGCTTGAGCTTGTCGGTCAGGACCGTATGCATGACGAACTCGTCATAGTGCTTGTCCGGCAGCTTGCCGCCGGACCACGCCACCTCCTTGACGCCGGAGGAGAGCTTGTTGCCGTGATAGTCGTATTCGACGGCATATTTGCCCTCGACGACATCGACGTTCCAGCCCGCCTTCGGCATCGGCTTCACCGCGATCACCCCTTCCGGGACCTGCACACGGATCTTCACCGTCGGCGAGCCCGCGCAACCGTGCGGCACGGTGAACACAGCCTTGTAGGAAGCACCGACCGTCGCTTGCTTGGTCTCGAGCGACACGTGCGCCGCCGCCGGCGAGGCAGCGAGCGCGGCAACCAGGAACAGGCAGGCTCTCTTCATGTTCGGTCTCCCGGGAATCGAGATCGATCTCATTTCATTTTCATTCCCGAATGATCCGGCATCTTCTTCATGTCCATGTGACCCGAATGCCCGGCATCGCCGGGGGCCTGCGCGCCGACGCCCTGGACGTCGAGGGAGACGGCGACCTTGCCGGCCTTCTCGAATTGCAGCGTCACCGGCACCTTGTCACCCTGCTTGAACGGGCCCTTCAGCTCCTGGAGCATCAAATGATTGCCGCCGGGCGCGAGCTTCACCGTCTTGCCGGGATCGACCACCAGCCCCTTGTCGAGTGCGCGCATCTTCATCACGCCGTTATCCATCGCCATCTCGTGGATCTCGGCCTTGCCGGCGATGTCGGCGGACACGCCGACCAGCCTGTCCGGCGCCGTCCCCTTGTTCTCGATGACGAGATAGCCGCCGGCAACCTTTGCGCCGCCCGGGGTCGCACGGCTCCAGGCCTGCGAGATGACGAGATCGCCGGCCTTGACGTCGTCGGCCAATGCAGCCGCGCTGCCGCTTAGCAGAATGGCGATGGCGAAAAGTGTTTGTCTGGTCCTGTTCATTTTGGTTCCCTCGTGGTTGATCTGGCCGATCGCGTAAGGTTGTTTCAGCGAGCCCGCAGCACTTACCATCGATACCGCATTCCGGCATAAACCGTCCGTCCCGTTCCCGGCTCGAACAAAGTCGACGCCGCAGTCGCGCGGTCGATGATGCTGGCGCTTGCGATATAGATCCGGTTGGTAAGGTTACGGCCCTCGACGTAGGCGGAGAATGGACCGCCATTGTCAAAACCGGCCTTCAGTCCCAACAATGCATAAGGCTCCGTCGTCAGCGTATTCATGCTGTCAACGAAATAGGCCTTCGGCACCCATTCGACGTTAGGTCCGATATAGAGGCCCGTCGGATGCTTGTAGAGCAATTCGGCGCGCAAATAGTGACGAGGCGCTCCAGGTAGCTGATTGTTGCCAAAGGTAGCATCGTTGTCGAAGCGAAAGTCGTTATAGGTGTAGGCCAGATTGAGCCACACCTTGTCCGGCGCGCTTCCCATTACGAAGAGGTCATGGAAGACCGCGGCCCCCGCGCCGGCTTCGATGCCTTGGTGGATGGTCCGATCCGCATTGGTCACGTTGCAATTGCCGAAGGCGCTGTAGAGGCATAGCAGTTCGTCGCGGATGTTGGCGCGATAAGCGGTCAGCTCCCACGAGTAGTCCGGCCTCCGCATGCGCGTCCCGATCTCGTAGGTCGTCGCGATCTGGGCGCGGATGCTGGTAAACGGAATCGTCGGAATGCCCGGCCCATTTGAACTCTCGCCGAAGCTCGGCACTTCGGCGCTCCGCGACACGTTGGCGAAAGCCTGCCATGTCGGATCGATTTGCCACAGCAAGCCCGTTTTCGGCGACCACAGATTGAAGCGGGTCGCCCCCGATTGATCGCCGTTGCTGAGAAAACGGTCCTGCCGGTTGCGAGTCGCATGGAGAAACTGCGTTCCGGCTATCGCCGCAACGCTGGGAAGGAAATAGAAGCTGTCTTCAACGTAGACGGATGTGTTCTTCGAGCGGTCGATCGACGACGAGAGCAGAGCTCCCTTTTGTCCAGCGATGTTGGCGAATTGCTGATTGTCGATGCTGCCATTCAGCACGTTGACACCCGCAACCAGCCTGTTGCGAAAGCCGCCGATGAAGCGCTCGTCGGTAACTTTCGCGAAGCCTCCGTAGTCCTTGTAACGATAGTCGAGCCACTGGAAAATCGGATGCATCAGATGGCGATCGACGCCGAAGGCTCCGAATTCAACCTTGGTCTGGTCGAAACGGATCGTGGTCTTGTTTGCCAGCCTGACCGTGTCGATATTGCGCTGCTGATCCATGGCAACATTTGCCGGAGCTGCAGCCTCGGGATTGGTCAGCGCAGACGTCTTGGTAACGGTGCCGGGAATGCGTTGCCGCACCTCGTTGGCGTTGAGATAGAAGCGCGTCTCGAAATCCGGCGAAAACTGATAGCCGACATTGGCGCTGAGCCGGTTGCTTGAGCCAAAGCTGTGGTCTCGAAAACCGTCCGCGGCCTGCGTCGAGGCCGTGACGAAGCCGTCCCAAGGACCGTTTGCTCCGCCAGCGTTGGCCTGGAAGCGCTTATATCCGAAGCCTCCCATATCGACGGAAACCCCGTTCGGAAACGGATCGCGGCCGGTCGGCGTCACGAAGTTGATCGCTCCGCCAAGCGAGTTCGCTCCGAACTGGAGCGCGTTGCCGCCCTTGTAGACCTCAACGTACCTGTAGGCGGTAGGGTCGATCTCCTGGAAATCGCCGTAACCGTCCGCGGTGTTGATCGGGATGCCGTCCATATAGAGCTGCACGCCGCGCAGATGGAAATTACGCGACAGCCCGGAGCCTCGGATCGAGAGCCGGGTGTCGTCGCCCCATTTAGGCTGGGCGAAGATGCCAGGGACGTAGTCGAGAACGTCCTTGATTGTGCTCGCGGGCGTAGAATTCCGGTAGGCCTCGGCTGTCACCAGCGCCACGCCGCCCGGCGTCTGGTTGATTTCCGCAAGGGCCTGCTGCGCCGTCAGAACGGTCAACGCGCCTGGACCGCTCGCGCCTTCACCCTGCGAACGCGCCGCTTGTTGCGGAGCCGCGGTGCGCGCGCGCGTTGATCGCACGGGAGTTCGCTGCGAGCGGGCCGGCGCAGCGCGCCTCTCGCGTGGCGAGTCGACGGTCACCGGAGGAAGTTCGCGCCCACTTTCCTGCGCGTCGGCGAGCTGTGGCAGGGAGAGAGCAGAGAGAGAAGCAAGCAAAATTCCGCGCGCGGAAGCGCTTTGGAGCAAACCAAGGCGAGACATGTGAAAATTCCCGATACCAGCACGAGTAGTGCCGGTGCATTGCGAATCCCCGTGCAGCAGCCGCTGACGAGGCAGATTCGTAGCTAGATCAGGAAATGTGAGGCGGCGCGCGCGCCTGGGCGCTCGAGCCCTTGTGAACGGTGGTGGCGGACGCGTCCGCCGGACGCCACACCACCCGCTCGGCATGGCGAACGGGAATCGAGAATGCCGCGGGCGTCGGCGAATCGAGCGAGGCATTGGCCTGGGCCAGGCAGCACAGGGCGCACGCGCCGGCATGGGCGGTCGGCACGCCGGTCTGATCGTTCAGGCCGCCCTGCTCGCTCGCACTATGGCAGATGACGGCGGCAGACAGCGGATCGGCAATGGCCAAGCCGGTCGCCCAGCAGGCGGCAATCGGCGCCAGCACCTGCATCGCCAGGGCGAGCAGGACCAGGGGGAGGAATTTTTGTAGCCGTGCGCGCATCCGCCGAACCGTTCGTTCGTCTGCTAACTAAACACCGCACCCAGCTCCAAGTCGAGGCCAGCACCGCCTCCCTTCTTGCCCCAGCGCAAACTTGTCCAAAATCGTGACCTGCAAAACCCAGCATAGGATGGACGGCAGCCATTTGAGGCAGGTCAAACGGACCCGCGCTCAACAGATTTCTTTTATTTGTCATATACTTGCGGGCCATGACGCCTGATCATTTCGTCTACTGACCGAATTTTGAACATTCGTTGCCGAAAATGATGACAAGTGAGAAAAGTTGATCTAGCATCCCTCTCGCTCAGGCTGGCCGTGAGGTCAAAGTCTGGTGGTCCAAGTCTCGGGAGGAGCCCCTGACGCGCAAAATGCAGCGTCGCCCCGTCAATCAAGAGCAAATCTTAGAATCGGGGATAATAGGGTCGACACAATTTTTGAGCGGGGCCAGGGCCCCGCTCTTTTTTTGTCCGCGAGGCTGACGCGCGGATGCGTGCTTTGCGCAATCCAATCGAAATCAGCTTCGAGCTGGCGGCCTCGCGCTGCGAAGATCTCACGCCCTTCGTCTACCGACGCCTGTTCGACGAGCGTCCCGAGACGCAGGCGATGTTCCGTTCCGACGGCCGCGACCTCGTGAAAGGATCGATGCTCGCGCTGGCGATCGAGGCGATCCTCGATTTCGCCGGTCAGCGTCGCGGGCATTTCCGAATGATCGCCTGCGAGGCCGCCTCGCACGATGGCTATGGCACGCCGCGTGAGCTGTTCATCGCGTTCTTCGCCATCATCAGGGATACGCTGCCCGACCTGCTCGGCGACCAATGGTCAACCGAGATTGCGCGAGCCTGGGACGCATTGCTCGCCGACATCGACACGCTCGCCGGCGCGACGGCCTGACACTTTGCGCTGCACCAACGCGGCCTGCTGCAATGTCGGCGAGTGATTGCAGATTGAGTGGCGGCAACTCTTGTGAGACACTTTCGGACATCGGTAGCGCAATCAATGACGCGCCGAGGCTAAAATCTTATGGGAGCGAGCAATGTCCGGGACGAAAGATTTCTCGACGACGAGGCGCGATCTTCTTCAGGCGGCCGCGACCGCCGGCGCCGGAGCTGCCCTCCTCGGCAGCATGGGCATGAACCCCGCATTGGCAGCCGCGGTCGGGCGCAGCGAGAAGCCGCTGAAGGCGGCGTTCTCCAATGCCGGCCTCCAGGCCACCTGGTGCGCGCAAGGCAAGCAGGCCGCCGAATTCTGGGGCAAGCTGTTCAACGTCGAGGTCACCTGGTTCGACGGTCAGCTCGACGCGGTGAAGCAGCGGGCGGCGATCGACAACATGGCTTCGCAGAAATGGGACTTCGTGGCGATCCAGGCCTTCGGCATCGGCACCCTCACCCAGCCCGTGCAGAAGATGATCGACGCCGGCACGCCGGTGATCGACATGGACACGCTGATCGCCCCGCTCGACCAGATCAACGTGCATTCCTTCCTCGCTCCCGACAACGAGTTCATGGGCGCCTCGGTGACGCAGGCCCTCTGCAACGCCATGGGCGGCAAGGGCAAGATCATCATGACGCAGGGCGCGCTCGGCCACACCGGCGCGCAAGGACGTGCCAAGGGCTTCAATTCGGTGGTCAAGCAATTCCCCGGCATCGAAGTCCTCGACACCCAGCCTGCTGACTGGGACGTCTCCAAGACGGCGCGGCTGTGGGAAACCTATCTGACCAAGTATCCCCAGATCGATGCGGCATTCTTCCACAACGACGACATGGCGCTCGCCGCCGCCAACATCATGAAGGCGCGCGGCCGCACCAACATCCTGATCGGCGGCGTCGATGCCATGCCGCCGGCGATCCAGGCGGTGAGCGAAGGCCGCATGTTCGCGACCGTCCGCAATCCCTCCTGCCGCATCCACGGCGGCGCCATCATCGCCGGCGTCTCGGCCGTGGTCGGCGGCGAGAAGAGCGGACAGGGCATTCCCAAGAACGTCGTTACCGACGGCCCGGTCGTGACCAAGGCCAACGCCGCCGGGATGCAGTGGATGCAGGATCACTTCCTGATCTGAACTTTCATGTCCGAGGGTCGTCCGCCCATCCTTGAACTGCAGGGCATCACGAAGAGCTTCGGCGGCGTCGAGGCACTTCGTGGTGTCGACTTCGCGCTCCATCCCGGCGAGATCCACGGTCTCGTCGGCGAGAACGGCGCCGGAAAAAGCACGCTGATGAAGATCATCGCCGGCGTGCACACCGAATTCTCCGGCCGCTTCCTGATCGGCGGGGTGGAGACGCATTTCCGCTCGGCCCGCGATGCGCACGCGGCCGGCATCGCCATGGTGCACCAGGAGCTCTCCGTCGCGCCCGACCTCACGGTCGCCGAGAACGTCTTCCTCGGCAACCAGCCGACCAACGCCCTCGGCCTCGTACAATGGCGGCGGATGGCGCGCGAGGCCGGCGAGCAGCTTGCCCGCTTCGGCATCGACGTCGATCCGATGACGCGGCTGGGCGACCTCCCCATCGGGTTGCAGCAGCTGATCGAGATCGCGCGCGTGCTGTTCTCCGGCGCCCGCATCATCATCCTGGACGAGCCGACCTCCGCGCTCTCCCCGCCCGAGGTCGAGCGGCTGTTCGCAACGCTGAGGCGGCTGCGCGAGCAAGGCACCGCAATCGTCTTCATCTCGCATTTCATCGAGGACATCCTGCTCGTCTCCGACACGGTGACCGTGTTCCGCAACGGGCGGAAGGTGGCGGAGACCGCGAGCGCGGCGACCAGCAAGGGCGCGCTGATCGAGGCCATGATCGGCCGCGGCGGCGAGGCGCTCGAGCACAGCTATACCGACGATTTGATGCTGCCGCGGCCAAGCGACAGCCAGGTCGTTCTCAAGGTCGATCAGCTCTCGCTGTCCCGCAGCCTGAAGGACGTCTCGTTCGAGGCGCGCGCCGGCGAGGTGCTCGGCATCTACGGCTTCATGGGCTGCGGCCAGCAGGAGCTGTCGCGCATCCTGTTCGGCAAGCTGAAGCCGGACACCGGCACGCTTGTCGTCGACGGCACGCCGAAGACCTTCGCCAGCACGGCGGCGGCGCGGCGCGCCGGCGTGGCGCTGGTGCCGGAGAGCCGACGCGACATGCTGTTTCATCAGGAGCCGGTCTACAAGAACATCTCGATCAGCATTCTCGATCGCATCTCCGCGCTGCTGCTCAAGCCGGCGCAGGAGCGCGACATCGCCAAGCGTCAGGTCGAGCAGTTGCAGATCCGGCCGCCGGTGGTCGGTCTCGACCTTGGCATGCTCTCCGGCGGCAACCAGCAGAAGGTCGCGCTGGCGAAATGGCTGACCTATCCGCCCAAGCTCTTGGTGCTGTGCGAGCCGACCCGCGGCATGGACGTCGGCGCCAAGAACGACGTCATCAACATCGTCCGCGACCTCCGCACCAAAGGGCTCGCGATCATCGTGCTGTCGACCGAGCCGGAAACGGTGCTGTCGCTGGCAGACCGCATCCTCGTGCTCAAGCGCGGCGCATTGGTGCGGGAATTCAGGAACGAGCCGGTCAGCAAGGACCGCCTGCTGGAAGCGGCGTGACGGAGAAGCACATGAGCAGCGAGACGGCTTTAGCGGCGGGGCAGCGGACGCGGGGCCTAGCGCCATTCCTGCGCTCGCAGATGCGCAACATCGCCCCGTTCCTCACCCTGATCTTCCTGTCCGCGTTCTTCGCCTTCGCCAGCCCCTCCTTTGCGACGCTGGACAACCTCGGCAACATCCTGACGCAGGTATCGGTCACCGGCATCATCGCGGTCGGACTCACCTTCGTGATCCTCTGCGCCGAGATCGACCTGTCGATCGCCAGCATCGCCAACGTCACCGGCATCGCCGTCGCCTACTTCACGCTGCAGGAATCCTACGTCAACATCGCCAACATCCCGCTGCCCGGCGCGGTCGCGATCCTGCTGTCGATCCTGCTCTGCGCCCTGCTTGGCCTCGTCAATGCGCTGGGGCTGACCGTGATCGGCATCCCCTCCTTCATCATGACCTTGGCGATGATGCAGATCGCCGCCGGCATCTCGGCGCTGCTGGTGCGCGGCCAGATCGCCTACAAGGTGCCGAGCCTCGTCACCACGCTCGGCTCGGGATCGATCGGCGGCATTCCCTGGATCGTCATCGTCGCCGCCATCATGCTGCTCGCCGGTCATCTGGTGCTGACCTACACGCGCTTCGGCCGCTACGTCTACATGGTCGGGGGCAACCGCGAGGCGGCCGAATATTCCGGCCTCAACGTCAAGCTCATCCTGGGCAGCGTGATGGTGATCTCGGCGGTCTGCTCCGGCATCGGCGGCATGCTCGGCGTCGCCCATTTCGGCAGCGCGCAGCAGAACGAGTTCGATACTTACCTTCTCGACTCCATTGCCGCGGTCGTGGTCGGCGGCACCAGCCTGTTCGGCGGCCGCGGCGGCATCGGCAATACAATCGTCGGGCTGTTCGTGCTCGGCGTCCTCAACAACGGCCTCGACCACGTCAACATCGACAGTTTCCTGAAGATCCTGATCCGCGGCCTGATCCTGCTGGCGGCGCTGGTCATCAACGTCTACGCGCAGCGCTTGAGGGAGAAGGCGGCGGACTAATTCAGACGCCCTCAGAACAAAAAGCGCGAAAACAACCCCATGCACAGTAGCCGGGGCCAGCAGAATCAATGGCTTGCCAGTGACGCTCCGCGCTTGCGGATTTCACGAAGTCCGTTTGACGCGTCGGGCAAAACAGGGCCACGATGTCATCGGCACCTCAGGGTGACGGCTCGATATCCGCAACGCGCGAAAATCGAAAATCGCAGTGGCTCGCACCGCCCGCCAACGTTTGTGTCCGTTCCAGGCGGATGCCTCGCGTTGCATAGGCGTCGAAATCGAGCCCGCAGATGTTCGGCAGGATGTCCTTGTCGCCGTGGCGCGCCGCGAGCTTGCAGAAGCCGCAGGCCTTGTAGTTGATGCCGAATTCGAACTTGTCGTGTGGACCCGGCTCGACGAAATCGTAGACGAAGTCCTCCGGAAACTGCTCCTGATGGCTCTCGGTGACGCTTCTTGCCGCCTGCTCGCGCAACAACGCCTGGTTCTCCGGCGACATGAACTGGCGGCCCGAGGCGAGGCGCTCGGCTTCGGACACCCTGAGCAATTGCGCCTTGTAGGTTTCCCGCTCGATCTCGCCGATCACGGCCACCGGCACGCCGTGCCGTTGCAGCACCCGGCTGATGGCCATGAAGCCCGTCAGGCGCATGAAGAAATCGCTCATGCGGCTTGCCGCGCCGCCGACATAGGGCATCTGGGCGAGCACGATCTCGAATTCGTCCATCACCTCCCGGCTGATTCCGTCGGTATCGCCCAAGTGCGCGCGCTCGCGCAACATTGTTCCGGCAAGGTCGATGCGATCGCGCATGGCGGCCACCATGGCGCTTCGATGCGCCTCGTAGAAGGGATGGACGATCTCAGTCATTGGTCACCCATTTCGGTTCGTTTCATTGCGAGGCCGGCAAGGCCCGGCTTCATTCCGCGGCGATCGCCTCGATCTCCAGCAGCCATTTGCTGTCGACAGTCTCGACGATCACGACTGTCAAGGCGGGCTGGTGCTCCCCGAGCATCGCGCGCCGAATGATGCGGTTGGGCACGACCTGGTTGCGGTCGGTCACGAACGTCGTGATCTTGACCAGATGCTCGACGCCAAGGCCGGCCGCGGCGAGCACTTCCTTGACGTTGCGCCAGGCCTGCTCGCATTGCGCCTCGAAACCCTCTGGCACGGTGCCGTCGGAGCTTTCAGGGACCTGGCCGCTGATGAACAGCAGGCGGCGATGCTGCCTCAGCTCAAGTCCCATGCTGTAGCCGCCCAACGGCGCGTTGAGCGTTGCAGGATTGTGGCTGACGATGTGAGCTGGGGGCATGGTGTTTCTCCGGATTGCGAGCCGACCCTACCCGCCGGCATCGCGGCCGCGCAAAGCATCATTCCTGCGGTTCAGCGCAAGAAAATCTATTGCAGCGCCCCGGCCCGGCAGTGTCAAAGTGCAGCGCGATGACCTACGCTCTTCCACCACTGAACGCGCTCCGCGCCTTCGAAGCCGCCGCACGGCATCTCAGCTTCAAGCTGGCCGCGCACGAGCTGCACGTGACGCCTGCTGCCGTGGGACAGCAAGTGAAAGCGCTGGAGGCGCGCCTTGGCGTGCAGCTGTTCGAGCGGCTGCACAAGCAGCTCATCCTCACCGCGGCCGGACAGGCCTACCTGCCCGGCATCTCCGAAGGTTTTCGCCACATTGCGGAGGCGACCTCGCAATTGAAACCGGCAGGCGCGATGCAGCTTCAATTGGGAGTCCATGGCAGCTTCGACCTGCGCCGGCTCGATCTGGCGGCGTTTCGCAGCACCCATGCGGAGATCGGCTTGCGGGTGCTGCAGCCGGCCGGCCTGCACGAATTGGTCGAGGGCAAGGTCGACCTGTTGATCGCCCGCGGCCTCCGCCATCATCCGGGCTATCGCTGCGAGCGGATCGATGAGGGATCGGGCGGGGGTGATTGGCTGGTTGCGCCGGAAGGTACGGCAGATTGTCCGGAGATCGTGAGTTTTCGCGTGTGGCTACGCGCCTTGCCCGCGGCGAAGCCGCTCGCAAATCGCAGGCCGCGTCTGGTCGGCGGCGTTGGGAGTTGACAGGGCCAAAGGTTGCGTGCCGAGGCCCAGGGCTGCCGTTCAACTCAAGGCATCCTATCCCCCGGCTAACTTAGGTTTCTGTGCCTCTTCGATATGCCGCCGCTGATCGAGAAACGCCTGGCTGGACCGCGTCTTGTACAAATCCAGACTCGCGGTCTCGTCGGCCTGCAGTGTGATCGCCGCATCGACATAGGCGAGCCGGTGCGGATCCGACTTGACCTTGCGCGCCAGCCGGTGGAGGCGCAGAGCGAGCGAAGCCCATTGTACGGCCTTTACGACGGTGTCGGCGGCATAGCGAGGATAGAACGACCAGGCCGGCTCGACCGGCAGATGCGGACGGCGCTCGCCGCGGCTCTTCAGCCGCAGCACACCCCCTTCGAGCGGATGGACGCGCTCAATGGGATGGTAGCCTTTGAAATAGAGCGCGTAGGTGCCGATCTTGCCGACATTATTGCCCATCGCCGCGGCACGCCGCATCAGCGTCTCGATGTGCTCCCAGCTGTAATAGGTGTTCCAGGCGAGCTCGACGGCGCGCTCCCAGTCCGCCTTGGACATGGCGGGGTGGTCCGTCGTGACGTGGTCCAAGTCGTATTTGTTGAGGTCCAGATCCATCGCGACGCCCTTCAAGTAGAGCGTCTTGTGGTCTTCCGAGCCCGGCAGCGGCGTCAGGAAGAAGAACTCCAGCATGTCGATCGGCAGCTCATGCTTGATGATCTCGATGTCGCGGACGATCGATTCCGGTGTGTCGTTGGGAAAGCCAACAATGTAGCCGCCGACGGTCATGATCCTGGCCCTCTTCCAGGCCATCATCATCTCGCGATAGTCGGTGATCTTGTTCTGCCGCTTCTTGGCGCCGAGCAGACTGTCCGGGTTGATGTTTTCGAGGCCGATGAAGCATCGCCGGACGCCGGCCTTGGCGCATTTCTCGATGAAGTTAGGCAGCTTGTGGCAGAGCGTGTCGACCTGGATCGTGAAACGGAGGTCCCAGCCCTCCTTCTCGCGCAACGCGATGATGCGGTCGAGCAAAATTTCCCAATCCTTGTTGCGCGCAAAATTGTCGTCGGTGAGAAAGAAGGCGAAGACGCCCTGAGCGACGTTGGCGCGGATCACGGCCTCGATATCGTCGGCGCTGCGGCGTCGCGACTTGCGGCCCTGCACGTTAATGATGGTGCAGAACGAGCACTGGAACGGGCAGCCGCGCCCCGCGTCGAAGCTCGTGGTGTGGCCGATGACCCGTCCGATCTGCTGGCGGGGAATGATCGGCAAAGGCTGGTTCTCCAAGTGTGGCAGATCGTCGATGTAGTTGTACAGAGGCTGCAATCGCCCGGCGACCGCATCCTGCAACAGCTCCTCGAGCCGTCCCTCGGCTTCGCCTGCGAAGACCGACACACCGAGGTCCATCATCTCCTGAACGCCGGGATCGCGCTCCGGCAACATCGAGAGAGTGCCGGACACATGGAAGCCACCGATCGCAACGTGGATTCCGAGCTTGCGAAACTGTCTCGCCAGATCGAGCGATCGGGGAAACTGGTTGGACTGGACCCCGACCAGCATCACCATGCCGGCCTCCGCGGCCTTGATCGCGCGCGCCAGATCCGCGACACGCACCTTCCAGTTGGTCTCATCGATGGCGTCGATCTCGATGTTGCAATCGGGCCCGAGAACGCCGCGTTCACGACAATCGAGCGCGATGCCGTAAAGACAGGCTAGTGAATTCGAAGGCAGGCCGCCGCGCCACCATCGAATGACATAGCCATCGTCGTCGTAATGTGACGGCTTGATCAGAACAAGCCGAAAAGTCTTGTTCTTCCTCATAAGCTACGAGTAGCTTGATCTCGGTCAAAGGCCAACTGGTTTCCGTCAGCTCCTCGCAAAAAAGACGACGAACTGTGGCACGAAAACATCCGATTAGCTAACCGCAGACGGCGCTATACCATGTTCGGCACAAATGGGGCTGCGTAGTCGCCAGCTAGTGCGCAAGACGTCTGCTCCGGGTCACGTGCGATAATGATCTGATTGATCACAAGATTCCGCGTGCCCCTAAACCCGTGCCGAGCGCGGCTGCGGTCCACTATGCTCCTGATAGCCGCGCAGAAGCCGCCCTCACCAGAGGTCAGAGTTGGACCGGAAGGCGAAATATCCATCCCATAAACGCGCCCGCCGGATAGCCGCCGCGCGTCGTTGCCGTGACTAGCCCCTCTGTCGTAGAGCCTCGACGGGGTCGAGCCGCGCGGCTTGCCACGATGGATATAGCGTTGCGAGGAATGACAGGGTTAGCGCCATGGTCACGACCGCTGCGGACTCCACGAGATCGATCTCCGCCGGCAGTCTTGACAAAAAATAGAGCTTTGGCGGGAACAACTCGGTGCGCGTCAGCCAGGACAACAATTGCCGGACCCCTTCGATATTCCTGCAAACGAGAAGCCCGACGACGAAACCGACCAGTGTCCCCGCCACGCCGATCGAAGCGCCGGTGATCATGAACGTCCGCATGATCGCCCCCTGTGAGGCGCCCATGGTCCTGAGAATCGCGATGTCGCTGCCCTTGTCCTTCACCAGCATGATCAGGCCGGCCACGATGTTCAGTGCGGCTACTAAAACAATCAGGCTGAGGATGAGAAACATCACATTGCGTTCGACCTCGAGCGCGTTGAAGAACGTCGTATTGCGCTGCCGCCAGTCAACGAGGAAGATTGGTCGACCAGCCGCTTCCGCTACCGTCTTGCGAAACAGGTCGACACGATCGGGATTGGCCGTGAAAACCTCGATCGCGGTGACGTCCTGATTGCGGTTAAAAAAGGCCTGCGCTTCTGCGATCGGCATGAAGATGACGCCCGCGTCGTATTCGGACATCCCAATCTCGAAGACAGCCGCGACTCGATATTTCTTGACACGCGGCATCATGCCCATAGGCGTGACTGCGCCGCGTTGCGCAACGAGCGTGATACTTTCGCCAGCATGTACCGAGAGTTGATCGGCAAGGCCCTGGCCGATGGCGACGCCCTGGCCCTCATCAAAATGGTCGAGTGACCCGTGCTTGATGTCATTGGCTATTGAGGGGAGCTGAATGAGATCCGCCGCCCGAATGCCGCGCACCAAAACGCCAGAAGCGTTTGACGAAGATGCCAGTGCCGGGCCGTCAACAACCGGTACCGCCAACCGAACGCCCTGCGCCTGACCGATGCGCTCGGCGACATCCTTCCAGTCGATCAAAGGGGCCTCTAGCGGCTGCGCCACAATATGCCCGTTGAACCCGAGGATCTTACCCAAAAGTTCGGTGCGAAAGCCGTTCATCACCGCCATGACGATGATCAACGTGGCGACCCCGAGCAAGATTCCCAGAAACGAAAACCCCGCGATGACCGAGACAAACCCCTCCTTGCGACGGGCGCGTAGATAGCGTGCGGCGAGCATCCATTCGAACGGTGCAAAGGGTGCGGCTTGCGGCGAATCCATCACAGTCTCGTCCATCATCCGATTAGGGCCGCCATTCTGTCCCGTTATGATCGGATTGGCTACCTTGGCGTGTGCTTAGACGCGCTTTCGGCGCATCAGCCCTCCGCCGAGATTAATGCCGACCGCCCGGCAATCTCCTCGCTCCGCCCACACCTCACCGCGTGCCCATCCGCCCGCGTCTCCAGCATTGGCCCCGGCTCGCTCCGGCACACCGCCTCCGCGTAACGACAGCGCGGGCTGAAGGCACAGCCGTTGGGTGGATTGAGCGGGTTGGGAAGGTCGCCGCCCGTCGTCGCCAGCGGGGCGTGGCGCAAGGGATCGGGTATGGCGGCGATCAGGGCCTGCGTGTAGGGGTGCGCCGGCCGCTCGAAGATCTCACGCCAGTGGCCGTTCTCGACGATGCGGCCGAGATACATCACGGCGACGCGGTCGCTCATGTGCTCGACGACGCCGAGATCGTGGCTGATCATGATGTAGGACAGACCGAGCGTCTCCTTCAGTTCCAGCAGCAGATTGATGATCTGGGCGCGGATCGAGACGTCGAGCGCCGACACCGGCTCGTCGCAGATGACGATCTTGGGATTGAGGATCAGGGCCCGGGCAATGCCGATGCGCTGGCGCTGGCCGCCCGAGAATTCGTGCGGGTAGCGGCCGGCCTGCTCGGGCCGCAGGCCGACATGCCGCAGCATGGTGGCGACGCGGTCCTCGATCTCGCTTTTCGCGGTCACGCCGTGCACCCGCAGCGGATCTTCCAGCGTGCGGCGCACGGTCTGGCGCGGATTGAGCGAGGCGTAGGGATCCTGAAACACCATCTGCACGGTACGCGCCAACGCCTTGCGGTCGCCGGATTGCCTGGTCCTGACGACCTCCCCGTCCAGCACGATGCGGCCGCGCGTCGGCGTCAGCAGGCCAAGGATCGACAAGGCGACCGTCGACTTGCCCGAGCCGGACTCGCCGACGAGGCCGAGGCATTCGCCGCGTTTCAGCTCGAGGTCGACACCGTCCACGGCACGAAGCAGCCGCCGGCCGCGGCCCAGCAGGCCGCCGCCCAGCGGAAAATGGACCGCGAGATCCTCGATGCTGAGAATGAGATCGTCGTCCGGCCGCCGCTCGCCCGGCATGTTGCGCGGCTCATGCATGGTGATGACACCTCACCAGACCGCCCGCCGCCAGCAAGTCCGTCGCCGGCACGACCGTCCGGCAGATCTCGGTCGCCTGCGCGCAGCGCGGATTGAACCGGCAGCCCTCGGGGAAGTTCGTGATGGCGGGAACGACGCCCGCGATTTCCTGTAGCCTGCCGCGGCCGAGCGCCGCACGGCTGCCGAGCCGCGGCAGCGAGTCGACCAGGCCTTGCGTGTAGGGGTGCGAGGGCGCGCGGAAGATATCGGCCGAGCCGCGCTCCTCGACGATGCGGCCGGCATACATCACGGCGACGCGGCGGCAGACATTGGCGACGAGGCCGAGATCGTGGCTGATCACCAGGATCGCCGTTCCCCGCTCGGCGCAGAGATTGCGCATCAGCTCGATGATCTCGGCCTGCACGGTGACATCGAGCGCGGTGGTCGGCTCGTCGGCGATCAGCAGATCCGGACCGCAGGCCATCGCGATGGCGATCATCACGCGCTGGCGCATGCCGCCGGACAGCTGGTGCGGATAGTCCTTCACCCGCCGCTCCGGCGCAGGCACGCGGACGCTTGCCAGCGCCTCGACCGCCAGCCGGTTGGCTTCCTGCCAGCTCTTGCCCTTGTGCAGCACGAACATCTCGGCGATCTGCCGGCCCACGGGCGAGACCGGGTTCAGCGCCGTCATCGGCTCCTGGAAGATCATGGCGATCCGGTTGCCGCGCAGCTCCCGCTGCCTGGCGGCCGAAAGATGCTGGATCTCCTTGCCCTCGAACCGGATGACGCCGCCGCCGATCGCTAAGGGCGGCCGCAACAGGCCGATCAAGGCGAGCGCGGTGATGCTCTTGCCGCAGCCGGATTCGCCGACGAGGCCGAATGTCTCGCCGCGATCGATGCGGAATGAAACGTCCTCGGCCGCCGCGACACGGCTCGATCCGACATCGAGATCGAGCCGGAGATTCTCGACTTCGATCAGCGGCGTACCCGTCATGTACGCCGGCTCCGCGATTGGGGATCGAGAATGTCGCGCAGGCCGTCGCCGAGCAGATTGAGGCCGAGCACGGTCAGGAAGATGGCAAGGCCCGGAAACACCGAGAGCCACGGCGCCGTCGTGATCTGCTCGCGGGCCTCCGACAACATGCTGCCCCAGCTTGGAAAGGGCGGACGGACGCCGAGCCCGAGGAACGACAATGCGGCCTCGGACAACACCGCGCTGCCCATGCCGAGCGTGCCGATGACGATGATCGGCCCGAGCATGTTCGGCAGGAGCTGCGTGATCATGATGCGCAGATCGCCGTAGCCGAGCACGGTCGCCGCCTGCACATAGCCCTGGCTCCGCAGCGACAGCGCCGAGGCCCGCGCGATCCGGCACGTGAAGGACCAGTTGGTCAGCCCGAGCGCGATCAACAGGCTGGTCAGGCCGGGGCCGAGCACCGCCATGATCGCCAGCGCGAAGATCAGCGAAGGGATCGCGAGCATGAGATTGGTCAGAGCGTTGACGAAATCGTCCCACCAGCCGCCAAAATAGCCGGCGCTCAGCCCTAAGGCCACGCCGATGACGCTGTTGATCAGCTGCGAGATGATGCCGACCGTCAGCGAGACCCGGGCGCCGTACACGACGCGGGAATAGATGTCACGGCCCTGATCGTCGGTGCCGAACCACCAGGTCCAGCTCGGCGGCTCCTCCGCGTTCATCAGGTTGGCGTCCATCACGGGATCGGTGTGCGCCAGCCAGGGCGCCAGCAGGCCGACCAGGATCGCCAGCGCGAACAACACGCCACCGATGACGAGATTGGGGCGGAGCTTCATGCGTATCTGATCCTGGGATCGATCACGCCGTAGAGCACGTCGATCAGCAGATTGATCGCGAGAAAGGCCATCACCACCACGAGGATGGAGCCCTGGACGGCCGGAATGTCCCGTTGCAGGACGCTGTCGACCAGGAGCGAGCCGATGCCCGGCCAGGAGAACAATTTCTCGACGACGACCGCCTGCCCCATCAACCCGCCGAACTGCAGGCCGACGGTGGTGAGGATGATGACGAGCGCATTGCGCATCACATGCCACTTCACGACCCTGATTTCGCTCATGCCCTTGGAGCGCGCAGTGCGGACGAAATCAGCCGTCATGATCTCCAGGACCGCGGCGCGCGTCGTCCGGGCAAACAGCGCCATCGGCGAGACGCCGAGCGTAACGGCCGGCAGCAGCAGATATTTCAATCCACCGTCGCCATAGCCGAAACTCGGCAGCCAGCCGAGCTTCAACGCGAACAGGTACATCAGGACGAGGCCGAGCCAGAATTTGGCGATGGAGAGGCCCGACACCGCCACGACCATCGCGAGCGTGTCGACGATGCCGCCCGGTTTCAGCGCGGCGATGAAGCCCAGAGGAACGCCGATCAGAATCGCAAAGGCCATGGCCGCGAAGATCAGCTGCAGCGTCGGCCATGCCCGCTTCGCGATCATGGTCGTGACCGGTTCGCGCGTGCGGAACGAGGTGCCGAAATCACCGGTCGCGAGCTTGGCAATGTAGGCGCCGAAACGCACATAGACAGGATCGTCGAGACCGAGCTGCTTCTTCATGCGCAGCTCGACCTGCGGATCGCTGTCGTCGCTCATGGAGGAGACGATGCTGCCCGGAACGACGCTGAACAGCACGAAGACCAGCAGCACGACGGCGAGCACGGTCGGAACGGTTTGCAGCAATCGACGGATCAGGAAGGAGAGCATCGGCACTGTTCCTCTCTCCCTCCATGGCTTGAGGCGATGGAGGGAGCGCGCGAGCGTATGTCACTTCGCGGGCGAGGTCTCGTCGACCCAGAGATCTTCGACGTTCTGATGGGTCAGCTCCGTCGCGTTCAGCTGAATCCCCTTGAGCCATGGCTGCACCGCCATCACCGCCTTGTTGTAGTTGAAGAACCAGACCGGAGCCTCCTCATAGAGCAGCGCATTGGCCTTTTGCAGCAATTCGCTGCGCTTTGCGACGTCGTCGGCCTGCGCTGCCTGATCGACGATCTTGTCGAAATCGGCATTCTTGTAGGCCATGTAGTTGCAGGCCGGTTGCGGCGTCGACGAGTGGAAGCATTTGAGGGCAGCCAGCGGATCCGGGCCACTGGCCTGGGAATAGATGAAGGCCTGGTAGTCGCCGGTGCGAACCACCTCCGCCAGCACGGCGGTCTCGACCTGCTTGACCTTGGCCTTGATGCCGACCTTGTCCAGCATCGGGATCACGGCCGACACGATCGGCAGGCCCCAGCTTTCGTTCGGGCTGGCGGTCCATTCGAACTCGAAGCCGTTGGGATAGCCGGCCTCGGCGAGCAACTGCTTGGCCTTGGCGGGGTCGTAGGGGTAAGGCTTCATGGCCTTGTCGTAGGCGGGCGAGGTCAGCGGCAGCCAGCTGGTGGCGCGATAGGCCTTGCCCTTGACCAGCTTGTTGATGATCAGATCGGTATCGATCGCGTAATTGATCGCCTGCCGCACGCGCTTGTCGGAGAACGGCTTGAACGAGGGATTCATGCCCATGTAGCGTGTGAAGACCTCGGCGACCTCGACGATGGTGCCCTTGAGGGCAGCATCGGACTGATAGGCGACGTATTGCGCAGGTCCCAGCACCGAGGTGTCGATCTCCTTGTTGCGGAAGGCGACGTCGCGGGCCGCGGCTTCGGCCATGATCGACACGACGACCTTGTCGGCGTAGGGCTTGCCGGGCTTGTAGAACCGGTCCCACCGCTCCAGCACGATGCGCGACCCTGGCACGTGCTCGACGAATTTGAACGGTCCGAGGCCGATCGGCTTCTGGATGAAGCTCTCCTTGGCGCCCTCGTCGGCGGGATAGATCGAAGTCAGCGCAGTGAAGAAGTAGAAGCCCGGATCGACCTTCTCGGTCAGCTTCATCTCAATGGTGAAATCGTCGATCTTCTTCAGGCCGGAGATTTCCTTGGCCTGGCCCTTCTCGACCGCGGCGGCACCCTCGATGACGCGGACGAAGCGCGCCCCGGGATAGGCCTTGGTGCCGTCCATGATGCGGTTATAGGACCAGATGATATCGTCGGCCGTCATCTTGCGGCCATTGTGGAAATAAGCGTCGTCGCGCAGCTTGAAGGTGTGAACCAGGCCCCCGCCGGAGACCACTTCCTCCTTGGCGAGTTCCAGGACCGGCTTGCCTTCCGCGGAATTCCAGACGTAGAGCGAGCGATGCAGCGCCTTGGCGTAGATCTCGTCCTGGGCGCGTTGCGTGGTGTGAATGTCGAGGCTCGTGAAGCTCGAGCCGTAGGGCGCCGTCATGCGGATGGTTCCGCCCTTGCGCGGCGTCTGGGCCTCCGCCGTTGTGGCGAGCGCCAGCCCCATCCCCGCGATGATTGCGATCATCCTGAACATCATGTGTCCCCCAACAACGCAATTCGATGCCGATCAGAGATTTGATCATTCGCAGCCCATCGAATGCAAGCGTCGTTTTTGCTGGAGAGCAATGTCTGTTCCGAGATGGCGGCGCTTCGGCGAGGAGCTCGGAGGCCAGGTTGCATCCCCCGAGCGGTGCAAGCCGCACTGAGGCGGTGCGTCATCGGGCGACCCGGACGGGTGAACATATTTCCCGGTCAACGCGACCAAGCTCTGGATCGTCATCTGAGCCCTGAGGATTGCCCAAAAAATGAAACGCGGAACGTTAGGCGCCTTGCTCGCCGGCAGTCTGGTGGCCGCGACGGCCGCGATGGCGATTCCCGTTACGCCGGACGCTCTCCGTGACAGCCCGACGAACACCATCCAGGTCAGCTGGTCCCACACCACACGGTCCAACGGGTACGTCGACGATACATGGTGGGCACTCAGGGACCGCTGCGCCCCGGACTATCTCGGCGAGCGCCTGCTCTGCGACGCCATCGGGCTTCTGGCACGGGCGACAAGCCGGACGTTCGAGGCCAAGATGTCCGACGACATGGGCCTGCCGCTCGCGGAAGATTGGGACCTGATGACCGCGAAGAATTCACCGTTCATCAGGTCGGCTCACGTCGAGACGCCGCTTGGTGTCGAGGCCGTCCTCGGCTTCTATCGCGCTGCACTCGCAAAGCGCGGCTGGACCGAAGATGACGGTGCGGTCGTCGCGCCCGATCGGGCCGTCGTCGCCTTCACGACGTCAGATGGGCCGGGGCTGCTGCGGCTGGTCCGTCAGGACAACATGACGATTGTCGACCTCTCGCTGCGTAAGCTGTTGGCCGCCACGTCCGCCATCCGGCCGGCACCGGGCCGCGTGATGTTGTTGCTCGGCAACAAGACGGACGAAGCGGCCGACATCACCGTCAATGGGCGAGCTATCAAACTGGCGGCTCACGCCGGAGAGAAACTGATCGACTCCGACGTCGCCGCGGACAAATTGCCCGATAGCCAGAAGATCGATCTGTCGCCCGGCACATACAAGGTCACCCTCAAGCTCGACGGCAGCGCGGCCGCGAGCCGGGAGTTCGAGGTCGCGGCCAACGAGGCCTGGGGCCTTCTGGTCGGCCCCGAGGGTGTGCCGCTGCCGATACGGCTGTATTGAGGGCGTCTGTCTCCCCGTCATTGCGAGCGCAGCGACTTGTCCGCCGAAGCCTTGGCGAAGGCGGAAGCAATCCAGAATGTTTCGCCGCAACAGGGCCCCTCGCAATGACGGAGTGTGCGGCATGGCGACGTCTTCAGCCCGACAGTTCCGGCATCCAGTCCCGCAGTTTTCGCGCAGCCCCCGTAACGTCAGCGATCGTCCGGAACGTCCCCGTCTCCACCATCATGGCACGTGCCAGCCGCACCGCGCGCGCTTCGCTGATGGCGCGCGTCTTCGGGTCCGCGATCAGCTCGAAGTCGATGTTGTGGGCGAGGCCGAAGATGCGGCGGATGGTCTTTGCGGCGGCGAAGCCGATTGTGTCGGCGAACAGGCGCTGCAGGTAGGCCTGCCGCTCGGCCTCCAGGCGCGCGGCGCCCTTCTCTCCGGCAAAGAGCGAGGCGGGATAGGCGTCGCCTGCCGCGCCGGCGCGCCAGAGCTCGAGGAACTTGCGGGCGAATTCGCTCCAGACCTGCTCGACCGTCTCGAGGACCCAGCCTTCGAACGCCGCCCGCTCGCCCGGCGCGCGCTCGTGGCCGGCGGAGGCGAAATAGGCCATCAGGAGGTTGGCGAGCACGGCGCCGACGTCGAACCCCATCGGGCCATAGAACGCGAATTCGGGGTCGATCACCCGCGTCTGGCTCTCCGTGACCATGATCGATCCGGTATGAAGGTCCCCATGCAGCAGCGCCTCCGGGCTTGCCATGAACTTCAGCTTCAGCCGGGAGATCGCGACGTGCAGCTCCATGTCATCGCGCAGCTCCGCAGCGAGGGCATCGAGATACGGCGCGGTCCAGCGGTTCTGCTCGGCGATACGGTAGGGATCGGTGAAGATCAGATCCTCGGTGATCTTGCACAGCGCGTGGTTGCCGGCGAAAGCGGCGATGCCCTCCTTCTTCTCGGCGGCGGACAGCGCGAGGTCGGAGGTGAAGAACAACGTTCGCGCCATGAAGGTGGTGATGTCGCCGACGAAGCCGGGATATTGCGTTCCCGCAACCAGCCCTTTGCGCATGATGATATGGGGCTCGAGCAGCTCCATCACCGTCAGCGCCAGGTTCTCGTTGTGATGCAGCAAGGCCGGCACGAGGCCGGGTGCGAGCTGGGCCTGCTTCGACAGCGCCAGATATTCGTAATGGGCCCGCGACAGCGGCAGCGGCCAGCTTTCGCCGACGAGGCGGACATAGGGCAGCGCCTGCTTGACGGCGACGCCGCCGCGCGCGCCCTTGACGATGAAGACGAGGTTGAGATTGCCGTCGCCGACCTCGGTGATCGTCCAGGACGCCGGCTCGCCGCCCAGCCGGGCCGCGACATCGAAGATCTCTGCAATGTAATCCCGCAAATCGGCTTCATGGAGAATTCGATAACCCTGCCGCCGCGGATCGGCCAACGGTCGAGGCGCTGAACTCATGCCGGTCTCCCCCCACTATGCCGGCGGGAGCAGCTGTTCACTCCCATGTCAGGATTTGAGCCGGCCTTCTTTTCGGATCATCATAGCCAAAAAGCGCGCTGGCGCCTATCGCCACGATCGTTCGACTGAACCGAGCGTATCGATGCGCTGTGCAAGCCAGATCGTGTGGCCGCCGCAATCGCGATCGTCGGCGACATGCGACACGACGCGGAAGCCGTTCCGGCCCAGGAGCGAGCCGATATTCGCTGGCAGCAACGCTCGAAAGCGGTCGAGCCAGGCTGGCTCAAACAGGCCGCTTTGGGCGCGCTTCTCGATCCAGTCCGATGCCTGGCGCTGGTAGAGATCGATGATCCGGTCGGCGGCTTCCGATGATGGCATTTGCGTTCTCGCGCGGCGCTTGCTCCTCAGATCGTCCGGCTCCGCCGAGGTCGAGCTGAGATGGGATTTTACTGCCTCCTGCCGTGGTCCCGGGCAGCCCGTCCCACCCCGTCGTTGCTTCTCTCCCTCGCGACAGAGAGACGCTTCGCCGCAGTGATCATGTGCGATCTCGGGAACTCATGCGTGTTGAGACAGTTTCGCTCTTCTCGGATCTCGGATCTCAAGGAGACGCCAATGGCACGCGGAATGCCTTCCATGACTGCCCTTCTGGCGATGCTGGCCATAGCTGGCTATCAAAACCGCGACAAGCTGGCCGAACTGCTGAAGGGTTCAGGCGCAGGGTCTGCGGGCGGAGGGCCCGCCGGCGGGAGTGCTCAGGAGCCGCTCGGGGGAATGTTGGGCAACCTGGGCGGCATGCTCGGCGCGGGCGGCATCGGGGGGCTGCTCAATGGAGGAATTGGCGAGCTCCTGGAACGATTTAACCAGAATGGCCGGGGCGAGATAGCCGACTCCTGGGTAAAGCCCGGCCCCAACAAGGAGATTTCGCCGCCTGAGCTGAAAACTGCCGTTGGCGCCGACGTGCTCGAGAAGCTCGAACAGCAGACGGGGCTCTCTCAAGACGAGATCCTCGCAAGGCTGTCCCGGGAATTGCCCTCGGCAATCGACAAGTACACACCGGACGGGCGCCTGCCGCAGGCTTAACCGCCGCTGCTTAACTTGAAGAGGTTTGAAATGAGCATTCTCTGGACGATCATCATCGGCTTCGTCGCCGGCGTCATAGCCAAATTCATCATGCCCGGGGACAATGAGCCGTCCGGCTTCATCCTGACGACCATCCTCGGGATCGTGGGCGCATTCGTTGCGACCTACCTCGGCCAGGCCCTCGGCTGGTATCGTCCCGGAGAAGGGGCAGGATTGATCGGCGCGGTCGTTGGCGCGATCGTCGTGCTGCTCGTCTACGGAATGATCGCGGGCCGCCAACGCCGACCGATTTGATAGTCTTGCGTGAAAACTGCGTCGAGGCTACGCACTCGCGTCAAGAGATGCGCAGTTCGGCGCCGAGTTCACGCGGGACACCGAACAATTACTCCCGCTCCAGGAAGCTCGAGCCGATCTCGGCCTTTCTCTTGATCGGATCGTAATCGCAATAAACGAGATCCGCCACCAGCGTGTAGCTGGCGCTGACGTTGTATTTGTCCAGCTTGACCGAGTTCAGGCCGATCACCGAGGTGCTCTTGCCGCCGTTCCATTTGAACGGTGTCGAGCTCTTGGCCTGCTCGCAGGCCATCACCGCTTCGTTAAAGACGTAGCCCTCGACGAACGCCTTCAGCGTTCGCAGCTGCACCGCCATCTTCCACTCGACATAGCCGATGGCGCCGAGCCCGGCGACGATCAGCACCAGCAGCGCGACGACGATGCGTTGAAAAGTCATTTGTGTCCCCCGAAACAATGAGCCAAACGAAAAATTCTAAGCACGCGGCGAGATGAAGCAAGCGCCTCGTCCTTCGAGACGACCGCTTCGCGGTCTCCTCAGGATGAGGCTAACGGACATCGCCGCACGTTGAAACTGCGGCCGCGCACTCTGTCCTCATCCTGAGGAGCCCGCGAAGCGGGCGTCTCGAAGGATGGGCCGCACGCAGATAGACCTAGAACGGCATGCCCATCATCTTCGACAGGCGCTCGATCGAGAGATAGCCGGCGTTATAGGCGACCATGCCGAGGCCGTAGACGATGGCCGAGATGATCGTGGTCCAGATCAGCTTGCGGCCCATCCGGGTCAGGATCGGGGCGCCGGGATCGGTGCCGGGCGCGCCGACGCCGTCCTCGTGCTGGCTGCGCACGCCGAACGGCAGCGTCACGAACAGCGTGACCCACCAGATGACGAAGTAGATCGCGATCGCGGTCGATATCTGGATGGCCATGGGACGGCCTTACGCCTGCTCGATTTCGACCAGCGCGCCGGAAAAATCCTTCGGATGCAGGAACAGCACCGGCTTGCCGTGGGCGCCGATCTTCGGCACGCCATCACCGAGCACCCTTGCCCCCTCCTTCACCAGCGTGTCGCGCGAGGCGATGATGTCGACGACCTCGTAGCAGACGTGGTGGATGCCGCCGTCGGGGTTGCGCTCGACGAATTTTGCGATCGGCGAGGCCTCGCCGAGCGGCTCGATGAACTCGATCTTGGTATTGGGCAGCGTCGCGAACACGGTGATGACGCCGTGCTCGGGCAGCGGCACGGCGTCCGAGATCTGGGCGCCGAACGCGGCGCCGTAGATCCTGGCCGCCTTGACGGCGTCCTTGGTCGCGATCGCGACATGGTTGAGCCGGCCCAGCATGGTTCTCTCCCTCAGACTGTCAGTACGTGTACCAGACAGGGGGGCTTCTTGCCCCAATGTTCGTTGATGACGGCCCGGACAGCGCGTCGCACCGACTCGGCCAGCGCATCGGCATCGCGACGGCGCGCCTTCGGCAGGCCCTCGATCGTCGACATCACCGCGTCGAAGACGATGTCGTCGAAGGGCTCGCCCGCCCGGTTCTTCTCGGGGACGCCGACCAGGTCGACCTCGGGATCGTCGGCGAGCTCCCCCTGCTCGGTCATGGCAATGGCGACGAAGGCGCAGCCGGAGAACGCCATGCGCCGCCGCTCGACCACGGCGCGGGACTTGGAATCCTCCAATATCGTGCCGTCCTTGTAGAGACGTCCCGAGGGCACCTCGCCGATAATGCCGGGATCGCCCGGGCCGAGCTTGACGAGGTCGCCGTTGCGGCAGACCAGCACGCGCGGCACGCCGGCAGCGCGCGCCAGCTTGGCGTGCTCGTGCAGATGCAGCGCCTCGCCATGGACGGGGATCAGGAGCTGCGGCCTGGTCCAGGCGATCAGGTCGCGCAATTCGTCGCGGCGGGGATGGCCGGAGACGTGAACCAGGGCGTCGCGGTCGGTGATGATCTCCACGCCCTGCAGCACCAGATTGTTGATGATCGAGCCGACGGCCTTCTCGTTGCCCGGGATGGTGCGCGAGGAGAAGATCACGCTGTCGCCGCGGTTGAGCGTGATCTCGGGATGGTCGTCATTGGCGATGCGCGCCAGCGCGGCGCGCGGCTCGCCCTGGCTGCCGGTGCACAGCGCCAGCACCTTGTCCTGCGGCAGATGGCCGTAGATGTCGGGCGAGCGGAAATTCTGCACGCCGTCGAGATAGCCGGTCTCGCGCGCGACCTGCACCACGCGCTCCATGGCGCGGCCGACCACGACGACCTCGCGGTCGGCGGCCCTGGCGGCGGCGGCCACGGCCTTGATGCGCGCGACGTTGGAGGCGAAGGTCGTCACGGCGACGCGGCCCTTGGCGGCCTTCACGAGATCGATGATGGTCCGGGCGACCTCGGCCTCCGAGGGCGAGCGGCCGTCGCGCACCGCGTTGGTGGAATCGCCGATCAAGGCGAGCAGGCCCGCCTCGCCGAGCTCGCGCAGCCGCTTCTCGTCGGTGGGAGCCCCGAGCGTCGGGGTCGGGTCGATCTTCCAGTCGCCGGTGTGCAGCACCGTGCCGGCCGAGGTGTGGATCGCCAGCGCGTGCGCTTCGGGAATGGAATGCGCGACGGGGATGAATTCGACGTTGAACGGGCCGACGTCGATGCGCCCGCCCGACGGCACCACCGTCACCGGGATCTTCGGCGCGTTGCGCTCGGCGGCGCATTTGGCCTCGAACAGCGCGGCGCTGAACTGCGTCGCATAGATCGGGCATTTCAGCTTCGGCCAGAGGTCGATGATGGCGCCGAAATGGTCCTCGTGGGCGTGGGTCAGCACCAGGCCCATCAAGTTTTTGCGTTCCTTCTCCAGGAACGAGATGTCCGGCATGATCAGGTCGATGCCCGGCAGGTGCTCCTCGTCGCCGAAGGAGACGCCGAGATCGACCGCGAGCCAGGCGCGCTGCTGGCGGTTGCCGAGGCCGTAGATCGACAGGTTCATGCCGATCTCGCCGACGCCGCCGAGCGGCGCAAATACCAGTTCCTCGGGCTTCGCCATCATGCAGCTCCCACCGAGCGGACCGGACCGAAGAACACCTCGCCTGCCGCCACCGGCACGCGGCGGCCCTCCGCGGTTCGGACGATCAGGCAGCCGGTGTCGTCGATGGTGTCGAAAATGCCTTCCAGCGTCATCGTCCCCGTCTGGATCGCGACCTTCTCGCCGAGGCCGGCGGCCCGCTCCAGCCACAGCTTTCGGATCTCGGCAAAACCGCGTCCATTGTCCCAGATGCCGCGGAACTCGACCCAGGCGTCGGAGAGGGCCGAGAACAGCTCCTCGGCACTGATCTGGACGCCGAGCGCGGCCAGCGACACCGCGGGCGTCGGGGTGCCCTCGGGCGCTGCGACGACGTTGGTGCCGATGCCGACCACGATGGCGAGGCGATCGCCGACCGCCTCGGCCTCCAGACCGATGCCGACCAGCTTCTTGCCGTTGGCCAGCACGTCATTGGGCCATTTCAAGGCGTAGCGGGGACGGCCCTCGCCGAGGCGGAGCGCGGCCTCGAGGCTGACCTTCTCCAGGGCGGCCTCCTCGGCCAGCCCGGCGGCAAACCCGATGGTGGCGGCAACCGCCGGCGCGACGTCCAGGACTTCGAGGACGCTGGCGGCGAGATTGCCGCGCGGCGCGATCCAGGGGCGCTGACGGCGGCCGCGGCCGGCGGTCTGCTCGGATGTGACGAACCACATCGGGCCGCGTTCGCCGGCCCTGGCGCGCTCAATCGCCTCGGTGTTGGTCGAGCCGGTCCGCTCGAACGCCGCGAGCTTGTAGCCCGCAGATGAGGCGCGAGGACCGAGCGCGAAAGCCATCCTAAAACAGCGACTTTGCCGCGGCGGAGGCGACGCTCACCACGGGACCTGCGAACAGCGCGAACAGGATGTTGAACAGGCCCGCAACCGCCAGCACCGTCTTCACCTCGACCCGCACCGGATCGACCTGTCCGGCCGGCTCGTCGAAATACATCGTCTTGACGATGGCGAGATAATAGTAGGCGCCGACCACGCTGGTCAGCACGCCGATGACGGCGAGCGTGAACAAATTCGCCTTGATGGCGGCGACGAAGACGTACCATTTGGCGAAGAAGCCGGCGAGCGGCGGAATGCCGGCGAGCGAGAACAGCAGCATCGCGAACATGAAGGCGAGCAGCGGATTGGTGCGCGAGAGGCCGGCGAAATCGCTGATCTGCTCGACGGCCTGGCCGTTGCGGCGCATGGCGAGGATGATCGAGAACGAGCCCAGCGTCATCGCGACATAGATCACGATGTACATCAGGACGCCCTGCGCGCCCTCGACCGTGCCGGAGGCAAGGCCGACCAGGGCGAAGCCCATGTGGCCGATCGAGGAATAGGCCATCAGGCGCTTGATGTTGGTCTGGCCGATGGCGGCGAAGGAGCCGAGCGCCATCGAGGCGATCGACACGAACACCAGGATCTGCTGCCACTGCGAGACGATGCCCGGGAAAGCGGTCAGCGTGACGCGAGTGAACACGGCGAGCGCGGCGACCTTCGGCGCCGAGGCGAAGAAGGCGGTGACCGGGGTCGGCGCGCCCTCGTAGACGTCGGGCGTCCACATGTGGAACGGCACCGCCGAAACCTTGAAGCAGAGACCGACGAGCAGGAAGACGAGACCGAACAGCAGGCCGACATTCGAGACCGTCGCGACCGCTGCGATGCCGGTGAAGCTGACCGTGCCGGTGAAGCCGTAGATCAGCGAGGCGCCGTAGAGCAGCATGCCCGAGGACAGCGCGCCGAGCACGAAGTACTTCAGGCCGGCTTCGGTCGACTTGGCGTTGTCACGGTTGGAGGCCGCGACGACATAGAGCGCCAGCGACATCAGCTCAAGGCCGAGATAGAGCGAGATCAGGTCGCCGGCCGAGATCAGCACCATCATGCCGAGCGTCGAGAGCAGCACGAGGATGGCATATTCGAAGATGCGGCGCGACGGGTCGGACAGGAACTCGGTCGACAGGATCAGCGTCACCGCCGAGCCGATCAAAGCCAGGATCTTCATGAAGCGGGCGAAATCGTCGACGATGAAGCTGCCGCCGAAGGTCACATGCTTGCCGGCGGGCAGCATGTATTCGAGCACGCCGACCACGACCAGGAGCACGACCGCCAGCGAGGTGATCGCACCGGTCGTCCCCTGCCCGCGATAGGCGCCCAGCATCAGCAGAGCCATGGCGCCGATCGCGAGCACGATCTCGGGCAGCACCGGCGCCAGTTGATAACCTGCAGTCTCAAAGCTCATGACAATATCCTGACCTGCCCGATCAATGGAGCAGTGCGGCGGCCTTCACGGCCGTCACAGCGGTGTTGTAATTGTTGACGAGTTGCTGGACCGAGGCAGCCGACATGTCGAGCACCGGCTTCGGATAGACGCCGAACAGGATCGTCAGCGCGATCATCGGGAACAGAATCACGCACTCGCGCAAGGTGAGATCCTTCATGCTCGCCAGCGACGGCTTGGTCAGCGCCCCGAACACGACCTTGCGGTAGAGCCACAGCGCATAGGCCGCCGACAGGATCACGCCGAAGCTGGCGAAGAACGCCGTCGGGATCGAGACCTTGAAGGTGCCGAGCAGCGTCATGAACTCGCCGACGAAGCCGCTCGTGCCGGGCAGACCGACATTGGCCATGGTGAAGACCATGAACGTCATCGCGTAGAGCGGCATCCGGTTGACGAGGCCGCCATAGGCCGCGATCTCGCGGGTGTGCAGACGGTCGTAGACGACGCCGACGCAGAGGAACAGCGCGCCGGAAACGATGCCGTGCGAGATCATCTGGAACATGCCGCCGGCCACGCCCTGCATGGTGCCGGCGAAGATGCCCATGGTGACGAAGCCCATATGCGCCACCGAGGAGTACGCGATCAGCTTCTTCATGTCCTCCTGCATCAGTGCCACCAGCGAGGTGTAGATGATGGCGATGGCCGAGAGCGTGAAGATCAGCGGCGCGAAGTCGTGCGAGGCCAGCGGGAACATCGGCAGCGAGAAGCGCAGGAAGCCGTAGCCGCCCATCTTCAGCAGGATCGCGGCCAGGACCACCGAGCCCGCCGTCGGCGCCTCGACATGCGCGTCGGGCAGCCAGGTGTGCACCGGCCACATCGGCATCTTCACCGCGAAGGAGGCGAAGAAGGCGAGCCAGGCCCAGGTCTGCAACGAGCGCGGCACGGCGGTGTGCATCAGGGTCGGGATGTCGGTGGTGCCGCCGTTCCAGTACAGCGCCATGATGGCGAGCAGCATCAGGACCGAGCCGAGCAGCGTGTAGAGGAAGAACTTGAACGACGCGTAGACCCGGCGCGGGCCGCCCCACACGCCGATGATCAGGAACATCGGGATCAGGCCGCCCTCGAAGAACAGGTAGAACAGCACGAGATCGAGCGCCGAGAAGGTGCCGATCATCAGCGTTTCCAGGATCAGGAACGCCATCATGTATTCGCGGACGCGGTTCGTGATCGCCTTCCAGCTCGCGATGATGCAGAACGGCATCACGGCGGTGGTGAGGATCACCAGCGGCAGCGAGATGCCGTCGACGCCCATGTGGTAGGTGATGCCGGTGGCGAGCCAGTTCGCCTTCTCGACGAACTGGAAGTCGGGATTGGCGGGGTCGAAGCGCATCACCAGGATCACCGAGACCGCGAAGGTGATCAGCGTGGTCCAGAGCGCGATCCAGCGCGAATTGCGCCTGGCCGCCTCGTCGTCGCCGCGGCTCAAGTAAACGATCAGCGCGCCGACCAGCGGCAGGAACGTCGTGACCGAAAGGATGGGCCAGGTTGTCATTTACTGGCCTCCAAAGCCGAACATGAACCAGGTGATCAGGCCGGCGGCACCGATCAGCATGGCGAACGCGTAGTGATAGAGATAACCGGTCTGGATCTTCACGACGTTGCGGGTGACGTCCAGCACGCGGGCCGAGACGCCGTCGGGGCCGAAGCCGTCGATGATGAAGCCGTCGCCCTTCTTCCAGAGCTGGTAGCCGATCCACTTCGCCGGACGGACGAAGATGATGTCGTAGAGCTCGTCGAAGTACCATTTGTTGAGCAGGAACTGGTACAGCATCGGCTGCGTCTTCGCGAGCTCGACCGGCAGATAGGGCCGGCGGATGTAGAACAGGTACGAGACGAGGAAGCCCAGCACCATCATCACCGTCGGCAGGAAGGCGATGGTCTGCGGGATGTGGTGCATCTCCTCGATGATGTGCGGGTTCATCTTCACGGACTCGCGGAAGAACTCCTCGACGCCGTGACCGGCGAACAGCTCCTTGAACGGGAACCCTGCGACGAACGAGCCGACCGCGAGCACGCCGATCGGGACCAGGATCCAGAGCGGAGCCTCGTGCGCGGCCTCGTAATGATGCTCGTCGTGCGGCTCGCCGTGGAAGGTCTTGAAGATCAGGCGCCAGGAGTAGAACGAGGTCAGGCCGGCGGCGATGATCGTCATCAGGAAGCCGTACACCCCGAACGGATTGTGCGAGGCGTAGGCCGCTTCGATGATGGCGTCCTTGGAGAAATACCCGGCCGTGAGCGGGAAGCCGGTCAGCGCCAGGGTGCCGACCACCATCACCGCATAGGTGTAGGGGATCTTCTTCCAGAGGCCGCCCATGTTGCGGATGTCCTGCTCGTGGTGCATCGCGTAGATCACCGAGCCGGAGCCTAAGAACAGCAGCGCCTTGAAGAAGGCGTGCGTGAACAGATGGAACATGCCGACTGAATAGGCCCCTGCTCCCATCGCCACGAACATGTAGCCGAGCTGAGAACAGGTCGAGTAGGCGACGATGCGCTTGATGTCGTTCTGGACGAGGCCGATCGTGGCCGCGAAGAACGCCGTGGTCGCACCGAAGAACATCACGACGGCCTGCGCGGTCGGGGCGAGCTCGAACAGCGGCGACAGGCGCGCCACCATGAACACGCCGGCGGTGACCATGGTCGCGGCATGGATCAGCGCCGAGACCGGCGTCGGGCCTTCCATCGCGTCCGGCAACCAAGTGTGCAGCAGGAACTGCGCCGACTTGCCCATCGCGCCCATGAACAGCAGCAGGCAGGTCAGGGTCAGCGCGTCGGCGTGCCAGCCGAGGAAGTTGATGGTCTTGCCGGTGAGGCCGGGCGCGGCATGGAAGATCGTCTCGAAATCGGTCGAGCCGACCAGCATGAAGACGGCGAAGATGCCGAGCGCGAAACCGAAGTCGCCGACGCGGTTGACCACGAAAGCCTTGATGGCGGCGGCGTTCGCCGATGGCTTCTGGTACCAGAAGCCGATCAGCAGGTAGCTGGCGAGACCGACGCCTTCCCAGCCGAAGAACAGCTGAACGAGGTTGTCTGCCGTCACCAGCATCAGCATGGC
Organism: Bradyrhizobium sp. CFUWI; assembly: GCF_056429085.1. Lineage (NCBI taxonomy): Bacteria > Pseudomonadati > Pseudomonadota > Alphaproteobacteria > Hyphomicrobiales > Nitrobacteraceae > Bradyrhizobium > Bradyrhizobium sp. CFUWI. The sequence goes on from NZ_JBWJZE010000006.1 coordinate 47,810, forward strand.
GAAGGTGAACAGGCTGAGATAGCCGAAGAAGCGCGGCCGATTCGGGTCCTCGTCCATGTAGCCGATGGAATAGAGGTGCACGAGCGAGGACACGGTGGTCACCACCACCAGCATCACGGCGGTGAGCGTGTCGACCCGCAGCGTCCACCAGACCTGGAGATCGCCGGAGAAGATCCAGGGCAACAGCTGAATGCGGGCGTCATGGTGCATGAAGCCGACATCGACCAGCGTCATCCAGGACAGCGCGGCCGAGACGAACAGCAGCGCCGTCGTGATCAGCTCGGCCGGGCGCGAGCCCGCCGCGGGCGGCTCGGCCGGACCATGGCCGTGATCGTCGTGACCATGTTCGTCGTGGCCGTGTTCGCCGTGGTCATGGGCGTCATGGGCCGTCGAGGCATGGGCGCCGTGACCGTGGTCGCCGTGATGCTCGACCTCGTCGCCCGAGGGGTTGCGGGCATGCGCGCCCACGAGCGCGATCAGGCCGGCCAAAATGGCGCCCAGCAGAGGCAGGAAAACGATTGCCTGAACCATTTGAGAGCTCAGCCCTTCATCAGATTGACGTCCTCAACCGCGATCGAGCCGCGGTTGCGGAAATAGACCACCAGGATGGCGAGACCGATCGCGGCTTCGGCCGCCGCGACGGTGAGCACCAGCAGCGCGAAGACCTGGCCGACGATGTCGCCGAGGAAGGTCGAGAATGCCACGAGGTTGATGTTGACCGAGAGCAGGATCAGCTCGATCGACATCAGGATGATGATGATGTTCTTGCGGTTCAGGAAGATGCCGAGGATGCCGAGCGTGAACAGGATCGCGCCGACCGCCAGATAATGTCCGAGCCCGACCGTCATTTCACCCACTCCGCCGCATCGGCATCCGAGAGCCCCTGCCCCGGCGCCACCTTGCGCATCGCCATCGCCATCTCGGGCGTGCGCGCGTTCTGAACGTTGATGTCCTGCCGCTTCACGCTGGCCTTGTGGCGCAGCGTCAGCACGATGGCGCCGATCATGGCGACCAGGAGCACCATGCCCGAGAGCTGGAAGTAGTGGATGTACTTCGTATAGAGCACGAGCCCGAGCGCCTCGGTGTTGGAAACGTTGGCCGGGATCGCCGCCGTGATCGTCTTGGAGACGCCGGGATTGATGACCCAGAAGCCGACGGTGAGCAGCAGCTCGAACAGGAAGATGCCGCCGATCACGAGGCCGACCGGCAGGTACTCGATGAAGCCCTCGCGCAGCTCGAGGAAATCGACGTCGAGCATCATGATCACGAACAGGAACAGCACCGCGACCGCGCCGACATAGACGACGATCAGCATCATGCCGAGGAACTCGGCGCCCATCAGCACGAACAGGCCCGAAGCGTTGACGAAGGCCAGGATCAGGTACAGCACGGAGTGCACGGGATTGCGCGAGACAATCACCATCACGGCCGAGGCGACGCAGACGCCGGCGAATAGATAGAAGAACAGCGCGGGAAGGATCATCGAGAAACTCCCGTCATTCCGGGGCGCGCGAAGCGTGAACCCGGAATCTCGAGATTCCGGGTCTGGTCCTTCTGACCATCCCGGAATGACTTGGAAATCTGGATCATGCCCTCACCTCACCGGTACGGCGCGTCGAGCTCGATCGCTTTCGCGATCTCGCGTTCCCAGCGATCGCCGTTGGCGAGCAGCTTGGCCTTGTCATAGAACAGTTCCTCGCGGGTCTCGGTCGCGAACTCGAAGTTCGGACCTTCGACGATGGCGTCCACAGGACAGGCCTCCTGGCAGAGGCCGCAATAGATGCACTTCACCATGTCGATGTCGTAGCGCACGGTGCGGCGGGTGCCGTCGTTGCGGCGCGGTCCGGCTTCGATGGTGATGGCCTGCGCCGGGCAGACCGCTTCGCACAGCTTGCAGGCGATGCAGCGCTCTTCGCCGTTCGGATAGCGGCGCAGCGCGTGCTCGCCGCGGAAGCGCGGCGAGATCGGGCCCTTCTCGAACGGATAGTTCAGCGTCGGCTTCGGCTGGAAGAAATAGCGCATGGCGAGGAAGAACGCCGAGACGAATTCCGACAGCAGAAGCGAGCGTGCAGTGGCGTTGACGTTGATACCCATGACAGCCCTCACTTCGGCGCGATGCCGGCGAAATGCAGCACGCCGGCCACCACGATCACCATCGCCAGCGACAGCGGCAGGAACACCTTCCAGCCGAGGCGCATCAATTGGTCGTAGCGGTAGCGCGGCACGATCGCCTTTGCCATCGCGAACAGGAAGAACATGAAGAACAGCTTCAGCGAGAACCAGATGATGCCCGGCACCCAGTTGAAGGGCGGCAGATCCACCGGCGGCAGCCAGCCTCCGAGGAACAGGATCGTCGCCAGCGCGCACATCGTGACGATCGCGACATACTCGCCGAGCATGAACAGCAAGTACGGAGTCGAGCCGTATTCGACCATGAAACCGGCGACGAGCTCGGATTCGGCTTCGACGAGGTCGAAGGGCGGACGGTTGGTTTCCGCCAGCGCCGAGACGTAGAACACCACGAACATCGGGAACAGCGGCCAGACGTACCAGTTCAGGATGGTGAGCTGCGGCAGCCCGATCAGGCTGGCGAGGCCGCGCGCGTGCTGGGCCTCGACCACGGCCGTCAGGTTCAGCGTGCCGGCGCAGAGCAGCACCGTGATGATGACGAAGCCGATCGAGACTTCGTACGACACCATCTGCGCCGCCGAGCGCAGCGCGGCCAGGAACGGATACTTCGAGTTCGACGACCAGCCGGCCATGATGATGCCGTAGATCGACAGCGACGAGATCGCGAAGATGAAGAGGACGCCGACATTGATGTCGGCGATCACCCAGCCGAGATTGGTCGGGATCACCGCCCAGGCTGCCAGCGCGAGCACGCACGACACCAGCGGCGCCAGCAGGAACACGCCCTTGTTGGCGCCGGCTGGAATGATCGGCTCCTTGAGCACGAACTTCAAGAGGTCGGCGAAGGATTGCAGCAGGCCCCAGGGGCCGACCACGTTCGGGCCGCGCCGGATCTGCACCGCCGCCCAGATCTTGCGGTCGGCGAGCAGGATGTAGGCGATCGCCACCAGCAGGACGACGAGCACCAGCACGCTCTGCGCGACCATGATGATCAGCGGCCAGAGGAAACCGGTCCAGAATGCGCTTTCGAAGAATTCCATCAGATCACGCTCACTCCGCTGCGGTCAGCATGTGCCCGGAGGCGAGGCGCGAGCATTCCGCCATCACGGCGGACGCACGCGCGATTGGGTTGGTCAAATAGAAGTCCTCGACCAGCGGCTTGAACGGCGCCTTCTCGGGCGAGCCGCCCTTCCCCGCCAGCTTCCTGATCTGGTCGGCGGAGCCGGCTTCGATCTGGTCGAGACGGATCAGATGCGGCACGGCCTTGAAGATCGCCTGGCGCAGCTGCGCGAGCGAGTCGTAGCCGAGCTTCTTGCCGAGCGCTTCCGACAGCGCGCGGACGATCGCCCAGTCCTCGCGGGCTTCGCCCGGCGGGAACGCGGCGCGGCCCGTCATCTGCACGCGGCCTTCGGTGTTGACGTAGATCGCGGACTTCTCGGTGTAGGCGGCCGCCGGCAGGATGACGTCGGCGCGGTGCGCGCCGCGGTCGCCATGGGTGCCGATATAGACGACGAAGGTGCCGTCCGCCGCGTTGATCTCGTCGGCCCCGAGCAGGAACAGGAGGTCGAGCGTGCCGAAGGTCGTCATCTGCGCCGCGTTCAGCCCGCCGCCGGTTGCGGAGAAGCCGATGTCGAGCGCGCCGACGCGCGAGGCGGTCTCGTGCAGCACGCCGAAGCCGTTCCAGCCGTCCTTGAGCGCGCCGACGTCGAGCGCGAGCTTGGCAGCGGCCGCGAGGATGGCGGCGCCGTCGTGGCGCGAGGCGGCGCCTCCGCCGACCAGGATGATCGGGTTCTTGGCGTTTTTCAGCACGTCCATGAAGGAGTGCTTGCCGGCGGCGAGCTCACCGAGCGTCTCGGTGCCCGCGCCGAGATGATCGTAGTCGTAGGTCAGATCGGCCTTGGAGCCGATCACGCCGACCTTGAAGCCGCCGGCGCGCCAGCGCTTGCGGATGCGGGCGTTGAACACGGCCGCCTCTTTCCGCGGGTTGGCGCCGATGATGAGCAGCGCATCCGCCTGCTCCACGCCCGCCAGCGTCGGGTTGAAGATGTAGGAGCCGCGGCCGAGCGAGGGATCGAAGGCATCGCCCCCCTGCACCGCCAGATTGCCGGAGCCGAACCTCGCGAGCAGGTCCTTCAGCGCGAACATTTCCTCGACACCGGCGAGGTCGCCGGCGATCGCGCCGATGCGCTTGCCGTCGGTGCGCGCCGCCTTGGCGGCGATCGCGGCAAAGGCCTCCTGCCAGCTCGCCGCGCGCAGCTTGCCGGCCTCACGGACATAGGGCCGGTCGAGCCGCTGGGTGCGCAGGCCGTCGACGACGTGGCGGGTCTTGTCGGAGATCCACTCCTCGTTCACGGCCTCGTTGATGCGCGGCAGGATGCGCATCACCTCGCGGCCGCGGGTGTCGACGCGGATCGCAGAGCCGAGACCGTCCATCACGTCGATCGACTGGGTCTTGCCGAGCTCCCACGGGCGCGCCGCGAAGGCATAGGGCTTCGAGGTCAGCGCGCCGACCGGGCAGATGTCGACGAGGTTGCCCTGCAATTCCGAGGTCAGGGCGTGCTCGAGATAGGTGGTGATCTCCATGTCCTCACCGCGGCCGGTGGCGCCCATCTCGGGGGCGCCGGCGACTTCCGCCGAGAAGCGGACGCAGCGCGTGCACTGGATGCAGCGGTTCATCGAGGTCTTGACCAGCGCGCCGAGATATTTGTCCTCGACGGCGCGCTTGTTCTCGGCGAAGCGGCTGGTGTCGACACCATAGCCCATCGCCTGGTCCTGGAGGTCGCACTCACCGCCCTGGTCGCAGATCGGGCAGTCCAGCGGATGGTTGATGAGCAGGAACTCCATCACGCCTTCGCGCGCCTTCTTCACCATCGGCGAACGCGTGGAGATTTCCGGCGGCTCGCCCTTGGGGCCCGGACGGCAGTCGCGCACGCCCCAGGCGCAGCTCGCGACCGGCTTCGGGCCGCCTTTCACTTCAACGAGGCACATCCGGCAATTGCCGGCGATCGACAGCCGCTCGTGGTAGCAGAAGCGCGGAATCTCGGCGCCGGCCGCCTCGCACGCCTGAAGCAGCGTGTACTCCGGCGGGACATCGATCTCTTTGCCGTCGATGATGAGCTTGGTCATTCTCTCTACTCCGCCGCGACCATGTTCACGGGATCGCGGACGCCGATATCGTCAATGTCGGCCCTGTGCGAATACTGGTCGATGCGCGCTTCGATCTCGTGACGGAAATGTGCGATCAGGCCCTGGATCGGCCATGCCGCCGCGTCGCCCAGCGCGCAGATGGTGTGGCCTTCGACCTGCTTGGTCACCTCGAGCAGCATGTCGATCTCGCGCTTGTGGGCGCGGCCCTCGGCCATGCGGGTCAGCACGCGCCACATCCACCCCGTGCCCTCGCGGCACGGCGTGCACTGGCCGCAGCTCTCATGCTTGTAGAAGTACGAGATGCGGGCGATGGCGCGGATCAGATCGGTCGACTTGTCCATCACGATCACGGCCGCGGTGCCGAGGCCCGAGCGCAGCTTGCTCAGACTGTCGAAATCCATCGGGGTGTCGATGATCTGCTCGGCCGGCACCATGCGCACCGACGAGCCGCCGGGGATCACGGCCTTGAGGTTGTCCCAGCCGCCACGGATGCCGCCGCAATGCTTCTCGATCAGCTCACGGAACGGAATGCCCATGGCCTCTTCGACGTTGCAGGGCCGCTCGACATGGCCAGAGATGCAGAACAGCTTGGTGCCGACATTGTTCGGGCGGCCGATGCCGGCGAACCAGGCCGCGCCGCGGCGCAGGATGTCCGGCGCAACCGCGATGGACTCGACGTTGTTGACGGTGGTCGGGCAGCCGAACAGGCCGACATTCGCCGGGAACGGCGGCTTCAGGCGCGGCTGGCCCTTCTTGCCTTCGAGGCTTTCGAGCAGCGCGGTTTCCTCGCCGCAGATATAGGCGCCGGCGCCGTGCGCGACGTAGATGTCGAACGGCCAGCCGTTGACGTTGTCCTTGCCGACCAGCTTGGCCTCATAGGCCTGGTCGATCGCGGCCTGAAGGCGCTCGCGCTCGCGGATGAACTCGCCGCGGACGTAGATGTAGCAGGCATGCGCGTTCATCGCGAAGCTGGCGATCAGGCAGCCCTCGACCAAAAGATGCGGATCGTGCCGCATGATCTCGCGGTCCTTGCAGGTGCCGGGCTCGGATTCGTCGGCGTTGACGACGAGATAGCTCGGCCGGCCGTCGGTCGATTCCTTCGGCATGAAGGACCATTTCAGGCCGGTCGGGAAGCCGGCGCCGCCGCGGCCGCGGAGCCCCGAGGCCTTCATCTCGTTGATGATCCAGTCGCGGCCCTTGTCGATGATGGCCTTGGTGCCATCCCAGGCGCCACGGCGCCGCGCACCCTCTAGCCCCCAATCGTGGAGGCCGTAAAGGTTCTTGAAGATGCGGTCCTTGTCCTCGAGCATATCAGTGCTTTCCGATCAACGATTGGACTGCTTGTAGGCAAGTCCGGCGGCGCAGACGCCGAAGGTCAGCGCCCAGAGCAGGCTGGATTCCAGCGACGCGTTCAGGCCGAAACGCTGCAGCAGGAAGATGAAAGCGGCCGCCACGACGGCGTGCATCGCAACGAAGCCCCACTTCTTCATGGCACCGCTCTCCTGCCCCGCGGGCGACGAAAGATCACGCATCAGGTGATCTCCTTCAATGTGGTCGGCCCGGTGATCGGCGCCGAGAACTGGCGGCCGTTCTGCGGACCGGGCTTGGGCGGATTGCCCGAGGCGAAGCCGTCGAGCACCTTGCCAAAACTCTCCTTGGTCAGGTCCTCATAGGTGTCCTTGCCGATCAGCACCATCGGCGCGTTCACGCAGGCACCCAGGCACTCCACCTCTTCCCAGCTGAAATTGCCGTCCTTGGACAGATGGAACGGCTCGTGATGGATGCGGTGCTCGCAGACGTGGATCAGGTCCTCGGCGCCGCGCAGCCGGCACGGCGTGGTGCCGCAGACCTGGACGTGGGCCTTCTTGCCGACGGGGGCGAGCTGGAACATGGTGTAGAAGGTCGCAACCTCCAGCACCCGGATATAGGGCATGTCGAGCATATCGGCGATGACGCGGATCGCGGCTTCCGAGACCCAGCCCTCGTTCTGCTCCTGCGCGCGCCAGAGAATGGCGATGACGGCCGAGGCCTGACGTCCGGCTGGATATTTCGCGATCTGCTGCCTGGCGAACGCGAGGTTCTCCTCGGTGAACGCAAAGCTCGCGGGCTGGACTTCCTTCGGTGCTAGTCGACGAACGGACATCTCTTCAATCTCTCACTGCATGCGGCGCGCGGTCTTCGCATTCAGGGCTTCGATCCTGTCCTGCCAGAATGCGCTTGCGGTGCCGAAAACGTTGTAGCCGACGTGAGTCGAGACCTTGATGCGGTCGAGGATCGACAGCTCGGTCACGGTCTCCATCCGTTTGCTGCGCGGATCGAACACGATCAGCTTCAGCGGGGTCTGCTCGAGGATGTAGCGCGACACCGCATGGGAGCGGTCGCTGCCGTGCTCCTCGCACATGATGACGCTGTCGGCCTGGAGCAGCCGCGCGCCGCCCTTGATCGCCTCGATCTCGACGCCCTCGACGTCGAGCTTGATCAGATACTTGCCGGTGGCAGCGACCCTGCCGTCCTCGATCAGATCATCAAGCGAGATGACCGGCACCTCCTCACCGCCCGCCGAGGGATCGCCGGCGATGCTGAAGGCTTCGTGCTTGGTGCCGGACAGCCGCGCGGTGCCGCGGGCCGCGCCGATCGCGCATTTCATCGTCTCGAAGCGATCGCCGTTGACGCGGGCGTTGTTGGCGAGCTTCGGGTAGTTCTGCCCCGACGGCTCGATCGCGATCGCCTTGTGCGCGCCGAACGGCTTGCTCGAGACCAGCACCGACCAGTAGCCGTAATTGGCGCCGCAATCGAGCAGCGTGTAGTCGACGTCGATGGAGTCGGCGAACAAGAGCTCGAGCTCGTCCTCGTAATTGTAGGAGCGGTTGAGCAGCTTGCTCCAATAGCCGTCGCCGTAGGGGAATTCGAACACGGCGTCGGGGTTGAGCTTGATCGCGATGTTGCGCTCGGGCAGCGTCTTCCGCAGCAAATTCGCGCAGGCGATGTAGCCCATATGCGAGAAGTGCGAGGAGATCTTCGATCCCGTCACCAGCGCCAAGGCAGCCGTCCGCTCCCACAGGTTGGCCCCTTCAAGGGCGCCCGAGGCGCGGTCAAACTGGATTGGCGCCTGCGCCATCACCGATCGACCTCTCCGAACACGATGTCGAGCGAGCCGAGGATCGCCGAGACGTCGGCGAGCAGATGGCCGCGGCAGATGTGGTCCATGGCCTGCAGATGGGCAAAGCCCGGCGCGCGGATCTTGCACTTGTAGGGCTTGTTGGTGCCGTCGGAGATCAGATAGACGCCGAACTCGCCCTTGGGCGCCTCGACCGCGGCGTAGACCTCGCCGGCCGGCACGTGCACGCCCTCGGTGTAGAGCTTGAAGTGATGGATCAGCGCTTCCATCGAGCGCTTCATCTCGCCGCGCCGCGGCGGCGCGACCTTGTTGTCCTCGACGACGACGGGGCCCTTGCCGTCAGGCGCATTCAGCTTCTGGATGCACTGCTTCATGATGCGCACGGACTGGCGCATCTCTTCCATGCGGATCAGATAGCGGTCGTAGCAGTCGCCGTTCTTGCCGATCGGAATGTCGAAATCCATCTCGGCGTAGCATTCATAGGGCTGCGACTTGCGCAGGTCCCAGGCCGCGCCCGAGCCGCGCACCATCACGCCCGAGAAGCCCCACTCCCAGGCCTCCTTCAGCGGCACCACGCCGATGTCGACGTTGCGTTGCTTGAAGATGCGGTTGGCGGTGAGCAGGCGGTCGAGATCGTCGACAACTTTCAGGAACGGATCGCACCAGGCCTCGATGTCGTCGACCAGCTTCTGCGGCAGATCCTGATGCACGCCACCGACGCGGAAGTAAGCTGCGTGCATACGGCTGCCCGAGGCGCGCTCGTAGAACACCATCAGCTTCTCGCGCTCCTCGAAGCCCCACAGCGGCGGGGTCAGCGCACCGACGTCCATCGCCTGCGTGGTGACGTTGAGCAGATGCGACAGGATGCGGCCGATCTCGCAATAGAGCACGCGGATCAGCTGGCCGCGGCGCGGCACCTCGATGCCGAGCAGCTTTTCGGCGGCGAGGCAGAAGGCATGCTCCTGGTTCATCGGCGCGACGTAGTCGAGCCGGTCGAAGTAAGGGATCGCCTGGAGATAGGTCTTCTGCTCGATCAGCTTTTCGGTGCCGCGATGAAGCAGGCCGATATGGGGATCGACACGGGCCACGACTTCGCCGTCGAGTTCCAGCACGAGACGCAACACGCCATGGGCCGCAGGATGCTGCGGTCCAAAATTGATGGTGAAGTTGCGAAGCTGTTCGGGTTGCTCGTTCATGATCAGACCTTCGGCCCCGCTTTTTCATCCCCCGGAAGCACCGGATAATCCGCGCCCTCCCATGGCGACAAGAAATCAAACTTGCGGAACTCCTGGTTGAGCCTGACCGGCTCGTACACCACCCGCTTCTCCTGATCGTCGTAGCGGACCTCGACGAAACCGGTGGTCGGGAAGTCCTTGCGCAGCGGATGACCCTCGAAGCCGTAATCGGTGAGGATGCGGCGCATGTCGGGATGGCCGACGAAGAACACGCCATAGAGGTCGTAGGCCTCGCGCTCGAACCAGTCGGCGCCGGGGAAGACGTCGATCAGCGACGGTACCTGGGTGGTCTCGTCGGCCTGGGCCTTGAGCCGGATCCGCGCATTCAGGGTCGGTGACAGGAAGTGATAGATCACGTCGAAGCGCTTTTCGCGCGACGGATAGTCGGCGGCCGTGATGTCGGTGAAGCTGACGAAGCGGCAGCTCGGGTCATCGCGGAGGTACTTGACCACCTCGACGATCTTGCTGACCTCGACCTCAACCGTGAGCTGGTTGAAGGCCACCGAATGACCGGTGGCGGCGCCCGGAAGCGCGCTAACGATCGTCTGCCCCAGGGCGTCGAGCTTGGCGTCGTCCATGACGTAAAACCTTAGCGTTCGATGGTGCCGGTGCGCCGGATCTTCTTCTGCAGCAGCAGCACGCCGTAGAGCAGCGCTTCCGCCGTGGGCGGGCAGCCCGGCACGTAGATGTCGATCGGCACGATGCGGTCGCAGCCGCGCACGACCGAGTAGGAATAGTGATAATAGCCGCCGCCATTTGCGCAGGAGCCCATCGAGATGACGTAGCGCGGCTCCGGCATCTGGTCGTAGACCTTGCGCAGCGCAGGCGCCATCTTGTTGGTGAGCGTGCCCGCGACGATCATCACGTCGGACTGGCGCGGCGAGGCCCGCGGCGCGAAGCCGAAGCGCTCGACGTCGTAGCGCGGCATCGACACCTGCATCATCTCGACCGCGCAGCAGGCGAGACCGAAGGTCATCCACATCAGGGAGCCGGTGCGCGCCCAGGTGATGAGGTCGTCGGTCGCGGCCACGAAGAAGCCCTTGTCGGACAGCTCGGAATTGACCTCGAGGAAGAACGGATCATTGGCGCCGACCGGCTTGCCGGTCGACGGGTCCAGGATGCCCTTGGGGGCCGGCGCGACGACCGGGCCCGTGGACGCTACAGGGGTCAATCCCATTCCAGTGCTCCCTTCGTCCATTCATAGGCGAACCCGACCGTCAGCACGGCGAGAAACACCACCATGGACCAGAAGCCGGTCGCGCCAAGCTTGCCGAACGCCACCGCCCAGGGAAACAGGAACGCCACCTCGAGGTCGAAGATGATGAAGAGGATGGCGACCAGGTAGAAGCGGACATCGAACTTCATGCGCGCGTCGTCGAAGGCGTTGAAGCCGCATTCATACGCCGACAGCTTTTCCGGATCCGGCTGCTGGAACGCCACGATGAACGGCGCGATCAGCAGCACGAGGCCGATCAGGCCCGCTACCCCTATAAAGACGACGAGTGGAAGATAGTTCTGCAGAATGCCGCTCATGGCGAGCCCTTTTTCCCGCAGCCTCGGGACAGCCACGGATTCGTCCGGTTTGGAATTATTCTGAGCCTTAGCGCAGTGCACCAATGGGCGCAAGACACGGTCTTTTCAGGCCCTTTGCCGCTCCCAGAACGGCAAAAATCCCGGAATCACCCCGCGTTGGTATGGAGCAGATCGCAGGGCCCAGCAAGGGCGGTCAGCCGTTTTGCAAGGGGAGCAGCTCGGAGATTGCGGCGCGCGGGCCACGGCAGCGCCTTGCCGTCGATCGCCCGAGGAAAACGCCGGGTTTTCGGCTGCGGCAGCGCACGCAGCGAGGGATAACACCCACCTCAGGAACCTTCGACTGTCCCCGGCGACAGCTTGGCTGGCCAAATCCGAAGCTGCAGCGCCCGAGGGGCCGGTGATTGTCAGCCGCGAGCCAAGACAAGGTTCAAGACAAGTTGGAGCAAGGACACCTATCCACAGGCGCAGGCCATCAGACGAGCCATGCATCGCGGTGAGGACCGGGCCTGCCTCCTGCGGGATCGGCATCGACTTGCGCTATAGTGCCGTCCGATCGGACCCCGCCGCGAGCGCGGCGACGGCGACGTGGAGGGCCGTCGCGCGTGCCGCGCTCGGATGAGCTTCGGGCCAGGGGGGCATAGCCCGGGAGCTCATCAAATGCGTGATCGAAGACCGGCGGCAGTCCAAACAGGGACAGAGGGACGGTCGAGATCAGGCCGGCCCGACCGATGTCTCCCCTCGCCCATCCTCACCATTTGTAGGAGACGCTGGCGGTCACGCGCCGGCGGTCGCCGTAGAAGCATGACGCGGCCGACGCGCAGCTCGCGACGTAGATCTTGTCGGTCAGATTGATCACGTTCAGCGCGGTCCGCCAGTTCTGCCATTCGTAGTGGAGCGCGAGATCGCCGAGCACGACCGCGGGGACCTCGAGGGTGTTGGCCTGGTCGGCCCAGGACGAGCCGACGTAGCGGACCCCGCCGCCGAAGCCGAACCCTTCGAGCGGTCCGTCCTTGAAGGTGTAGTCGGCCCAGCCCGACACCAGGAGCTCAGGCGTGTTGGTCGGCGTCTTCCCGACCAGCGCCGGATTGAGATCCTTGCTGGTGAAGAGATGATAGGCCGTGAAGGCGCCGATGAACTTCAGCTCCTTGGTGGCGTTGGCCACTACTTCGAGCTCGATGCCGCGCGAAGTCACCTCGCCGGTCTGGTTCTGCAACGTGGGGATCACCGGATCGGTGGTGGCCACGTTCTGACGTTTCAGGTTGAAGACCGAGGCGGTGAAGTAGCCGTCGAAGCCCTTGGGAGCGACCTTCACGCCGACTTCGGCCTGTTGGCCGGTCTCCGGCAGGAACAGGCGCTTCGTTGCACTATTGATGCCAATGATCGGATTGTAGCTGGTCGCGTAAGAGACGTAGGGCGCGATGCCGTTGTCGAAATTATAGATCAATCCGGCGCGCCCGCTGAACCTGCTGTCATCGCGGCTGGCGACGGTGGCGCCGGTATCACGAGCGGCCTGAGTCGTCTCGACCCAGTCATTGCGCCCGCTCAGCACCAGCGTGAAGTTGCCGAGCTTCATCTGATCCTGAAGATAGGTGCCGGCCTGCTTCTGCGTAATCCTGACATTACTGAACGGATCGCCGGTGATCGGAATGTCACCCACACCATACGCTGGATTCAGCGCGTTGATCGACGGAACCCCGACGAAACTGAAGGCTTGATAGTCGTCGATCTGGTAGCCTCTCAGATCGACGCCGAACAGCATCGTGTGCTTCACCGGGCCGGTATCGAAACGATACTCCAACTGGTTGTCGAGATTGGCCTGGTTGGCCGTGTCCTTCGCATACCAATTATAACGGAAGATGTCGCCGGCCGTCGCATTGGTATAGCCGTTGCCGACGTAGCCGCGATAGGTCACATCGACGTGCGCGAACCGCGCATTCTGCCGGAACGTGAGGTCATCGGTGAGATTGCGCTCGAACTGGTAGCCGAGCATCTCCTGCTCGCGCGTGAACTTGTCGACGCCGGGATCGCCGACGAAGAAGCTGGTCGGGATCTTGCCGAACGGTGCGTTGGTCACCGTGCCCTGGTACGGCAGGAAGTTGATGCCGCGGGTGTCCGTCTTCGACGCCGACGCGAGAACCGTGAAGGTCGTATCGGCATCAGGCTTCCAGGTGAATGACGGCGCGATGAAATAGTTGTTATCAGGCGTGAAGTCGACCTGCGTGCCGCCGTTCCTGACCTCGCCGACGACGCGATAGAACAGCTTGCCATCCTGAGGCTGCGTCGCAACCGGCCCGCCGACATCGAAGCCGACATAAGCATTGCCGAAATTGTTCACTCCGGTCTCGATGTAGCGGATCGGCTCGGCCGGCGGCAGTTTGCTGATGACGTTGACGATGCCGCTCGGGCTCGATCCGCCATAGAGCACGGCGGACGGACCGCGGAGCACCTCAACGCGTTCCATGTTGGACGGCGGCAGCCGCCAGCTCGCATAGGCGGTGTAGAACAGCTGCATGCCGTCCAGGAACAGCCCGATGTCGTCGGACTTGAAGCCGCGGATCAGCCACCAATCGTTGCGCGTATCGGCGCCGAATGTCCCGGCGCGCACGCCGGCGGTGTAGCGCAGGGTTTCGTCGAGCTTCATCGGCTTCTGGTCGCGGATCTGCTCGGCGCCGATGACGGACACCGATTGCGGCGTCTGCATGATCGGCGTGTTGGTCTTGGTGCCCGACGAGCTGCGTCCGGCGACGTAACCGTTCACCGGACCGCGCGGAGTCTCGACGAAGCCGACATTGCGCGGCGGCTGCTGCGGTCTGTTTCGAGTGGCGACCTGTTCCGACGCCCGCGGCAGACGGCGCTGAGGAGTTGTGGCCGCGCGGCGGCGGGCTTCCGGCGCGGTGACCGTCACCGACGGCAGGTTCTGCGCCCCACTCTGCGAGGAAGATTGTGCAAGTGATGCCTGCGGCATCAAGACCAAAGCGGACGCGGTCGCCAACACGGCCGACCGCAGCATTCCAAGACTGTTCAACGCGCCACCCCAAAGCTGCATGTTCGATACGTCATGCCGCTGTCCCCGGACGGCATGCGCTCGGACGTCACGCTTATGGGAGGGCGCGAAAATTCCCTAATTGAAAGCTTCTTAGAACGGCTCTTAGAAACGATCCAACATGTCCGAGTCGGCCTGGCTTCTTTTCGGATTACCCGATTTTCCAATCAGCTTGCGGAAGCCCGGGACAGGTCGCCAGGCATCGGCGGAGCCGGACGCGACCAACCGGGCCCCCGCCCTCAGGTGCCGGCGGACGAAGCCAGCCCGGCGGCGAGATGAAACCATTTTGCGGAACCCGCGAAACCATCCGGAAACAGATGGTCCTTAAGACAACAGCCATAGACGGCGGCAAAGCCCGTCGGGAGGCTCAGATGAACCACTCAATTCACTCTGCTGATCGTGCGACCCACCTCAAGATCGTGGTGGTGGCGCTGGTAGCCGGCATCATGGTGGCCGGCTTCGGGATCGCAGCCCGTACCAATGCCGATTACAGCCAGACCGCCCAATCCACCCAAGTGATCAAGGCCGGCAAGCCGGTGGTGGTGACGAGCGCCGGGACCTCGGAGATTCGCTGATAATCCTCTTCCGGGCTGACCAATGGCCGCCTTCGGGCGGCCTTTTTCGTTTTCCGGAGCAATGCTTAGCCGAGATGCACCGGGGAAGCGCAACGTCCTTGACTTCACCCAGCCCCGCCTTTAATTCCCCCCTCGTTCCGCGCGCATCGAGCGAACCACGCGGGAGTAGCTCAGTTGGTTAGAGCGCCGGCCTGTCACGCCGGAGGTCGCGGGTTCGAGCCCCGTCTCTCGCGCCATTTTGGCAATCCCTTCATAGCCTTAGCCTGAACTTCTCAACGCCCACGGCATCTGCGCCGGCATTTGACCGCGCACGGCGGGAACTCTCGGCATGGTCAGCCCGCGCCCGAATCGTCTACGCCTTCCAAGGCTTGGAGGGATTCCCCACGCATGACCGGGATTTCCGGGGCCTCCCTGTCATTGGAATCGAGGAGGCCAGCCATGGCTAAGAAGGATTCGGCGAAGAAAGATTCGGCGAAGAAGGCAGCCACTCCCGCCACCATCACGCTCAAGCATCTCGCCGCCGATATCGCCGAGAGCCAGGAGCTCTCGAAAAAGCACGCCGAGGCGGTTCTGACCGACATGGTCGACCTGATCGCCAAGCACCTGCGGAAGGGCGACCGCGTCCGCATTGTCGGTCTCGGCATCCTCCAGGTCCGCAAGCGCGCCGCCCGCACCGGCCGCAATCCCGCCACCGGCGAGGCGATCCACATCAAGGCGAGCAAGAAGGTCACCTTCCGTCCGGTCAAGGAACTGAAAGAGGCGATTTGAGGCAAGGTTTCGTTAGGCCTGTTCTCATCTCGATCCAGCCGCGACGCGGCCCGCTTTCTGGTATATCGCATCTCATCCCCTGACCCGGCGGTTGACCAGAAATGTCCTCTCTCACCTTTTCGCACACCGTGACCGAGCGCTTCCTGCGCTACGTCACCATCGACACCCAGTCCGATCCGGAATCCCCCCGCTCGCCCTCGACCGAGAAGCAGAAGGATCTCGGCCGCGTGCTCGCTGCCGAGCTGAAGGCCATGGGCGTCGCGGACGCCCATCTCGACGATTACGGCTACGTCTACGGCACGATCCCGGCCAACACCGACAAGAAGGTGCCGGTGATCTGCTTCTGCTCACACATGGACACCTCGCCCGACGTCACCGGCAAGGACGTCAAGCCGCAGATCTGGAAGAACTATCGCGGCGGCGATATCGCCCTGCCGGGCGACCCCAGCCAGGTGATCCGCTTCAATGAGCATCCGGCGCTGAAGAACCAGATCGGCAACGACATCATCACCACTGACGGCACGACGCTGTTGGGTGCCGACAACAAGGCCGGCGTCGCGGAGATCATGGATGCCGCGCATTTCTTCATCAACAATCCCGACGTGAAGCACGGCACCATCAAGATCCTGTTCACGCCGGACGAAGAGATCGGCCGCGGCGTCGACAATGTCGACCTGAAGAAGCTCGGCGCCGATTTCGGCTACACCATGGACGGCGAAAGCGCCGGCTGCGTCGAGGACGAGACCTTCTCGGCCGATGGCGCCACCATCACCATCAACGGCGTCAGCGCTCATCCCGGCTACGCCAAGGGCAAGATGGAGCACGCCATCAAGATCGCGGCTGCCATCGTCGAGCGGCTGCCTCGCGAAGGCTGCTCGCCGGAGACGACCTCGGGCAAGCAGGGTTTTCTGCATCCGATCGGCATCGAGGGCGCGCTGGAGCAGGCGACGCTGTCCTTCATCGTCCGCGACTTCAGCGAGGAAGGGCTGAAGGAGAAGGAGGATCTGCTCGAGAGCATCGTCAAGGACGTGATGAAGGACTATCCGCGCTCGACCTACAAATTCGAGGTGAAGGAGCAATACCGCAACATGAAGCAGGTGATCGACCGTCACCCGCACGTGCTCGAATACGCCATCGAGGCGATCCGCCGCGCCGGGCTGCGCCCGATGCGCACCGCGATCCGCGGCGGCACCGACGGCTCGCGCCTTTCCTTCATGGGCCTGCCCTGCCCCAACATCTTTGCCGGCGAGCACGCCTTTCACTCCCGGCTCGAATGGGTCAGCCGGCAGGACATGGAAAAGGCGGTGCAGACCATCGTCCATCTCGCGATGATCTGGGAGGAGAAGGCCTGACGCGCGACGAGAATCGACTTCGCAATTCGATGCAATACATCGCATCCGGCCGTGCCAGCCTCGCAACGGAAGTCGCAGGCGACGGCGAGACCGTCGTCTTTCTTCATGCCAATGTGTGCGACCGGCGCATGTGGCGCGCCCAATTCGATCGGATGAGCGCCACCCACAAGGTGGTCGCTTATGACCGACGCGGGTTCGGCGAAACCCGCGCCGAGCCTGAAGACTTTTCCGCCCTCGCCGACCTCGTCGCGGTGCTGGAGGCAACCGCAGGCGGCCAGCCCGCAATCCTCGTCGGCTGCTCCCTCGGCGGGCGCATCGCGCTCGATGCCGCGGTCCGGCATCCCTCCCGCGTTCGCGCCTTCGTTCTGATCGCTCCGAATGTCGCAGGCGCACCCGATCCGGACTATGCCCCCGACATCGAGGCGTTGATGAAGCAATCGAAGCAGGCCGAGGCCTCCGGCGACCTCGAACGGTTGAACGCGATGAAGGCGCGCCTGTGGCTGGATGGTCCGCTGGCTCTCGAAGGCCGCGTCACCGGTCCCGCCCGCGATCTGCTCCTCGACATGAACGGCATCGCACTCCGCTCCGCACCGTTCGGATCAGACGTCGATATTCAACCCTTCTACCACCGGCTTCATGAGATCGCGGTGCCTACCCTTGTCGTCTGGGGTGAACTCGACTTCCCCTATGTTCAGGATCGCTGTCGCCACGTCGTCGCGGCAGTCCCGGGCGCGCAGGGCCATGAAATGCCTGACGTAGCCCATCTCCCCAGCCTGGAGCGCCCGGCGGACGTCACAAGTCTCGTTACCGAGTTCGTCCGCCGACACGCGGGCACAGGCAGGTAGAGGCACGCCTCGAAAACTACGGCACCGGCATCACGCGCGGATTGCGATGGAAACGATTTGAGCTCGCCATCCAGTTCGGCAACGGCTCTCCATCGCGATGCCGACCGCCGGCGACGGCTGCAGCCCAGGCCACCGCGGCGCCGATCAGGGTCGCGGCCGCGACCGAAAATGCCACGATGATCGAGTTGCGACGCGCGCGGTTGATCGCCGTCCTCGAATCCGCGATCAGCGCATCGACGCGCCGTTCGGCGTCGGGGGCCGCCAGCCCTGTGAGACCAGCAACCTGTTGCACCAGGTAGGCCCGGTCATCGGTGCTGACACCGCTGTGGCTGGACGACGTCATCAGAATGCGTCCCGCTTCAGCCCGCGCCTCCCTCAGATCGATGTTCGGCGCGCGGCGGGGTGCGCGAAACAGCTTGTCGAGCTCATAGCTCAACAGAGGCTCGGCCGCGGACGTATTGCTGGCTGAGCTCCGCATCGGCGAACGATCGAGCGCGGCAGCGCCGAGAAGCGCGAGCAGAGCCGCGCCAGCCAGCACCGCCAGGGCCCAGGAAGTCAGCCCGTGCAGGCCGTCCCGCCGCTCGCAATCATCCTCGATGGTTGCAAGCGCAGGCGCCGGTCGGGCCGTCCGGCCGGCGATGTAGCCGCCGAAGCCGAAGCTGACGATCGCCTGGATGATCAAATAGAGTCCGGAGAGCAGCGCCAGCGCTGCCGATGCATCGCGCCAAGTCGGCGAGGCCGAACTGACCCCCAAGCCGACCGCGACACCAAATCCGATCAGGATGAACGACATTGCGCTGGCGGCGAGAGCGCCTGCGAACACCGAGCTCCATTGGATTGTGCGGGGGGCTTCGCCTTCCAGGCCGCCTTCCATGATTTCTTCCCGCATGAGCGTTTCGACCGTCATTGCGGCCGCCTCAACGCAGGCCGAAGAACGACAGGATCGCCATGATGACGACGACCAAGCCGATCAGATAAATCAGTCCGTCCATTGTCCGTCCTCCTCAGTTTCTTCTGACGCCTAATCGCGACGTATGAGGAACGTTCCAAATTGCAGAGATCGGCGGGAACGAATGGGCGGGATGCGAATTGAGTGCTGGAGTCCCAAGGATGAAGATTGTGAGCACAAGGCCTCAGTCGGCTAGTTCCGGCTGGGGCCTTTCCGTGTCTGCGACCGCCGCACCGGCGCCGGTTCGCATGGCCACGATCGAGACATTGGCTTCGCGCCGGCGCCATATCGCCCGCCGATGAAACGCGATTGGCTCGCGTGCACCGCTGCGGCAATTGTTCCAGGGACGTAACAATGTTGCGGGTCGACACTGTTCCGGCCGCCATGCTAGGCCGGGCATCGACCGCAACCAGAGTGACGTCGTGCTCGCCACCCGCCAGCCCTCAGCAACCTGCCGTCCGTGCCATTGGCGCGGGCTGCTGTCCGTGCTGATCGCGGTGGTCTATCTGCTTGCGGGCGCCCTGCACGCCTCGCACGATATCGACGTGACCACGCCCGGCGGCGGCTCGGAAACTGCCGCGGTCCTGGACGAACCCTCGGGCCATAGCGACCACAAGGCCGTCGGCGGACATCATTGTCATGGCTGCTTCTGGCTGACGGTCACCCAGCCGGCGCCATCGGCCGCGTCGGTCGCGCCCGTGCCGGCAACACGCCCGCAACATGCCTCCCGGCTCGCCGGCATTGTCCCCGAAACCGACTCTCCGCCCCCCAAACGCATTGCCTGAACGGTTTGGTCGGGCGTTCAGCGCCCATTAGGTTCATCCTTTACAGGTCGGTTTCATGTTTCGCAGGGGAATTGCCGCGCGCCTGGCGTGCGCGGCAGCGTGTCTGATTGCCGGAGTGGCGCTTGCACCGCCGTCGCAGGCCCAGACTTTGACGATGCGCAGTGCACTGTCGCGCGCGCTGGCCGCGAGCCCGCGACTGACGGCGGCGGAGCGCGACGTCGGCATCGCCACGGGCCAGCGCATCCAGGCCGGCGCGCTGCTCAATCCGGAGCTGTCGTACGAGCAGGACGATTCGTTCGGCTCCGGCAAATATCGCGGGACGCGATCGGCCGAGACCACGCTCCAGATCAGCCAGGCCTTCGAGCTGTTCGGCAAGCGCGACGCGCGGATCGCGGCCGGAGCGGCCGGTGTCGAAGTCGCGGCGATCCAGCGCAAGGCCGTCAGGCTCGAAGTGCTGTCGGAGACCGCGATCGCCTTCCTCAGCGTGCTCGGCGCGCAGCGCCGCATCCAGATCCTCGACGAGCAGATCGCCGCCATCGACCGCCTGACCCCACTGCTGCGCCGCCGTGTCGAGGCCGGCGCCTCCTCGCCGGCCGAGACCGGCCGCGCCGAGGTCGCCTCCGCCCTGGTGAGGGCCGACCGCGAACGCTTCAAGGCGAGCCTGGCGAGCGCCCGGCGCGAGCTTGCGGTGCTGATGGGCGATCCCGCCGCGAAATTCGGCGAGGTCTCCGGCCGGCTCGACACCATGGGCAAGCCGCCGACGTTCCAATCGGTGGTCGCGGCCATCGACGCCAATCCGCAATTGGTGCGCTGGACCGCGGTGTTTGCCCAGCGCAACGCCGAGCTGCTGCTGGCGCGGCTCAAGCCTTATCCTGATGTACGGATTGCCGCCGGCTGGCGTCACTATAGCGAGACCAATGACGACGCGGTGCGGCTGTCCCTCTCGGTTCCGATCCCCGTGTTCGACCGGAACCAGGGCAACATCCTGTCGGCGCAGGAAAGCCTTGCCAAGACCAAAGCCGAGCGCGAGGCCAACCGTAACACGCTGATCGTGATTGCCGGGCGCGCCTACGACTCGCTGCAGGGCTCGCTGCGCGAGCTCGCGGTGCTGCGCGAGACCGCCATTCCCAAGGCAGTCGAAGCGTCCGAGGCGATCTCGCAAGGCTACGGCCAGGGCCGCTTCACCCTGCTCGAGGTGCTCGATGCCCAGGCCAGCGTCACCCAGGCGCGGCTCCGCGAGCAGGAGGCGCTGCAGAATTTCCACGCCGGCGTTGCGATCATCGAAGGCCTCGTCGGCAATCCCTTCACGCTGGCGCGGGAGAGCGCACGATGAAGACGTCCTCCACCATCGTCGTTGCCATCGTTGCCGCCGCGCTCGGCGCTTACGGCTATTCCCTGCTCGCCCCGGACAAGCTCGCACACACCGAGCATGCCGAGCATGCCGAAAAGAAGCCGAACGACCATGTCGAGCAGGACGAGCACGGCGCCGACCGCATCCGCATCTCCGACGTCAAGCTGGCCGCCGCTGGCGTCACGCTGGCGGAGGCCGCGAGCGCGACGCTGACCGACACGCTCGCCTTCAACGGCATCCTGCGCGCGAACCAGGAAGCCGTGGTGCAGGTGACGCCGCGCTTTCCGGGCGTCGTCAAATCCATCCTGAAGCGCATCGGCGACAAGGTCGCCAAGGACGATCTGCTTGCCGCGATCGAGAGCAACCAGAGCCTCACCGTCTATGAGCTCAAGGCGCCGATTGCCGGTACCATCATCGAGCGGCAGATCTCGCTCGGCGAATACGCCTCCGAACAGAAGCCGGCCTTCGTCGTCGCCGACCTCTCCACCATCTGGGTCGATCTGTCGATCTACCGGCAGGATCTCCGGCGTGTCCACCTCAACGACGAGGTGCTGATCGATCCCGACGACGGCCGCGGCGAGATCAAGGGCACGATCTCCTACATGGCGCCGATCGGCAGTAGCGAGACCCAGACCGCGCTGGCGCGCGTGGTGCTGCAAAACCCGGACGGGCGCCTGCGCCCCGGCCTGTTCGTCACGGCGCGGCTGATCCTTGCGGCACGCAACGTCGCGGTCGCCGTGCGCCGGAGCGCGATTCAGACGCTGGAGAGCCGGACCATCGTGTTCGTCCGCGAGGACGGCGACAAGATCGAGGCCCGCCCGGTCGAGCTTGGAGATTCCGATCCCCGCCACGTCGAGATCAAGGCGGGGCTTTCTGCCGGCGAGCATTACGTCGCCGAGAACAGTTTTGTCGTGAAGGCGGAGATGGGCAAGGGCGAGGCCGAGCATGATTGAGCGCCTCATCGCCGTCTCGCTTGCCCAGCGCTGGCTGGTCCTCCTGCTCGCGCTCGGCGCCATCGCTTTCGGGGCCTGGAACTTCCAGCGCCTGCCGATCGACGCCGTGCCTGACGTCACCAACGTCCAGGTCCAGATCAACACCCGCGCGCCCGGCTATTCCCCGCTCGAGACCGAGCAGCGCATCACCTTCCCGGTCGAGACCGCGATGGGAGGCCTGCCGAAACTCGACTACACCCGCTCGCTGTCGCGCTACGGCCTCAGCCAGGTGACGGTCGTCTTCAAGGACGGCACCGACATCTTCTTCGCCCGCCAGCTCGTCGGCGAACGCATCCAGCAGGTGAAGGACCAGCTGCCTGTTGGCGTCGAGGTCGCGATGGGCCCGGTCTCGACCGGGCTCGGCGAAATCTTCATGTACACAGTCGAGGCCAAGGCGGGCGCGAAGACGCAAGGCGGCCACGACTATTCGCTGACCGAATTGCGCACCGTGCAGGACTGGATCATCAAGCCGCAGCTTCGCAACGTGCCCGGCGTGATCGAGATCAACACCATCGGCGGCTTCGAACGGCAATTCCACGTACTGCCGGACCCCGGCAAGCTGATGGCCTACCGGCTCGGCTTCCGCGACGTGATGACGGCGCTCGCCGCCAACAACGCCAATGTCGGCGCCGGCTATATCGAGCGCAACGGCGAGCAATATCTGGTTCGTTCGCCGGGCCAGGTCGGCAACATCAGCGAGATCCAGGACATCGTGATCGGCTCGCGCGGCGGCAATCCCGTCAGGATCAGGGACGTCGCGACCGTCACCGAGGGCCGCGATCTGCGCACGGGAGCTGCGACGCGCGACGGCGAGGAAACCGTGCTCGGCACCGCCATGCTGCTGATCGGCGAGAACAGCCGCACGGTGGCGCGCCGCGTCGCGGCCCGGCTCGAGGACATCGCCAAATCGCTGCCCGAAGGCGTCGTGACGCGGACCGTCTACGATCGCACCGACCTCGTCGAAGCCACCATCCGCACCGTCAGGAACAACCTGCTGGAGGGCGCGGCGCTGGTGGTGGCGGTGCTGTTCCTGATCCTCGGCAACATCCGCGCGGCGCTCGTGGTGGCCTGCGTCATTCCGCTATCGATGGCGATGACGATCACCGGCATGGTCGAGACCAGGGTCAGCGCGAACCTGATGAGCCTGGGCGCGATCGATTTCGGCATCATCGTCGACGGTGCAGTGATCATCGTCGAGAATTGCCTGCGCATGCTGGCTGCGGCCCAGCGCGAGAAGGGGCGCCTGCTCACGCTCCCGGAGCGGCTGCGCGCGATCCTGCGCGGGTCGAGCGAAGTCATCAAGCCGAGCCTGTTCGGAACGCTGATCATCGCGGTGGTCTACCTGCCCGTGCTGACGCTGACCGGCGTCGAAGGCAAGATGTTCACGCCGATGGCGCTGACCGTGCTGATGGCGCTGGGCGCCGCCGTGCTGTTCTCCATCACCTTCGTGCCGGCGGCGGTGGCCATCTTCGTCACCGGCAAGGTCTCCGAGCACGAAAACCTGTTCATGCGGATGGCGAAGCGCGGCTATCTGCCCCTGCTCCGCTGGGCCATCGACAACCGCGCGGCCGTCGCCATCGTGGCCGCGCTCATCGTGATCGCCAGTGGGATCGCTGCTTCGCGCATGGGCGGCGAGTTCATTCCGAGCCTGGACGAAGGCGACGTCGCGCTTGCCTCGATCCGGATTCCCGGCACCAGCCTGACGCAATCGCTGGATCTGCAGAAGGCGCTGGAAAAGCGCATCACGCAGATTCCGGAGGTGAAGGAGTTCTTCACCCGCATCGGCACCGCCGAGATCGCGACCGACCCGATGTCGCCGGCGCAGACCGACGGCTACATCATGCTCAAGCCGCGCAGCGAATGGCCCGACCCGGACAAGCCGAAATCGGAGGTGGTCGAGGCCATCGATCATGCCGCGGACGACATTCCCGGCAGCGCCTATGAACTTTCCCAGCCGATCCAGTTCCGGGTCAACGAGCTGACCTCCGGCGTGCGCAGCGATGTCGGCGTCAAGATTTTCGGCGACGACCTCGACATCCTGCAAGGTGCCGCAAAGCAGGTCGAGGCCGCGATCCGGGGCATCCGAGGCGCCAGCGACGTCAAGATCGAGCAGGTCGCGGGCCTGCCGATCCTCACCGTGCCGCTCGACCGCCAGGCGCTCGCCCGCTACGGTCTCAGCGTCGCTGAGGTGCAGGGCATCGTCGAGATCGCAGTCGGCGGCAAGTCCGCCGGCAAGCTGTTCGAGGGCGACCGCCGTTTCGACATCGTGGTCCGCTTGCCCGAGCATTTGCGCGGCAATCTCGAGGCGATCCGGGCGATTCCCATCCCGTTGCCGCCTGGCGAGGAGGCCGGCTCCGGCCCGGCCATTCGAACCGCCCTCGTCGCCTCTCCCCTCGCCCAGATGCGCTACGTGCCGCTGTCGTCGGTCGCAACCGTCGATGCGACGCCCGGGCCCAACCAGATCAGCCGCGAGAACGGCAAGAGACGGATCGTCGTCACCGCCAATGTCCGCGCGCGCGACCTCGGCTCCTTCGTGGCCGAGGCCGAGACAGCGGTGGCCGAGAAGGTCAAGCTGCCGCCGGGCTACTTCATCGGCTGGGGCGGCCAGTTCGAGCAGCTGGTCTCGGCGACCAAGCGGCTGACCATCGTGGTGCCGGTGGCGTTGCTGCTGGTGTTCCTGCTGCTGTTCATGAGCATGGGATCGGCGGCCGACGCGGCGCTGGTGTTCTCCGGCGTGCCGCTGGCGCTGACCGGCGGCGTTGCCGCGCTGTTGCTGCGCGACATTCCCCTCTCCATCAGCGCCGGTGTCGGCTTCATCGCGCTGTCGGGCGTCGCCGTGCTCAACGGCCTCGTCATCATCGCCTTCATCGAGCGGCTGCGCAGCGAGGGGCGCCCCATCGCGGAGGCAGTGCGCGAAGGCGCACTGACGCGGCTGCGGCCGGTGCTGATGACGGCGCTCGTCGCCTCGCTCGGCTTCGTGCCGATGGCTCTCGCCACCGGCGCCGGCGCCGAGGTGCAGCGGCCGCTCGCGACCGTGGTGATCGGCGGCATCATCTCCTCGACCGTCCTGACCCTGCTGGTGCTGCCGGCGCTCTACGTGCTGTTCCGCCGTGACGGGGCGCGCGAAACGCCTACAATGACGCCTGATTTGGCGGCTTCCGGGGAGCGCTAGAATTGGGCCACGATCACCACGCTCATCACCACCATGATCATGCCGGCCATTCGCATGATCATGGCCATGATCATGGGCACGGCCATGTCCATGCCCCCGCGAATTTCGGCAAGGCGTTCGCGCTCGGCATTTCGCTCAACACCGCGCTGGTCGTCGCCGAGGCGATCTACGGCTACATCGGCAACTCCACCGCCCTGCTCGCCGACGCCGGCCATAACCTGTCCGACGTGCTCGGCCTCGTCATCGCCTGGGGCGCCTCGATCGCAGCGCGACGCGCGCCGAGCGGCCGCTTCACCTATGGCCTGCGCGCCTCCACCATCCTGGCGGCGCTGGCGAACGCCATCTTCTTGCTGGTCGCCACCGGCGCGATCGGTTGGGAAGCGATCCTGCGCCTGCGCGAACCGGAGCCGGTCGCGGGCGTCACCGTGATGGTGGTGGCGGGCATCGGCATCCTCATCAACGGCTTCACCGCGATGCTGTTCGCGCGCGGACGCAGCGACGACATCAACATCGAGGGCGCGTACCTGCACATGGCGGCGGACGCCGCGGTGTCACTCGGCGTCGTGATCTCGGCGGCGCTGATCATCTGGACCGGCTGGCTCTGGCTCGATCCCGTCACCAGCCTCGTCATCTGCGCAACCATCCTCTGGAGCACCACCAGCCTGCTGCGGGGCTCCATCGACATGTCGATGGCGGCCGCGCCCAAGGGCACCGACCTCGCCGCGATCAGAGCTTTCCTTCTGGCGCGTCCCGGCGTCTCAGGGATCCACGATCTCCATGTCTGGCCGATCTCCACCACCGAGACGGCGCTGACCTGCCACCTCGTCATGCCCACGGGCACGGACGACGCATTCCTGATGCAGACGGCGCAGCTGCTGAAGGGCTCCTTCCGCATCGGCCACACCACGCTTCAGGTCGAGACGCATCCAGACAACGGCTGCGCGCTGGCGCCGGATGATGTGGTGTGAGGAGACGACAACGGCTGTGCCGGTTGCCGGTTGCACCGGCGCTGCTCAAAATGTGAGACTGCCCCTGGCCCATCCCTGCCGTCGAAAAGCGCATGCCGTCGGAATATCGCGTCTATACGACTAAGTTTGACAAAGAGATCCGCGCGGGCGAGATCGACTCAGTCCTGGGACCGCTATCCCCCAACGAGCAAGCGGCGCTCGACGAGGCCAGGCGGGTGCTGGCAATGCGCCTGCTGCCTTGGAAAACAGACCTCGAAATTACTGCTTCCGAGACTGCGATCCGGATCAGATCGACTCTTGGAGACGCCGGACGGGCGGATGCCGTCGTCTCCATACTCATCGACCATTCGGGCTCAATGCGGGGGCAAAAGATCCTGTACACGGCAGCCACGATAGAAGTGGTCCACAGGTTTCTGGAATCGCTAGGGATCGCGCACGAGGTGCTTGGCTTCACAACCTCGCAATGGCGTGGCGGACGCTCGCGCAGGCGGTGGAAGTGGCGCTTTAGACCACCAGAAAACCCGGGCCGGTTGAATGATCTCCTTCACATCGTATACCAAAGCCCGAATGACAAGGGCATCAGCGCGTGGCATCTCGGCCAGATGCTCCGCCCAGATTTGCTCAAGGAGAATATCGACGGCGAAGCAATCCTGTGGGCGGAACGCCGCTTGCGAGGCTTGCCGCAACGACGCAAGCATCTCATTGTCT
The DNA here is from genome assembly GCF_056429085.1 of Bradyrhizobium sp. CFUWI. NCBI lineage: Bacteria > Pseudomonadati > Pseudomonadota > Alphaproteobacteria > Hyphomicrobiales > Nitrobacteraceae > Bradyrhizobium > Bradyrhizobium sp. CFUWI. Next base: position 74,481 of record NZ_JBWJZE010000006.1, read on the forward strand.
TGTCTGACGGCGCGCCGGTCGATGACTCGACGCTTCAAGCCAATGGCAAGGACTACCTCTGGGATCACCTCCGCGACGTGATCGAACGGATCCGAGGAACTGGCGAGGTGCAACTCGCAGCCGTCTTGATCGGCCACGAAGCCCGCCCACACTACCCCGTGTTCGATCAGATCGACGCCGCCAGCGATCTGGGCGGCGCCCTGCTGTCGCTCATCGAGCGTGTGCTCACTGCGAAGGCGACCTAGCTGGCCCTGCTGCTCGGTCAACCACTACACGCCAGCAGCTGAAATCTCGAGGATCAAAGCGCGTGACGGCTCCCCCTCCACGGCAGTGTGCTGTCGTCGAGTTCGACCAACTCATATCTGCGGCCGCAAGTGACCCAGTTCGTAGATTTTCGTCATTGCGAGCGCAGCGAAGCAATCCAGAATCCTTCCGCAGAAAGACTCTGGATTGCTTCGTCGCTTCGCTCCTCGCAATGACGGGCGTGGAGAGAGCGCCGAGCCTCACCCCACCTTCGCCGTCACGATCCAGATCGCACCCTGCAACGCCACGCTCTGCCCTTTCAGGAATGGCGTCAGCATCTCACGGATCGACGCCTTGGCGGCCTCGTACGTCTCCGGCGGATGGCCCTGCAGCGCACGGCTGGCGGGGCCGATCTGGAGCGCACCGTCGACCGCCGCATCGAGGCCGCCGCCGATCGCGACATCCATCGGCAGATTTTGCGGCTGCATCGCCACGTCCACGAAGCCTGCGCCTTTCAGGATGCGCATCACGCGCTCTTCCGAGGCGAAGGCGAACGGGCCCGGCTCCTCCGGCCCGACCGGCGGCATCTTCGGCACGTGCTTGTAGACCGCCATCAGCGGCGCCATCATCCACGGATTCTCCTTGGGCTCGCGCCAGCAGGCGAAGGCGAGCCGACCCGACGGCTTCAGCGCGCGTCGCAGATTGGTGAAGGACGCGATCGGATCGGCGAAGAACATCACGCCAAAGCGCGAGGCGAGCAGATCGAAGCTCGCCGGCTCGAACGGGTACACCGTCGCATCCGCCAGCACGAAATCGAGCGGCAGGCCCTTTGGCGCCAGTGCACGCGCCTGCGACAGCATCGGCTCAGAGACGTCGAGGCCGAGCGCAAACCCGTCGGGCGCGACAGCCTTGGCGAACGCGAACGTCGTCGCACCGGAGCCGCAGCCGACGTCGAGGACGCGCTCGCCCGGTTGTGGCCTCGCGCGCTCGATCAGGACGTCCGCAATCGGCCCGAGCAGCTTCTCCTGCGCCGCGTGGCGGTCGGCCCAGCGCTGCCCGCCCGGACCGTTCCAATAGGCGATCTGGTCGGCGTTTTGCTCGTGGCCAGGCTGTTGCATCGCATTCTCCTTCGGGCTGGGCCGCCCGCCCCGCCGAAAGAGGCTTATCCGCATGCAGTTCCCGGACGCAAGACCGATTCCGGCGAGCTATCTGCGGCAGCTACAGTCGCGAGCGGAAAGGTACGGGAGCGACGTGTGCGACCGGTCCAGAGTTGACACAATCGAGACCCACTGTTCTAACTCGGGAAACATGGGGAAACCCTTTGAAATCCGAACGATCAGTCGGCATCGATTGCCTGCGCGCCATCGCGATCATCTGGGTGCTGCTCTTTCATTTTGTGCCGCTTCAGGTCTTCAATCGCGGTACGTTTGGCGTCCTGCTGTTCTTCATCATCAGCGGCTATTGCATCGCATTCAGCGTTGAGACCTCGCAATCGGCCTGGCACTTCTACGCCAAGAGGCTCGGCCGCCTGCTGCCGGCGCTGATCGTCTGCGGCTTCCTGACGACGCTGTTCAAGAATGTGATGCCCGATCTGGTCGAGCAAGGCCGTGGAGTGACTTGGTTCGACTACGTCTATACGCTGATATCTCTTCCGACTCTCAACGTCCTCCACGTCGATCATCATTTGCCCGACGGCGCCTATTGGTCATTGCAGATTGAGTTTCAGTTCTACCTCTTCTGCTTCGTGATGATGGCGCTGGGCCTCAAGCAACGGCTCGTGGCGTTGCTCTGCGTGGTGACCATATTCCGGACCCTGACCACCAGCACGGACTTCTACACCTCAAACGACTTCTTTCCGTTCTTCATTGCCGGCATGAGCGTCGCAGCTCTCGTCAGGGGGCGCAGGAGGGAGGCGATCATTGGAATCGCCGTGGCGTTCTCGGTCGAACTCTATCATCTGAATTTCAACGTCAAGCAGCCGTCGGTCGCAATCGAGATGTACCGGTCGCTGCTGCTATGGTCCGGCACGGCGGCCGTCTATCTTGCCGCGCGGTATGACCATGTCCTGCTTCGATCGCTTCGCGCCGTGGCCGTCCCCTTGGCCTTCATCGGCGTCATCAGCTATCCGCTCTACCTGCTTCATCAGGACATCGGGAATATGATCCTGCACTGGGCTCACATTGGCCGCGACCATAATTCGGCCCTGCTCGTTCGAGCCGTCGTGCTGCCAGGTTTCCTCGCTGGCATGGCTTGGCTGATCTTTGCACTTGTCGAGAAACCCGCGATCAAGCCGCTAACAGCGTTGCTGGCCAACCCGCTCGCTTGGGTTCGGCAATGGCAGCCGTCAGCGGCGCAAACCCGGTATCAAGCCGCCGCCGCGGCCAGCGCAGACGTCGCGCGCGGGGAGCCGGTCGGGTAGATCCGATCCGCGCTGAATCGCAAGCGCACCGACCGGCAGATTGGTGGGCGGTCACGGATTCGAACCGCGGACCCTCTCGGTGTAAACGAGATGCTCTAACCAGCTGAGCTAACCGCCCTCGCCGCCTCTTTAGCCTCACAGGCCCCGGACGGGCAAGCGCGGAACTTCAGTCCCGGCCTCAATCCTGCGGCCGCCCCGGCAGCAGCGGCACCGCGTCGATCCACACCGCGGCCGACCGGCACCAGATCTGCCGGACGGGACGCAGCTGGTCGCGCTGGCGGATAGAGCCCCAGCGGATGCCCCAATCGTCGGCCTGGTCGCCCTCGCCGCTGGTGAACAGCGGGGAACCGCAATCGGCGCAGAAGTGCTGGAAGCGCATCCGGCCGTTGTCGCCGCGCTTGCCGTAGATTTTTGGCGTGCCGGCGGTCAGGCGAATGTCAGCTCCCGAACAGATGGCCGTCACGCGGAACGGCGAGCCGGTCAGGGTCTGGCAATCGGTGCAATGGCAAACCGACACGGCTTCGGGGTCGATCTCGGCTTGATAGGTGATCCTGCCGCAATGGCATTGGCCGTCGATCTGCATCGCCCTCTCTCCCCTCCACCCCAAACAAAAACGGCGCCCGAAGGCGCCGTTTTATCATCTTTCGCTTCGGCCTAGTGAGCGGTCAGACCGCCGGCGGCCTCGTCGCCGTCGGGCTTCACCGTCACCTTGGTGTCCTCTTCCCAGACGATCGGCGTCGGCTTCTTCACCAACGCCTTGGCGATGACGTCGTCGAGGCGGGAGACCGGGATGATCTCCATGCCGCCCTTGATCGCATCGGAAATCTCCGTGAGATCCTTGGCGTTGTCCTCGGGGATCAGCACCGTCTTGATACCGCCGCGGGCCGCAGCCAGCAGCTTCTCCTTCAGGCCGCCGATCGGCAGCACGCGGCCGCGCAGCGTGATCTCGCCGGTCATCGCGACATCGTGGCGGACCGGGATGCCGGTCATGACCGAGATGATCGCGGTGGCCATCGCGACACCTGCGGACGGACCGTCCTTCGGCGTCGCGCCCTCCGGCACGTGCACGTGGATGTCGCGCCGGTCGAACAGCGGCGGCTCGATGCCGTAGTTGATCGCGCGCGAGCGGACATAGGACGCCGCCGCCGAGATCGACTCCTTCATCACATCACGCAGATTGCCGGTGACCGTCATCTTGCCCTTGCCGGGCATCATGACGCCTTCGATCGTCAAGAGCTCGCCGCCGACGTCGGTCCAGGCAAGGCCGGTGACGATGCCGACCTGCGCCTCGCTCTCGATCTCGCCGAAGCGGTACTTCGGCACGCCGAGCAGCTCTTCCAGAGTCTTCTCGGTGACCTTGACCGACTTCTTCTTGGAGATCATCAGCTCCTTCACCGCCTTGCGGGCGAGTGTGGAGAGCTCACGCTCCAGATTACGCACGCCCGCTTCGCGGGTGTAGCGGCGGATCAACAGCAGCAGCGCGTCGTCGTCGATCGAGAACTCCTTGGAGTCCAGGCCATGCTTGGACACCGCGTTCGGGATCAGATGCTTGCGCGCGATCTCGACCTTCTCGTTCTCAGTGTAGCCCGCGATCCGGATGATCTCCATGCGGTCCATCAGCGGCCCCGGAATATTGAGCGTATTCGCGGTGGTGATGAACATCACGTTGGACAGATCGTAGTCGACCTCGAGATAGTGGTCGTTGAAGGTCCCGTTCTGCTCGGGGTCGAGGACCTCGAGCAAGGCGGAGGACGGATCGCCGCGGAAATCGGCGCCCATCTTGTCGATCTCGTCCAGCAGGAACAGCGGGTTGGACGACTTCGCCTTCCGCATCGACTGGATGATCTTGCCGGGCATCGAGCCGATATAGGTGCGGCGGTGACCGCGGATCTCGGCCTCGTCGCGCACGCCGCCGAGCGAGACGCGCACGAATTCGCGCCCCGTCGCCTTCGCGATCGACTTGCCAAGCGAGGTCTTGCCGACGCCGGGAGGTCCGACGAGGCACAGGATCGGGCCCGTCAGCTTGTTGGCGCGCGACTGCACCGCGAGATACTCGACGATGCGTTCCTTAACCTTCTCGAGCCCATAGTGATCCGAATCCAGGATGGCCTGCGCAGCCTCCAGATCCTTCTTCACCTTGGACTTCTTGTTCCACGGAATCGACAGCAGCCAATCCAGATAGTTGCGCACGACGGTCGCTTCCGCGGACATCGGCGACATCTGGCGCAGCTTCTTCAATTCATGCTGCGCCTTCTCGCGCGCTTCCTTGGAGAGCTTGGTCTTGGAGATCTTCTCTTCGAGGTCGGCGAGCTCGTCGCGACCGTCGTCGTCGCCGAGTTCCTTTTGGATCGCCTTCATCTGCTCGTTGAGATAATACTCGCGCTGGGTCTTCTCCATTTGTCGTTTGACACGAGAACGAATCCGCTTCTCGACCTGCAGCACCGAGATCTCGCTCTCCATCAGGCCCAGCACCTTCTCCAGGCGCGTAGTGACCGACAGCGTCTCCAGGATGCCTTGCCGATCCGCGATCTTGACCGCGAGATGCGAGGCAACGGTGTCGGCGAGCTTGGCGAAATCGGTGATCGCCTGCACGACGCCGACGACCTCGGCCGAGATCTTCTTGTTGAGCTTCACATAGCTCTCGAAGTCGGACACGACCGAGCGTGCCAGCGCCTCCGCCTCGACCGACTTCGCATCGGTGTCGGCGAGCGCGACGGCCGTCGCCTCGTAATAATCGGCGCGATCGGTGTATTTCGACACGCGCGCGCGCTCGAGCCCTTCGACCAGCACCTTCACGGTGCCGTCGGGAAGCTTCAAGAGCTGCAGCACGCTGGCGAGCGTCCCGGTCTCGTAAATGGCATCGGGCGCCGGATCATCGTCGGACGCGTTCTTCTGCGTCGCGAGCATGATCAGCGCATCGTTCTTCATCACCTCCTCGAGCGCGCGGATCGACTTCTCGCGACCGACGAAGAGCGGAACGATCATGTGCGGGAAGACGACGATGTCGCGCAGCGGCAGCACAGGATAGGCGTGCGTTTCGCCATGGACGATGGTTGGCCGGGTTTTTGGATTAGTCATGGCCTTTTCCTTTTGCTTTGCCCCCTTGCACGCAGCCCGCCATGCTCATGCGCAACCGCCACAAGGTGCCGAGGTGATCCGCAAGGCCGGTCGGTCCTCTACGAGTTGGACCGGCTCGCCGGATCGGAACTGAGGCGAATCTGGAAGAGAATTCTCGCTCGCCGCCGACATTAGGTGGCTATCGACCCGAGGGGTGTCAAGTCATTGAAAAACGCGCGCCATCAGTCGCTTACGCAACGCGGTAAGCGACGCAACACCGGCTGCGGAGATATTCTTCCGCAGCCCGACTTGAAGGTACGATTGGAGCGTTCCAGCGCCGCCAGATCAGGCGCTGGCGTTCTCGACGGCGCGATCGGACCGATCGGCGTAGATGTAGAGCGGACGCGCCGTGCCTTCCACGACTTCGCGGGAAATCACGACTTCTTCCACACCTTCCAGACCCGGCAGGTCGAACATGGTCTCGAGCAGGATCGCTTCGAGGATCGAACGCAGGCCCCGCGCGCCGGTCTTGCGCTCGATCGCCTTGCGGGCGACCGCGCCAAGCGCCTCGTCGGCGAAGGTCAGCTCGATGTTCTCCATCTCGAACAGCCGCTGGTACTGTTTCACCAGCGCGTTCTTCGGCTCGGTGAGGATCTTCTTCAGCGAGGTCTCGTCGAGGTCCTCGAGCGTTGCCACGACCGGCAGACGGCCGACGAACTCGGGGATGAGGCCGTACTTCAGGAGGTCCTCAGGCTCGACGTGACGGAAGATCTCGCCGGTCCGGCGGTCTTCCGGCGCCATCACCTGGGCGGCGAAACCGATCGAGGTCGACCGTCCGCGCGCCGAGATGATCTTCTCGAGGCCGGCGAACGCGCCACCGCAGATGAACAGGATGTTGGTGGTATCCACCTGCAGGAACTCCTGCTGCGGATGCTTGCGGCCGCCCTGCGGCGGAACCGACGCCACCGTGCCTTCCATGATCTTGAGCAGCGCCTGCTGCACGCCCTCACCCGACACGTCGCGCGTGATCGAGGGATTGTCGGACTTGCGGCTGATCTTGTCGATTTCGTCGATGTAGACGATGCCGCGCTGAGCCCGCTCGACATTGTAGTCGGCGGCCTGGAGCAGCTTCAGGATGATGTTCTCGACGTCCTCACCGACATAGCCGGCCTCGGTCAGCGTCGTCGCATCCGCCATGGTGAACGGCACGTCCAGAATGCGGGCGAGCGTCTGCGCAAGCAGCGTCTTGCCCGAACCGGTCGGACCGATCAGCAGGATGTTCGACTTCGCGAGCTCGACGTCGTTGTGCTTGGTCTGGTGGTTGAGGCGCTTGTAGTGATTGTGCACCGCGACCGACAGGACCTTCTTGGCATGGCTCTGGCCGATCACGTAGTCGTCCAGGACCTTGCAGATTTCCTTCGGCGTCGGAATGCCGTCGCGCGACTTGACCAGCGAGGACTTGTTCTCCTCGCGGATGATGTCCATGCAGAGCTCGACGCATTCGTCGCAGATGAAGACCGTGGGACCCGCGATCAGTTTGCGGACTTCGTGCTGGCTCTTGCCGCAGAACGAGCAATATAGCGTGTTCTTGGAGTCGCTCGTGCCGACCTTACTCATTCATGTCTCCGTCCGCGGTTCGATCCCGTTCCGCTCGATCGCTCCATTCCGACACGTCGGTCGGCATGTAGCTTAAGTAGAGCAAATTCCGTACCAAAAAAGACCCTACGCATTACATCCCGTGCGAATCACGGTCGCTCGATTCTCCGCGATCATAGCCGATCAATCGTAGCCAACCATGCTGTCACCCGACTATCAAGAATTCGCTAATCGGGGGCCGCCGGCTACCCGTGACAATACCGTGATTTCCAGTCTTGGCACGGGCGAAGTGACCGAAATCACCACGGCGTTGCTGGATTGCCACGAAAAACAAGCACGAAAGCGGAACTTTCTGCCTGTCGCAGGTCGGAAAACTGCGTTTTGCAACGCGCGCACGCGACCATAGCGTGAACGTCGCCTGATGGTGACAGGCGATCTTCCCAAGGGGTTGCCGAGGGATCGCCGTCCACCCCAGTAGTGTTACTGGGTCTTCGCCGGCGCGGGTTCCTCAGCGCGCTTTTCGATGACTTTGTCGACCAAGCCGAAGTCCCTCGCGTCGTTGGCGGTGAGGAATTTGTCGCGTTCCAGCGCGTCCTCGATCGTCTTGTAGGTCTGGCCGGTGTGCTTCACGTAGATCTCGTTGAGCCGCTTTTTCAGGTTCAGGATTTCCTGGGCGTGCAGCATGATGTCGGTGGCCTGGCCCTGGAAGCCGCCGGAGGGCTGGTGCACCATGATGCGTGAATTCGGCAGCGAGAAGCGCATGTCCTTCTCGCCGGCGCAGAGCAGCAGCGAGCCCATCGAGGCCGCCTGCCCCGTGCACAGCGTCGAGACCGGCGGACGGATGAACTGCATGGTGTCGTAGATCGCAAGGCCCGACGTCACCACGCCACCCGGCGAGTTGATGTACATCGAGATTTCCTTCTTCGGATTTTCCGCTTCAAGGAACAAGAGCTGTGCGACGATCAGCGTCGACATGCCGTCCTCGACCGGGCCGGTCACGAAGATGATGCGCTCCTTCAGGAGGCGCGAGAAGATGTCGTAGGCGCGCTCGCCACGGTTGGTCTGCTCGACCACCATGGGCACGAGGTTCATGTAGGTTTCAACCGGATCGCGCATGAGTCACCTAGGGTTTTCGGAGACGGCCATCGCCGGGCAAGGCTGCCAGCTTGGCTGGAACTGCCGGACGGGCGAATGGACGTCCTGTGATGCAGGAACTTGGGTAAGAGGTAGAAGGCGTATCGACAGATATAGCCCAATTCGCTCCTGACAAGTGCGGCGCGCATTAAGGCTTAATCTGTCGGGCAGTTGAAGCTGATTCGCACAAAGAGGCCCAGCCGGCCATCTGGCTAGCTGGGCCTCTTCGCTGATCATCCTTAACAGATGGCTCTCTCAAAGCCCTCAGGCCGCGGTCTTTTCCGCCTCGTCGTCCTTGTAGAGGTCCTCGCGCGAGACCTTCTTCTCGGTCACGTTGGCGAGCTCGAGGATGAAGTCGACGACCTTGTCCTCATAGATCGGTGCACGAAGCTGGGCCAACGCCTGGGCGTTGCTGCGGTAATAGTCCCAGACCTCTTTCTCGCGGCCCGGCATCGAGCGCGCGCGCTCGATCACGGCGCGGCCGACCTCGTCATCCGTCACGGTGATCTTGTTCTTCTCGCCGATCTCGGAGAGCACGAGGCCAAGCCGCACGCGGCGGTCGGCGATCTTGCGGTACTCTTCCTGGGCCTTGTCCTCGGTGGTGTCCTCGTCGGCGAAGGTCTTGCCGGCGGAAGCCATCTCGGCCTTGACCGAGTTCCACATCAGATTGAACTCTTCATCGACCAGCGAGGGCGGCGCCTCGAAGCGATGCGCTTCGTCGAGGCGGTCGAGCAAGGCGCGCTTGACGCGCTGGCGCGTCGCGGTCGCGAACTCGGCAACCAGACGCTCGCGCGCGGCTTCCTTCAGCTTGTCCAGCGATTCCAGGCCAAGCGTCTTGGCGAACTCGTCGTCGATCGCAACGTCCTGCGGCGCCTCGATCGAGGTCGCGGTGGTCTCGAACTCGGCCGGCTGGCCGGCGAGCTTGTCGTTCATGTAGTTCTTCGGGAACGACACCTTCAGCGTGCGGGTCTCGCCAGCGCCGATGCCGATCAGCTGCTCCTCGAAGCCCGGAATGAAGGTGTTGGAACCGATCGCGACCTGGATGCCCTCGCCGGTGCCGCCCTCGAAGACTTCGCCGTTGATGGAGCCCTTGAAGTTGATGGTGACGCGGTCGCCGGATTCGGCCTTGGCGCCCTCGGCCTTCGCGGCATAGGTGCGGTTGCTGTCGGCGATGCGCTTGATCGCTTCGTCGACGTCGGCGTCGGTGACTTCGGCGACGGGCTTTTCGACCTGGAAGGTCTTGAAGTCGGCGAGCGCGATCGCCGGCACCACCTCGATCGCGACCGTGTAGGTCAGATCGGTCTTGCCGCTCAGGAGCTCCTCGACCTCGGCCTGCTCGCTCGGCATGGTGATCTTCGGCTCGGTCGCAAGGCGGAAGCCGCGCTCGGAGAACAGCTGCGTGTTGGTGTCGCGGATGGTCTGGTCGATGGTCTCGGCCATCACCGAGCGGCCGTAGACCTTCTTCAGGTGCGAGACCGGCACCTTGCCGGGACGGAAGCCGTTGATGCGGACCTTGTCCTTAAGGTCAACGAGCTTGGCGCCGGCCTTGGCGTCGAGATCAGACGCGGGAACGCTGATCTTGAACTCGTGCTTCAAACCTTCCGAGAGGGTCTCTGTGACCTGCATGGCGTCCAATCTTCTTCTCGTTCGGTCCCGGCGCGCATGCGTCGGGACGCTGTCATTAATCGATCCGGCGCAAGGCAAACGCCTCAACGCCGGTGCTGCATCGGACCGGCTCCCAGCGGACAGACATCCGCGCGAAAGCAGGTCCTCGTAATCCGTGCAAACGCGATAAGCGCTTGGTGCGGGCGGAGGGACTCGAACCCCCACAACTTTCGTCACTGGAACCTAAATCCAGCGCGTCTACCAGTTCCGCCACGCCCGCGTGAAGTTGCATCAAGACCGGCCGCGATGCCGCGGGCGGCCGGGCTTATAGCATGTGCCTGACTGTTCGCAGCAAAAAAATGGTCTGATGGCGGCAGGCTTCAAGTAGGCACGATGGCTGGACTTATCCAGCGCGGCGTGGTCCGGATCGCCCCATGAAACCGCGGATCTTTGACCCCAATCGGCGCGAGGTTCTGGCCGGGCTTGGCGCTTCCGCGGCCGGGGTCCTGGCGGGGGGAGCAACCCCGCCTGTGACCGCCCAGCTTGCCCTTCAGGCAAGGGCGTCAACCCTGTCTCTCAGACCGGGTCAGCCGGCGACACCAATCTGGGAGCTGGCCGCCGTCAGCCATCTCCAGGACGTCCGGCTCAAGCGCGGCGACCGTTGCGAGGTGGTGTTTCGAAACGACCTGCCTGTGCCGCTTGCCCCAGTCTGGTACGGCCTCAATGGCCCCGCTACGGCCGACCCGCTGCGGGGGCGCGCGCCCGCGCCATCGAATGCGGTCGAAACATCAATTGTTTCAATACCTCATGCCGGAACCTTGCTGGCCGACTTCCGCCTGTTCGAGGACAGCCTGAAGCAGCCCGCGCGCCCGCTTCCGATCCTGGCGGCAGAGACCAGCCCGCCCGTCGTCGACCGTGACGAGGTGCTGTTGATCGAGGAATGGCGCCTGCGGCCCGATGGCACCGCTGTCCCGCCGGGCCAGGATCCAAAGGACGCGACGGCGCTCTATACGATCAACGGTCAGACTTCATTCGAACTCTCAGCCCTGGGCCATCAACGGCTGCGGCTGCGCTTTATCAACGGCTCGCAACGTACTGTGCTGGCTATCAAACTGGAAAGCCACGACGTCCGCGTGCTGGCCTTGGACGGGCAGCCCGCCGAGCCGTTCTCGGCGCGCAACGGCGCCCTGGTGCTGGCGCCCGGAGCACGGGCCGACGCCTTCGTGGATGCGGCCGTATCCGCCCGGTTCCTGCTGCATGACGGCACGGCGGCGCACCAGGTCGGCAGCCTCAAGATCTCAGATCAGCTGGCGCGGCGCGTTGCGCTGGCGCCGCCGCAGCCGCTCCCTCCGAACGACCTTCCCGAGAAGCTCGATCTGAGAGGCGCCCTGCGGTTCGATGTCGCGCTCGGCGCGCCCGACGCCGGCTGGGCCCGGCCGGTGAATTTCTCCACGGCCTCCGCACCCGCCTTCCGGGCCAAGACCGGCCGCACCGTCGTGCTTGCCCTGAAGAACCCCGGCTCTGTCACCACCGTGCTCCACCTGCACGGCCACCCCTTCCGCCTGCTCGACAAGCTCGACGACGGCTGGAAGCCCTACTGGCTCGACACGCTGGCGATCGAGCCGGGCCAGACCCAGCGCGTCGCCTTCGCGGCGACCGCGCCCGGCCGCTGGCTGCTCGAATCCGTCGCCACCGACTGGGCCGCGCCGCGGCTGGTGCGCTGGTACGCGGTGGAGTGAGCGCTCAGTATTCGATGCCCAGCGCGGAATAGATCCGCCGGTGCACCGCCGGCAGCGTCTCGGTGAGATCCTCCGCGATCAGTCCCGGCCCGGCTTCGCTTGCCGCCTCGCCATGCATCCAGACGCCGATGCTGGCGGCTTCGAACGCCGGCACGCCCTGCGCCAGCAGCCCTGCGATGATGCCGGACAGCACGTCACCGGCGCCGGCGGTGGCGAGCCAGGGCGGCGCGTTGGCGGCAATGGTGGCGCGGCCGTCGGGGGCGGCGATCGTGCTGTCCGGCCCCTTCAGCAGCACGACGGCGCCGGAACGCTCGGCGGCGGCGCGCACCCGCTCCAGCTTGGAGCGGCCCGGAAATTTGTTGCTGAGATCCGAGAACAGGCGCGGAAACTCGCCTTCGTGCGGCGTCAGCACCACCGCATTGTCCTCAGAGGACTTGATCGATTCGAACAGGCGCTCGGGGGTTGCGGCAAAGCTGGTCAGCGCGTCGGCATCGAGCACCAGACGACGCTGCGCGCTCAGCGCGGTGTGGACGAGATCGCAGGTGCGCTCACCGATGCCCGCGCCGGGACCGATGATGCAGGTGGTGTAGCGCTTGTCGCCGAGCAGCTCGCCGAACTCGACGACGGTGTCGACGGGGCGCACCATCACCGCCGTCAGCGCAGCCGCGTTGATCGCGAGCGCATCGCGCGGGCTCGCCAGCGTCACCAGACCCGCCCCTGCCCGCAGCGCGGCGCGCGCGGCGAGCCGCGCGGCCCCGGTCGCTGCCGCATCGCCGGAGACCGCCAGCACATGCCCGCGCGCGTATTTGTGGCCATCGATGCGCGGCACCGGAAAGGCGGCGCCCCAGAGATCCGGATCGTTCTCGAAGGTCTGCGGCGCGATCTCGTCCAGCACTTGCGCCTCGATGCCGATATCGGCGACGCGCACCCGGCCGCAATGCATCCGGCCCGGCAGCAGCAAATGCGCCGGCTTCTTGCGGAAGAAGGTGATGGTCTCGGTGGCGTTCACCGCAGCACCCATCAATGCCGCGCTGGTGCCGTTGATGCCGCTCGGCAGATCGACCGCGAGCACCGGGGCACCGTTGGCGTTGATCGCCTCGATCATCGCACGCGCCTCACCATCGACGGGGCGGCTGAGACCCGCACCGAACAGCGCATCGATGATCAGCGCAGGTCTTCCGATCGCCTGCGGATTGAACGGGAGCACCGGGTGCTTCCAGCCGCGCGCGGCGGAGGCCGCATCGCCCTGGAGCTGGTCGCGCTCGCACATCGGGATCACCGAGACCTCGCGCCCCTGGGCGGCGAGCTCGGCGGCTGCGACAAAGCCGTCACCGCCATTGTTGCCGGGACCGGCCACGATCAGGATCGGCCCCTCCTCGACCAGCGCCTGGGCGGCCTCGGCGACCGCCTGGCCCGCGCTCAGCATCAGCTTGAAGCCGGGCGTGCCGGCCGCGATGGTGAGCTGGTCGGCGCGCTGCATTTCGGCGTTGGTCAGTACTTCCATGCCACTTCCCTATACAATCGCCTTTTCAACAGGCAGCTTCGGCGCCGCTCCGACGCAGGGAACAACGAACTGCACATATATTGAACCGTTTGCCTATTCCGCAGTCTTCGGTATTTTGTGCAGATTGGCGCCACCACTCAGAGATGCTCGTTAAAAGGCTGATAACGCTCCAATAATCAGGGCATTTGCAACTTGGCATAGACCCTGCTTTCGAGGAAGCCGCTTCGGTTCGTCGTGCTCACTGGCATTTCTCAGGGTGTCGCCGGCCGTTGGTGCCGGACAGGTCAGGGCTTCCGGCATAGCGAAGACAACATCGTGCGTTAGAGAAGCGCATCCTGACGAAGACGTTGCTATTTGATCGAAAGGCCGGGAGGCGCGCAGTGAAGAAAATCGAAGCCATCATCAAGCCATTCAAGCTCGACGAGGTGAAGGAAGCGCTTCAGGAAGTCGGCCTTCAGGGCATCACGGTGACCGAGGCCAAGGGCTTTGGCCGGCAGAAGGGGCACGCCGAGCTCTACCGCGGAGCAGAATACATCGTCGACTTCCTGCCCAAGGTGAAGATCGAGATCGTGATCGGCGACGATCTGGTCGAGCGCGCCATCGACGCGATCCGCCGCGCCGCGCAAACCGGGCGCATCGGCGACGGTAAGATCTTCGTCTCCAACATCGAAGAGGCGATCCGCATCCGAACCGGCGAATCCGGGCTGGACGCTATCTGAGCCGGGTGCTATCCCGCACTTTGCGACACTCCGACTAGAATGAAGGCTGCTTCGGCGGCCTGATTTCGTTTGTGCGGTCGCGCAAAACTCGCCTGAGCGAGAATAATTTTGCTCATCTGGAAACCGACCCGCAGAGCCAAAAGGGGTATGCATGAAGACCGCCAAAGACGTCCTGAAATCGATCAAGGACAACGACGTCAAGTACGTCGACCTGCGCTTCACCGATCCGCGCGGCAAGTGGCAGCATGTGACGTTCGACGTCACCATGATCGATGAAGACATCTTCGCCGAAGGGACGATGTTCGACGGCTCCTCGATCGCCGGCTGGAAGGCGATCAACGAGTCCGACATGTGCCTGATGCCCGATCCGGTTACCGCGACGATCGACCCGTTCTTCGCCGAGACCACCATGGTCATCACCTGCGACGTGCTCGAGCCGACCACCGGCGAGCCCTACAACCGCGACCCCCGCGGCATCGCCAAGAAGGCCGAGGCCATGGTGAAGTCGATGGGCGTGGGCGACAGCGTGTTCGTCGGCCCCGAAGCCGAGTTCTTCGTGTTCGACGACGTGCGCTATTCGGCCGACCCCTACAAGACCGGTTTCCGGCTCGACTCCTCGGAGCTGCCGACCAATTCCGACACCGAATATGAAGGCGGCAATCTCGGCCACCGCATCCGCACCAAGGGCGGCTATTTCCCCGTTCCCCCGCAAGATTCGGTGCAGGACATGCGCTCCGAGATGCTGGGGGCCATGGCCAAGATGGGCGTCAAGGTCGAGAAGCATCACCACGAGGTCGCCTCCGCCCAGCACGAGCTCGGCATGAAGTTCGACACCCTGACGCTGATGGCCGACCACATGCAGATCTACAAGTACTGCATCCATCAGGTCGCGCACATCTACGGCAAGACCGCCACCTTCATGCCGAAGCCGATCTTCGGCGACAACGGCTCGGGCATGCACGTGCACCAGTCGATCTGGAAGGACGGCAAGCCGGTGTTCGCCGGCAACAAGTACGCCGACCTGTCGGAGACCTGCCTGCACTACATCGGCGGCATCATCAAGCACGCCAAGGCGATCAACGCCTTCACCAACCCCTCGACCAACTCCTACAAGCGTCTGGTTCCGGGCTATGAGGCTCCCGTGCTGCTCGCCTATTCCGCGCGCAACCGCTCGGCCTCCTGCCGCATCCCCTACACCGCTTCGCCCAAAGCGAAGCGCGTCGAGGTGCGCTTCCCCGATCCGATGGCCAATCCTTATCTCGGCTTCGCTGCGATGCTGATGGCCGGCCTCGACGGCATCAAGAACAAGATCGATCCGGGTCCGGCGATGGACAAGGACCTCTACGACCTGCCGAAGGAAGAGCTGAAGCAGATCCCGACGGTGTGCGGCAGCCTGCGCGAGGCGCTCGAGAACCTCGACAAGGACCGCGGCTTCCTCAAGGCCGGCGGCGTATTCGACGACGACTTCATCGACGCCTACATCGAACTGAAGATGACCGAGGTCGCCCGCTTCGAAATGACGCCGCACCCGGTCGAGTTCGAAATGTACTATTCGGGCTAAGCGGCCTGAACTGTCTGCGACCAGCAAAAGGCGCCCCGAACGGGGCGCCTTTTCGTTTGGGGACTCGTAGGATGGTCATCACCACGTCGCCGTGAACGCCTTCTGCAGCTCGGCCGGCACCGTCACACCGCTCGCGATCAGCAGCTGGGCGAGAACGCGCGCCTTCTGCGGATTGAGGTCCTCCGAAACGACGAAGCCGTTCTTGTCGTCGTCGACCTCGACGTTCCTCGTGACGAAGCCGGAGCGGACGCGCGTGGAGCGCACGACCATGATGCCCTTCCTGGCCGCGGCTTCGAGCGCATCGAGCGCCGGCTTCGAGGTGTTGCCGTCGCCCACCCCGGCCAGCACGATGCCCTTGGCGCCACGCTTGATGGCGTCCTCGATCGGGACGGCGTCCATGTTGGCGTGCGAGTAGACGATCTCGACGCGCGGCAATTGCTCGCCCGCCGGCAGCGGATAGGTCGCGCGCCTGAAGCTCGCGGCCTGGGTCATGAACCGAATGCCGCCGGCGGTGTCGACATAGCCGACCGGTCCGTCATTGGGCGAGCCGAACGTCTCGACGCTGGTGGTGTTGGTCTTGGTGACCGAGCGCGCGCCCTGAATCTTGTCGTTCAACACGGCCAAAACGCCGCGCCCGCGCGAGCGCGGATCGGCGGCGACCTGCACGGCTTCATAGAGATTGCCGGGGCCGTCGGCGCTCACCGCCGTGGCCGGCCGCATCGAGCCGACGATCACCACCGGCTTGTCGCCGCGCACCACATTGTCGAGAAAGAACGCGGTCTCCTCGAGCGTGTCGGTGCCATGGGTGATGACGACGCCGTCCGCTTCGTTCTTGTCGAAAGCGTCCTGGATGCGACGGGCCAGCGCAAACCAGACCTTGTCGTTCATGTCCTGGGACCCGATCGACGAGATCTGCTCGGCATTCAGCTTCGCCAGCTTGTCCAGGCCCGGGACGGACTGCATCAGCTGCTCGCCCGTGATCTGGCCCGATTTGTACGCGCCCGTCGCACGCGCGTCGGCCTGGCCCGCGATGGTGCCGCCCGTCGCAAGAACGAGTATGCGCGGCAGGCCGCCAGCCGAAGCATCCTTGCCCGGCTCCGCAGCCTGCGCTGCCGCGCCGATGCAGCCAGACCAGAGCACGAAAGCCATCAGAGGAATGGCAAGTGCCGATCGTCGGCCAGGCCGGTGAAGTGCTGATGTGACGGCGTCGCTGGTCATCGAATGTCTCCTGCTGTCCCGGGCAGACAATTCGAAGCCGCGCAATGGGGCCGAAGATGGGCGGCACACGCAGGGCGGGTAGAGTCCTGGCAAGACATCATCTCGCCGGCCGTATCGGGATGCGCCCCGCATCGGACCCGTCAGCTTTCGTTCTGCATCTGACTCCACTTCGTTCTCAAAGAACAAATCAGAGCCGCAAAAATCAGGCCGGACCAATTCCTACTGATTGGTTTATCTCGTCCGAGATTTGGAATGCCGATTGAGTGTAGGGCGCGGTCGGCGCCGGCGGGGCGCGCCTGTCACCCCCCGCGGAGTTATCTCCTCAATTCTTCGGCTGGCCGAAATCGAGCGGCGGCGGCAGCTCGATGTCCGGAATTTCGATCTTGATCTTGTCCAGATCCACCTTCCTGGGGGCGTCCAGCAATCCGGTGACCGTGATCGGGAATGCAATGACGACCGCAACCATAATCGCCTGCAGGCCGATCCAGGGCATCGCGCCCCAATAGATGTCCGAGCTCTTGACCTCCTTCGGCGCCACGCCCCGCAGGTAGAACAAGGCAAAGCCGAAGGGAGGATGCAGGAAGGAGGTCTGCATGTTGACGCAGAGCATGACACCGAACCAGATCAAAGCGGCGTCCGCGCCGACGACCGGCGTCAGCAGCTTCTGCGCGATCGGCGCGATCATCGGAATGATGATGAAGGCGATCTCGAAGAAGTCGAGGAAGAACGCGATGAAGAAGATGAACAGGTTCATGAAGATCAGGAAGCCCCACACGCCTCCCGGCAGCGACGTCAGCATGTGCTCCAGCCAGACACCACCGTTGCAACCGAGAAAGACGATCGAGAAGCAGGTCGATCCGATCAGGATGAACGTCACCATGCAGGTGATGCGCATGGTGGTCTCGTAGCCCTGCTTGACCAGGCTGCGCAGGTCCGGAATCCTGACCGCCTCGATGCAGACCCAGGCGACCGCGAAATAAGCGATCGCGAAGGCGATCTTGAACGCCAGATTCGGCGTGAAGTAGATGCCGATGATGGTGCCGACGCCCGCCGCCGCAACACCGATGAGCAATATCTTGTGTCCGGCCGAGCTGAAATCCTTGTGATGGATGACGGCGAGAACGATCGCGCCGACCGCGCCCATCGCGCCTGCTTCGGTCGGGGTGGCGAGACCGAGCATCATCGTGCCGAGCACGACGAAGATCAGGACGGCGGACGGAATGATGCCCAACAGGCATTTGCGCCAGAGCGCCCAACCCGTGAGCGTCCTTGCTTCCTTCGGCACTGCCGGAACGTGGCCCGGCTTGATCAAGCTCAGGACAAACGTGTAACCGGCGAACAGGGCGATCTGGAGGATCGATGGGCCCCAGGCACCCAGATACATATCGCCAACCGACTTCCCAAGCTGATCCGCGAGCACGATCAGGACCAGCGAGGGCGGCACCAGCTGGGTAATGGTGCCGGAGGCCGCAAGCACGCCGGTGATGTAGCGCATGTTGTAGCCGTAGCGGATCATCACCGGCATCGAGATCAGCGCCATCGCGATCACCTGCGCCGCCACGGTGCCCGTGATGGCACCGAGGATGAAGCCGACGATGATCACGGAATAGCCGAGACCGCCGCGAACGGGCCCGAACAACTGCCCCATCGAATCCAGCATGTCCTCCGCGAGGCCGCATCGTTCGAGGATTGCGCCCATGAACGTGAAGAATGGAATTGCGAGCAGCAGCTCGTTCGCCAGAACGCTACCGTAGATGCGTTCCGGAATCGCCTGGAGGAAGCTGAACCCGAAAAACCCTTCGTGGATCGCAAGAAATCCAAATGAAAGGCCGAGCGCGGCCAGCGTGAAGGCGACCGGATATCCGATCAGCATGGCCAGGATCAGCCCGCCGAACATCAGCGGCGGCATCATCTCAAGCGTGATCATTGGGTCGGCCGCTCGTATTTCGCCTCGATGGTGACTTCACCACGCAAGGCCGCAATGCGTTTGATGGCTTCCGAGACGCCTTGCAGAGCCACCATGAAAAATCCCGACGTCAGCACGAACTTGATCGGCCACCGGAGCAGACCGCCGGCATTGTTGGACATCTCGCCGATTATGATCGAGTTGTAGAACATCGCCCAGGACAGGTAGCTGAGCAGAAGGCACGCCGGGACGAGAAAGACCAAAGTGCCGATCAGGTCGAGCCATAGCTGGCCGCGTTCGGAAAGCATGAGGTAGATGATTTCGACCCGCACATGCTCGTTGCGCTTGAACGTGTAGGACGAGCCGAACATCACGATGACGGCGAACATATACCACTGCGTCTCGAGCCAGCTGTTGGAGCTGTAGCTGAAGGCGTACCGGATCATGGCATTTACAGCGCTGACCAGGCAGGCCGCGAGCACCAGAACGTTGCAGACGTTTCCGATCTTTTCGTTCAGCCAGTCGATAGCTGTGCTTACCGCCAACAATGGGCGCATCGATGTCTTTTCCCCGCTCGCTGAGTGCTATCTCCAAGCGAGCATGACCGTGGCGGCACATCGCCAGCCGTCCACTTCTGCGCGGGAGCTAATCCACCCTCCTGATGCTTCCGCCCGTTCTTGTTGTCGGTTTTCGGCAAGACCTGTTCAGGTCTCACCCTCCGCGTGAAGCAAGGCACATTTACCGCCAGCAAATTCCGGGTCAACAACAAAAATAGACAATCTGCCGCGCTAACGTCTAAGACCAAGTCGCTGTGATCGAGCACCTGTTCTGAGACCTGCGTGCGCGCTCGAACGCCTATCCCTCGACGTCGTACTGCTTGCAGAGGTGATCGCCGATCTGGACGAGCATGGCAACGCACTCGGGGTAGCCCGGCCGATCCGAGGTGGCCCGATCTGCGCTGGCTCGAAACTCCCAGGAATTGCCGTCGCGGAGGATGGAAATTATCATTCCCTCGGGACAGTCGGCGTGGACCTTCAACTCGGCCTTCGCCATGGCGATGAGTTCGCTTTCAGTCTTCACGGGTCTGCTCATGAAGGTCATCCTCCATCTCGGTGTAGAACTTTAGTTGTAACGACCAAGCCCATCAAACAAGTCTTTCCGACAAAACCGTTCCCGGCATTGGGCTAGCGCAATCGGGCCCGATCCGCTCGAATTCCAAGGGAGGATTTTTCCCTTACGAGGCGTCGGGCAAAACACCCTGGTCAAGGCCTCGGCCCAAAAATATTCCACTTTCCCGAATTTCGGATTTGTGGCATACACCGCTCATCCCGGCCCTTGCCAAAGGGGCGCTTCGCGATCGTCACGAGATGCGGGCCGGGTGGCGGTGGACGCGGTAGCGCCGGCGCGAGATGCCTGATGACAGGGCGGGCAACCGTGAGTCGTCAGGCGGCGCGATACGACCCGGCGCGGTCACAGCGGTCTCGTTGATGCCTGCGGGCGAGCACACGCGAGCCTTCAGGTCTTTCGGCGGAGCCGTCCGCGGACGGAGAAGTCGTGTGGTCCTGACGCCCGGGGTCTGTGCGTCAAGTCGTGCGGTGATGCGGCGGCCCGACCGGGCACGCGCATCAGCCATCCGCAAGGCGACGGGGGCAATAGTGCATCGCTCCCCGGGGAGAGCACGAAGGACACCGTTAAAACCATCCGCGCAGGGAAGGCCGGGCGACCGGCATCACCTGTGGTCCACCCCGTGTGCATTTTCACAGCGCACGGACTTGCGGGTGCCGCCGGCGCCCGGCCTTCCCTGCGCCCTTTGGCCTTCAGAGGGCGCAAACGACCAGCAAAGCTCGGGCGAAATGCGCCGCGAGACTGTGAAGGCGTGTCTGCAGTACAAACGCCGATTGAGTGCGATCTACTTGCCCCAGCCCGTCATTGCGAGCACAGCGAAGCAATCCAGAATCCCACCGCAGCGATACGGCAAGAGCGCGCCACGTCTCCATGACCTGGTCAGCCAAATTTCCCGGCGGCTACCGGTGGGAATCATTGACAAGCTCCAGCCCGCAATGATGTGGTTCCATCGCTGAAAGGGGACGCAACCGGGTCACTAGCCGCCCGCATTGCTCGCATCCGTGGAAGGCTGGTTGAGATGTCGTTTGCGACGCTCGGTGCCCGGCCAAGAGGGCACTGGGAATGTCGCAGGGAGCGAGGTCTCCAAGCCAGGGCGTCAAACGCGGTCGGACCGCCATGGCGTCGTTGGCCGCACTAAGACTGTCCCTGGCGACACTGGCATGGACTGTAACGACACAAGCGCAGGCTCAAAGCTGGAACGGCGCCACACCGGATTGGTTCACGGCCGGCAATTGGACGCCCGGTGGCGTCCCGACCAACGCCACCAACGCAACCATCGACACCAGTTCGCCCAACGCCGCCGTCATCTCGTCCGGCAACGCGCAGGCGCAGACCGTTATCATCGGCTTGTCCGCGACCGGAGGCCTGACCATCCAGAACGGGGCGACGCTGTCTGATTCGGTCGGGGCCCTCGGCCGCTTTCTCGGCGCGACCGGTACGGCTACGGTTGATGGCGCAGGCTCGTCCTGGAGCAACTCCGCCGATCTCTCCGTCGGCTATTCCGGCGCCGGCACGCTGACGATCCGGAACGGGGGCGCGGTGGGCAACCAGTCCGGGCATGTCGGCCGCGGTGCCGGCGCGACCGGCACCGCGACGGTCGACGGCGCGGGCTCAACCTGGACCAATCAGATCGCGCTCTATGTCGGCAATTCAGGCACGGGCACGCTGACGATCCAGAACGGCGGCACGGTGAGCAACGGCGCCGACGCGTTCATCGGTGTCAATTCCGGCGCAACCGGCAGCGTGACGGTCGACGGCGCGGGCTCAACCTGGACCGATACCGGCAATCTCTATGTCGGCCAAACCGGCACCGGCGTGCTGACGATCCGGAACGGCGGCGCGGTCAGCAACGGCGCCGACGGACATATCGGCGCCAATTCCGGAGCGACCGGCACGGTGACCGTCACAGGCGCCGGCTCATCCTGGACCAATTTCGGCACAGTCTCGATCGGGGAAGCCGGCAACGGTACGCTGACGATCGCCAGTGGCGGTGCGGTGAGCAACACGACCGCCACGATCGGCGCCAATGCCGGCGCGACCGGCACGGCGACGGTCACCGGCACGGGCTCGTCCTGGACCAATTCCGGCAGTCTCTCGGTCGGTCAGGACGGCACAGGTACGCTGACGATCGCAGGCGGCGGCGCGGTCAGCAACACGGTCGGCGCGATCGCCGCCAATGCCGGTTCGACCGGCAGCGTGACGGTCACCGGTGCCGGTTCGTCCTGGACCAATTCCAGCAATTTCTATGTCGGGCAAAACGGCACCGGCACGCTGACGATCGCGGACGGCGGCGCGGTGAGCAGCTTGATCGGGATCATCGGCGGCGCTTTGGGAACGACGGGCACCGTGACGGTCACCGGCGCCGGATCGTCCTGGACCACCTCATCGTACATTGATGTCGGACTGAACGGCACCGGCGCGCTGACGGTGGCCAATGGCGCCGTCGTCTCGGCATCTTCCGTGACGCTTGGCAATTTGGCCTTTTCGGTGGGAACACTGAACATCGGTGCCGCGTCCGGCCAGACCGCAGTTGCGCCCGGCACGCTGAACACGCCGTTGGTCAGGTTCAGGACCGGCACCGGCTACATCGTGTTCAATCACACGACATCGAACTACACCTTCGCACCCGTCATCTCCGGCAGCTCCGGCACGGTGGCGGTCGAGGCTGGCACCACCATTTTCACCGCCGCCAGCAACTACACCGGCGCAACCACCGTCAATGGCGGCACGCTTGCGGTCAACGGCTCGATCGTGTCGAGCTCGACGGTGAACAGCGGCGGCACGCTATCCGGCAGCGGCACGGTCGGATCGGTAACCGTGAACAGTGGCGGCTCGCTGGCGCCCGGCTTCAGCGGGGCCGGCTCGGTGCTGACCATTTCCGGCAGCCTCGCGATGCAGTCGGGCGCGCTTTATCTCGTGCAGCTCGGATCGGTGACGGCCTCGCGCGCCGACGTCTCGGGCACCGCGACGCTCACCGGCGCGGGCGTGCAGGTGAGACTTGCTCCGGGAAGCACGGTTGCAAAACAGTCCACGATCCTGCACGCGGCCGGCGGCCTCGGCGGCACAACCTTCGCAGGCGCCAGCGCGACGAACTTCGTCGCCAGCCTGAGCTACACGCCGACGGATGTGCTGCTCAATCTCTCGGCCGCCCTCGGTGCCGGCACCGGGCTGAACGTGAACCAGCAGAACGTTGCCGATGTGCTCAACAACGCCTTCAACGGCGGCGGCGCGCTGCCGGCGAATTTCGCCGACGTATTCGGCCTCACTGGCAGCAATCTTCGCACCGCGCTGTCGCAGCTGTCCGGAGAGCCTGCTACCGGCGCGCAGCAGGGTGCATTCCAGTTCACGGGCCAGTTCCTGGACCTGATGCTCGACCCGTCCGCCGGCGGGCGTAACGGCGCCATTGGTGCCGGAAGCCAGGCAATCGGCTTCGCACCTGAGCGCGCGGCCTTGCCGGACGACATCGCCCTCGCCTATGCGAGAGCGACGAAAACGCCGCCAGACAAAGCTCAGCCGGCGTATGGGCCGCGCTGGAGCGTGTGGGGCAGCGGCTTCGGCGGCACAGGCAAGACCAATGGCGACGCGGTCATCGGCAGCCACGACGTCACCGCGCAAGTCGCGGGCGGCGCTGCAGGGCTCGATTATCACCTGACCCGCAACGCAATGGTGGGCTTCGCACTCGCCGGTGGCGGCACCCGATGGGATCTCATGCAAGGGCTCGGCGGCGGCAGGAGCGATGCCTTCCAGAGCGGCGTCTATGCGGCCGTCCGCTCCGGGCCGGCCTATGTCGCGGCCTCACTGGCGGCGGCCAACCACTGGATGTCGACCGACCGCTTCGCCGCCTTCGGCGACCATCTCACTGCCAGCTTCAATGCGCAGAGCTATGGCGGGCGCATTGAAGGCGGCTATCGCTTCGTGACGCCGCTCGTCGCGATCACGCCTTACGCGGCGCTGCAGGCGCAGGGCTTCCGCACACGGGCCTATAGCGAGACCGATCTCACCGGCGGCGGCTTTGGTCTCGCCTACAACGCCCGCAGCGCGACTGACACGCGCGGCGAAGTCGGCGCCCGCTTCGACCGCGCCATGCTGGTTGCACCCGGCACGGCGTTGACGCTGCGCGGCCGCCTCGCCTTCGCGCATGACTGGGTCAGCGATCCCGCGCTGTCAGCGGTGTTCCAGACGCTGCCGACGGCGAGCTTCGTTGTCAACGGCGCGGCGCCCGCGAAAGACACCGCGCTCGTCTCCACCGGCGCCGATCTGCACCTGGCCCGCGGCATCACCCTGTCGGCCAAATTCGACGGCGCCTTCGCCGATCGCACGCAGACCTACACGGGCACCGGCATGCTGCGTTACCGCTGGTAGCCTGGCGGCTCATGGGGTGCTGGGGATTCACACCCATGTCCCGTAAGATGGGTTGATCCCTTGCGAAACCCATCACTCTGCGCAGCAGCGGAAGAACGCCGCAGCGCGTCCGGGACACGAGGGTGAGCTGCGCCCTCCTCCGTTCGCACCGCTTTCCGCCCGCGCACCCAGCTGCTAGACTGGCGCCATTATTTTGGGGAATTTTGATGCGCGCGAGGATTTTCAATCGCGTTCTGGGTCTGGCCGCGCTGGCGCTGCTTGCTGTCGCTGCGGAGCCGGCATCGGCCGAGAAGCGCATCGCGCTGGTGGTCGGCAACTCCGCCTACAGGAACATCACACCGCTCGATAACCCGTCCAAGGATGCGAGCCTGATGGCGGAGACGCTCGGTGCGCTCGGCTTCACGCTGGTCGGCGGACGCGCCCAGCTCGATCTCGACAAGGGTGCGATGGACATCGCGGTGCAGAATTTTGGCCGGCAGGTCCAGGGCGCCGACGTCGCGCTGTTCTATTATGCCGGCCATGGCGTGCAGGTGGCCGGCTCCAACTATCTCGTGCCGGTCGGCGCCAATCCGACGCGCGAGGCCGACGTCGATTTCCAGATGACCGACATCAATCTCGTGCTGCGCCAGATGCAGGGCTCCGGCACCCGCCTCAACCTCGTGATCCTGGACGCCTGCCGCAACAATCCGTTCGGCTCACGCGGCTTGCGATCATCGGATGGCGGACTTGCGCAGATGCGTGCGCCCGAGGGCACGCTGATCTCCTATGCGACCCAGCCCGGCAACGTCGCGCAGGACGGCAGCGACGGTCACAGCCCCTATACTAAGGCGCTGGCGACCACGATCCGCGTCGCGGGCCTCGACGTATTCCAGACCTTCAACCAGGTCGGCCTCGCCGTGAAGCGCGCCACCGCGGGCGCGCAGCAGCCCTGGGTGTCGTCCTCGCCGATCGACGGCACGTTCTACTTCGTGCCGCCCACGCAAGTTGCGCCGCCGCCGATCGCTGCGATGCAACCCGATCCCTCACCTGCCGGACGCTTGCGCGCCGATCCCGACCGCGTCCCCTTGCGCGATGCGGCGCTGCTCAGTGAGCTCAGCGAGCGGCTCTACGAGCTCAATTTCGATCCTGACACGCCCGACGGCCTGACGCGCGCCATCACGAAGCTGCAACAGCGCATCGCCGTGGCGCCGACAGGCGAAGCCACCGAGGGCCTGCTGCTGCGGCTGCGCAAGATGGAGGATCTCAGGCCCTGGGGCTCAATCGTCTACGGGCCCGACAGCAGCAAATGGGGCATCTCGTGGAACCACGCCTCGCGGCGCGCGGCGGTAGCGGACGCCCGCGGCAATTGCGCCGGCGCCAAATGCCCGATCGAGCTTTCGTTCTACGGCAGAAGCTGCGGCGCGTTCGCGATCTCCGACAAGTCCTGGTCGCTGGTCCAGCGCGAGGGCGTGCAGCGCGCCCGGGACGCCGCGCTTGACGAATGCGGCAAGGCTGGCAGAGCTTGCCGCATTATCGGATCCGTCTGCGCGGACGGCTCCGGCCGTTGATCCCTTTTTCATTTTGGATTTTTTGATCATGCTCTATGCCGTCTCCCATCCAACCACCCTCATCGTCCTCCTCACCGCGGCCCTCGCCTCGCCTGCCGCCTTCGCGCAATCCGGCAGCGCCGGGGGATCGATCGGCAATGACGAGAAGTCGCTGTCCGGCTCGCGTTCGGACCGCTCGACGGAGCCCGCGCCCTCGGCGCGGCGAAGCAAGCCGGCCGCCGAGGAGCCGCGCTCGTCGTCGCGTCGCAGCGGCGGCGGAGGTGGCGGCGGCGGTGGCTTTGACGGCGCCTGGGTGGTGACCAGCGTCGGCTGCGGCGGCACCACATCCGGCGCGGTCGTGGTCTCCTCGGGCAAGGTCATCGGCCAGGGCGTTACGGGCACCGTCAGCCCGAGCGGCGCGGTCAGCACGGTCGGTCAAGGCGACGGCGTGACCTTCACCAGCTCCGGACGCCTCGGCGCGCGCGGCGGTTCCGGAACCTGGCGCCGATCCGACGGCTGCGGCGGAACCTGGAGTTCGGCGAAACAATAACGGCGGCAAGACGCCCGATTTTCCGGCGGAACGA
The DNA here is from genome assembly GCF_056429085.1 of Bradyrhizobium sp. CFUWI. Taxonomy (NCBI): domain Bacteria; kingdom Pseudomonadati; phylum Pseudomonadota; class Alphaproteobacteria; order Hyphomicrobiales; family Nitrobacteraceae; genus Bradyrhizobium; species Bradyrhizobium sp. CFUWI. Next base: position 100,779 of record NZ_JBWJZE010000006.1, read on the forward strand.
ACGCCCCGCAGGCCCGATTCAAGCCACATCCTCTCCGGATTTGCGGCTCATTGCCACCCAAGTCTTTGATGACAAAGGGCTGGTTAAGAGTTGCGTCATGCGTAACCGGGAGACCAGGATGGGCAACCGCACCGCAAAATTCGTATCCGCGCTGGTCGGCAGCATTATTGCCGGCCTGCCACTGGCCGCCGTGTCGCAGAACGCGCCGAACGCATCGAGCACCGCCAATGCGGCCGCCGACTGCCTCGCCTCGCCGAAGGGCACCGCGCCACAGGGACAGCACTGGTACTATCGCCTCGACCGCACGACCAAGCGGCAATGCTGGTATTTGCGCGCCGCCGGCGACAAGGACAGCGCGAAGGCCGTGCAGACCGCGCAGGCCACCACGCAAGCCACCGCGGACACGCCACCGGATTCAACAGCGCCGCAACAGACCGTGCAGAACGCGCGTGCCGAATATGTAGGCTCGCGGAGTGGTGCGGCCGCCAAGGCGCCGAACGCAATCACGCCGGCCGCAACAACGCCGGCACAACAACCTGCGGACCAGGTTGACAACAGCGCGCAGCAAGCTCCCGCCGCCACGGCGTGGCCCGATGTCCCAGCGGCGGCCACCGCTCCAGCGCCGCAGCCCGCGCCGACCGCGGTCGCAGCAGCCGCGCAGCCGAGCGCAAAGCCGTCAAAATCCCCGGCTCCGCTCCCGGCCGCCGCAACGGACGGCACGACCGACAAGCCGGCCGGCTCGGTGCAGATGCTGCTGCTGGTGATCGGCGGCGCGCTAGCGCTCGCAGGGATCCTCGCCAGCCTCGTCTACCGCTTCGCCGGCGGAGGCGTCCGCGTCCGGGCCGCCGACCGCCGCAGGCATTGGGACGATACGCCGCAGAACCATGACGGAAGCCGCGCGCCATGGCTCGGTGCGACGCCGGCCGTCGCGCCGCGCACGCAGCCGAGCCCGGTCGACTTCGACGAAGCACGACCGCAGACCGCGCAGCTCGCAGCATTCACCAGGGAGATCTCCGTGATCGCCGCCCAATCCGCCTCCGTCCGCAGCAAGGCCGCAGAGCTCGACAAGGCCGACATCTTCCACGGAGCGTTCGCGATCGAAGCCGCGCCCCGGCTCGCGGCCAAGAAGACCGAGGACAAGAAGCCCGCTGCGCGCGACGAGGTCGATCGCAATGAAGATGTGCAGACCGAGGATGCCGTCGACGTCGACGTGATCACCGCGATGCTGGAACGGCTGGCGAAGCAAGGGCCGCGGTTGCGAGAGCCTAGCCCTGAAGCTGCCCTTGCAAACCTCGCACGAAACCAACGAGGCCAATCCGCCGCTCGCGCTTGAGGCGCTCGGCCTTCAGGATCGACTGCACCTCGCCGAAGGCCTCATCGACATCGTGGTTGATGACGATGTAGTCGTACTCGGCCCAGTGGCTCATCTCGTGGCTGGCGCGGCTCATGCGCTTGCGGATCACCTCGTCGGAATCCTGCGCGCGCGAATGCAGGCGCTTTTCGAGATCGGCCGCTGAGGGCGGCAGGATGAAGACGCGGACGACGTCGGAGCTGGCTTTCTGATGCAGTTGCTGTGTGCCCTGCCAGTCGATGTCGAACAGCACATCCTTTCCGGCAGACAGTGCCGCCTCCACCGGAGCACGCGGCGTGCCGTAGAGATTGTCGAACACGGTGGCCCATTCGAGCAACTCGTCGCCCTTTACCATCGCTTCGAAGCGCGACTTGTCCACGAAAAAGTAATCACGACCCTCGATCTCCCCGGGTCGCTTCGCGCGCGTGGTCGCCGACACCGACATCTTCAGGCCGGGCTCTCGGTCGAGCAACATCCGCGACAGCGTGGTCTTGCCCGCGCCCGAGGGTGAGGACAGCACGAACATCAAGCCGCGCCGCTCGACACCGTCAGTTCCGTGATCGCCCGTCGTCATCGATCACTCCAGATTCTGGACCTGCTCGCGGAACTGCTCGACCACGTTCTTCATGGCCAGTCCCGTATTGGTCAGCTCGATGTCGTTCGACTTCGAGCAGCAGGTGTTGACCTCGCGGTGAAACTCCTGCGCCAGGAAGTCGAGCTTGCGGCCGATCGGGCCGCCCTTGCCGATCAGCTCGCGCGCCTGGGCGATGTGGGATGCGATGCGGTCGAGCTCCTCGCGAATGTCGGCCTTGGTGGCGATCAGGATCGCCTCCTGCATCAGACGGTCGGAATCGAACCGGTCGGAGGTGTCGAGCAGCGCAGCGATCTGCTCGGCGAGCCTCGCCTTGATCGCCTCCGGCTTGCGACCGGGCGAAGCTTCGGCCTTCTTCGCCAGTTGCTCGATCTCGTCCACGCGCTGCGCCAGGATCTGCCCGAGCGACGTGCCCTCGCGCTTGCGCATCGCGACGAGCTCGTCGAGCGCCTTGTCGAAGGCCTCGGCGGCAGCGGCACGCGCGGCCTTGTCCTCCTCCTCGTCACCCTCGGGCTCGGCGACCTCGACGACGCCCTTGATGGCGAGCAGGCCATCGATGCTCGGCGCCACCGCGTCGACCTTGCCGGCGATCATGGCGGCCGCCTTCAGGACGGCGTTGAGCACGTCCTCGTTGACGCGGACCGAGGCGGCGGCGTTGGCGCGCTTGACGTTGAGATTGGCGTAGACGGTGCCGCGCGACAAAAGCTCGCCGGCGCGCTTCTTGGCGTGGGCCTCGAGCTCGTCGAAGCCCTGCGGCAGCCGCACCCTGAGGTCAAAGCCCTTGGCGTTGACGGACTTCAATTCCCACTCGAACGTGTACGGCCCGCTTGCGCCGTGGCATCTCGCAAAGCCGGTCATGGACGACAGCGCCATCAGGTCAGATTCTCCAGAAACACGGGATTCGCGCGGCATCAGGCCACGCGAATCTTAAGACTATCTTGCAGGAATGTGGAATCCGCAAAGTCCGCAGCAGCTGTGCGACGGACCTAGCGCTGGACCACCGGCGGCGACGGCTGCACCGCGCCCTGCCGCGCCGGTGCCGGAGCTGCCGGGCGTGCCGCCGGCGGCTTTTTCTGCTGATTGGGCCGCGCCGGCGTGGTTGCCGTCGGCGTATCGCCGGCCCCGGGCGCAGCGGCGGCGGGCGGCGATGCTTCCTCGGCCGGCTCGACCGTGTCGTTCTGGATCTGCTTTTCCATCGCGCGCAGCTTGGCCACGTTCTTCTGGTGCGCGTCGTAGGTCTCGGTAAAGGCGTGCCCGCCGGTGCCGTCGGCGACGAAATAGAGGTCGCGGGTGCGGGCCGGATTGGCGGCGGCCTCCAGCGAGGCGCGGCCGGGGTTGGAGATCGGCCCCGGCGGCAGGCCCTCGATCACATAGGTGTTGTAGGGCGAGGGCTGCGTGATCTCGCTGCGCTTGATCGGGCGGCCCAGCGTGCCCTTGCCGCCGACCAGGCCGTAGATGATGGTCGGATCGGACTGCAGCTTGATCCGCTGCTTCAGGCGATTGACGAACACAGCGGCGACGCGGCTGCGCTCGTCGGGCTTGCCGGTCTCCTTCTCCACGATCGAAGCCAGCGTCACCAGCTGCTCCGGCGTCTTGACCGGAATGTCCTGATTGCGACGCTCCCAGATCTCGGCGAGCACGCGCTTGTGCGCCTGCTGCATGCGCTGGACCACCTGCTCGCGCGGCGTGCCGCGCGGGAACTTGTAGGTCTCCGGCAGCAGCGTGCCTTCGCGCGGCAGCTCGCGCACGCTGCCGGTGAAGATGTCGTTGTCGGACAGTCGCGCCACGATCTGCTCGGAGGTCAGGCCCTCCGGAATCGTGACGGCATGCTGCACCACCTTGCCCTCGACGATGGTGGCAATGACGTCGCGGAGCGAAGCGTTCTTCTGGAACGAATATTCACCCGGCTTGAGGTCCGAACTCGCCTTCAACGCGGCAACGCTGGCGATGAACACCCAGGGATTGATGTCGGTCACGCCTTCCCGGTTCAGCGTCTCGGCGATATCGCGCTTGCCGGCGCGCTGCGGGATGTTGACGATCTTGTCGTCCTTCAGCGGCCCGGGCGCCTCGAGCACCTGCCGGCCGTAATAATAGACGCCGCCGGCGCCGAGCATGGCGATCAGCAGAAGGGTGATGATGGCGTTGCCGACCACCACGAAGGGATTGCGGGCGCGTTCCGATCGCTTCGGCGGCGGCGGGAGCTGCTCGGGCTCGAGTGCGGCCCGCGGACTCCGCGGCGAAATGGGCGGCCTTTCACTCATAGAAACAACCTGAATCCTACCGGTTCAATAGCGGCCCGACAATCGCTTGCCGGGCCAAATGCACGCCCACTTCCATGACTATCGCCGATTACGGCAAAACGGTGGATTCGTATCAAACGCAAACTAATCGGCCAAACGTCGGACGATCACCGACGCATTGGTACCGCCAAAACCAAACGAGTTCGACAAGGCGACATTGACCTCCCGCTTCTTCGCAATGTGCGGCACGAGGTCGATCGCGGTCTCCACCGACGGATTGTCGAGGTTGATCGTCGGCGGCACGACATTATCGCGAATCGCGAGGATGGCGAAGATCGCTTCGATCGCGCCGGCCGCGCCGAGCAGATGACCGGTCGACGATTTGGTCGAGGACATCGCGACCTTGGAGGCGGCATTGCCGAGCAGACGCTCGACGGCACCGAGCTCGATCTCGTCGCCGAGCGGCGTCGAGGTGCCGTGCGCGTTGATGTAGTCGAGATCGGATGCGGTCAGGCCGGCGCGCTTGAGCGCCGCCGCCATGCTGCGGAAACCGCCCTCGCCGTCGGGCGACGGCGAGGTAATGTGATAGGCATCCCCCGACAGACCGTAGCCGATCACCTCGGCATAGATCTTCGCGCCGCGGCGCCTCGCATGCTCGAGCTCTTCCAGCACCAGGACGCCGGCGCCCTCGCCCATCACGAAGCCGTCGCGGTCCTTGTCGTAGGGACGCGAGGCCCTCGCGGGTGTCTCATTGAAGCCGGTCGAAAGCGCGCGCGCGGCGTTGAAGCCGGCGATACCGATGCGGCTGATCGGCGACTCGGCGCCGCCTGCGACCATCACATCGGCATCACCCAGCGCGATCAGGCGGGCGGCATCGCCGACCGCGTGCGCGCCGGTCGAGCAGGCCGTCACCACCGAATGGTTCGGCCCCTTCAGCCCGTGTGCGATCGAGACGTAGCCGGAGGCGAGATTGATCAGGCGGCCCGGAATGAAGAACGGCGACACCCGGCGCGGTCCGCGCTCCTTCAGGAGAATCGCAGTGTCGGCGATGCCGCTGAGGCCGCCGATGCCGGATCCGATCATGGTTCCGGTCGCGCACTTGTCCTCTTCCGACTCGGGGTGCCAGTTGGCGTCGTCGAGCGCTTGGCCGGCCGCGGCCATGCCGAAGATGATGAAGTCGTCGACCTTGCGCTGGTCCTTCGGCTCCATCCACTTGTCGGGATTGAAGGTGCCGTTGGTGCCGTCGCCGCGTACGACGGTGCAGGCGTATTTTGTCTGAAGATCGGAGACGTCGAAGCTCTCGATCAGGCGCGCGCCGCTTTCGCCGTTGAGGATGCGTTTCCAGGTCGGTTCGACGCCGCAGCCGAGCGGCGACACCATGCCGAGACCAGTAACGACAACCCGCCTCATGTCCGAAAACTCCGCATCGAAAGATTCACGGCCAATAACAAGAAACCGGCTGACCGCTGCGAAGCGGCCCGTCCGGTTTCAATGTTGTCCCCGCGAAAATGAAGAGCGTTAGCTCTTCGCGTTCTTCTCGAGAAACTTCGTGGCATCGCCGACGGTGAGAATCGTTTCCGCGGCGTCGTCCGGAATCTCGCAACCGAATTCCTCTTCGAACGCCATCACCAGCTCGACGGTGTCCAGACTGTCGGCGCCGAGGTCGTCGATGAAGCTCGCGTTGTCGACAACCTTCTCGGGTTCAACACCAAGGTGTTCGACCACGATCTTCTTAACCCGCTCGCCAATGTCACTCATTGCTTAACCTCGTGTTGTTCCCTGTAGACCCGACCCCCCGGGACGATACGAGCCGTCGTGGTCGTGTTACTTGCCTTCGCTTACGAACTTTGATTTGGCCCCATCCTAACCGATACAGGGCCCGGCGAACGACGGCCAAGGCTCCGCATCGCCAATATACAGGGTTTCAAAAACCTGCAATGGCGTTCTTTGCCCATCCGTTGAAGGTCCGGTTATCACACTTCAATTGCCTTGACTACAAGCCTCATTTCGCTCCGGAAACGGCCGTATGCCGCATCCCGCGCCGCCGATGCGGGCAGTGCGGAATGAAGGCCTCAGATCATGGCCATGCCGCCGTTGACGTGGATGGTCTGGCCGGTGACGTAGGCTGCTTCGTTCGAGCTCAGGTACACGGCGGCCGCCGCGATGTCCTCGGGCGTCCCCAGACGGGCAGCCGGAACCTTGGTCAGAATCGTTTCGCGCTGCTTGTCGTTGAGCGCGTCGGTCATCGGCGTCTTGATGAAGCCCGGCGCGATGCAGTTCGCGGTCACGCCGCGCTTGGCGTATTCGGCGCCCAGCGTCTTGATCATGCCGATCAGGCCCGCCTTCGAGGCGGTGTAGTTACCCTGTCCGGGATTGCCGGTGACGCCGACCACCGAGGTGATGGCGATGATGCGACCGAAGCGCTTGCGCATCATCAGCTTGGTGGCGGCACGCGCGAGGCGGAAGGTCGCGGTCAGATTGACGTTGATGACCTCCTCCCAATCCTCGTCACGAAGCTGCACGAAGAGATTGTCACGGGTGATGCCGGCATTGGCGATGAGGATGTCGACCTGGCCCATCGCGGCTTCCGCAGCGGGCACCAGCGCCTCGACCTCATCGGCCTTGGAGAGATTGCAGGGCAATACAAAGACGCGCTCGCCGAGCTTGCCGGCAAGCTCATCCAGCACTTCCTTGCGCGTCCCTGAGATCGCGACGGTCGCGCCCTGCGCATGCAGGGCCTGCGCGATCGCGCCGCCGATGCCGCCGGTGGCGCCGGTGACGAGCGCCTTTTTGCCAGTCAGATCGAACATCGATAACTCCTCAACCCTGCTTGGCGGCGGCCAAGGCGTCCTTTAAGGCGTCCTTGGCGGCGGCAATGTCATTGGGACCGCCGACAGCAACGCCGACGGCACCGTCCGCGATGCGCTTGACGAGACCGGTCAGCACCTTGCCGGCGCCGATCTCGAAGAATCGGGTGACGCCCTGCCCTGCCATATAGGCGACCGACTCGCGCCAGCGCACCGTTCCGGTGACCTGCTCGACCAGGCGGCGGCGGATCTCGTCGGGATCGGTGATGGCGCTTGCCAGCACGTTCGACACCAGCGGCGCGGCCGGCGCCTTGATCGTGACTTTCGACAGCGCCTCCGCCATGGCATCGGCGGCGGGCTGCATCAGCTTGCAATGGAACGGGGCGGACACCGGCAGCAGCATCGCGCGCTTGGCACCCTTGGTCTTGGCGATCTCGACGGCGCGATCGACCGCGGCCTTGTCGCCTGAGACGACCACCTGCCCGCCGCCATTGTCGTTGGCAGCCTGGCAGACCTGCCCCTGCGCCGCCTCATTGGCCACCGCCATGGCGGCCTCGTAGTCGAGCCCGAGCAGCGCGGCCATTGCGCCGGCACCGACCGGGACGGCCTTTTGCATTGCAAGACCGCGGGTGCGCAGCAGGCGGGCGGTATCCGACACCGTCAGGCTGCCGGCCGCAGCGAGCGCCGAATATTCTCCCAGAGAGTGGCCGGCGACGAAGGCCGCGTCTCGTCCCACGGAAAATCCGGCCTCGGCCTCCAGCACGCGCAGGGTGGCGATGGACACCGCCATCAGCGCCGGCTGGGCGTTTTCGGTGAGCTGGAGGGTCTCGGCCGGACCATCCCAGATGATGGCCGTCAGCTTCTCGGAAAGCGCAGCATCGACCTCGTCGAACACGGCGCGCGCCGCCGGAAAGGCCTCGGCCAGGGCCTTGCCCATGCCGACCGCCTGGGACCCCTGCCCCGGAAATGTGAATGCTGCCGTCATCGGCGCTCCCTGCTTGTCGGACACGATCCCGCTTGAGAACCGGCAGCCGATTACGCGCGGCCTTGGGCCATGGTTCCGGATCGCGCTCCAAAGGGGGCCGTAGACACTGTCCGGGGCCGGACTGTCAAGCCGCGATGGGAACCCCGGCCAGCATTCAACTGGGGATACGCAGGCTCAAAACCCGCCGGCGGTCTGGTTGGCATCGACCTTCGCGCCCGCCCGCGCACGGCGCGCGCTGTTCACCAGTTCGCCCCGGCGGTCATCCCGATCGGGCTTCGCCGTCGCCAGCCGCAGCACCGCGGCATAGCCCGGCTGCACCTCCATGCGGCCGGCATAGCGGCTCGCGCTCAGCAGCCGATGCACCTTCGGCAGATTGTAGCAGGGCACGTAGAACAGCAGATGATGCTCGAGGTGATAGTTCACGTAGTACGGCGCGATGAACAGCCGCTCGAGAAAATTGGCATGCGTGGTGCGGGTGTTGCGCAACGGATCGCTGCTGTCGGGGACGACGGCGTGCTCGGCGATGTTGCGGATTCGGGTGATGACCATCATCCAGGTCAGCAGCGGCACCAGCCATAACAGCGGATAGGCCCACCATACGCCGACCGCCGCGCACGCGGCAAACATCACTGCATTGACGATGCATTGCGGACCGAGCTTGTCCCAGAAATGCGCCAGGCGCTGACGCCACGGCCAGTGCTTCGCGCCGAGCGCGTTGAGCAACTGCGCCTTGCGCTGCTGGTAGCCGGTCTGTCCGGTGATGTCGCGCATGAACTTGCGGCGATAGCTCAGCTTCGTGATCGGAAACGGCGCCGACAGCACGAGATCGGGATCGTCCTCCTGCTGCGTGCGCGCATGGTGCTGGAGGTGGTAACGCCGGTAGCTGCGCGTCTCCGCAAACAGCGGATAGGCACACAACCACTGGCTCAGGGTCAGATTGGTCTTCTCGTCGGCGGACAGGCAGCCATGCGCGCCGTCATGCATCAGGATCGCGAGGCCCAGCTGGCGCGAGCCGATGATCGCGACGGCGAGGACATAGGTGACCGGATTGGGCCACCACGCGACCAAAGCAATCGCGCCAACGATCAGCGCCCAGGCGTGCGCGATCAGCGCAACGCCTTTCCAGGTCACACGCCGGCGCACGTCGGCAAGTTGGTCGTCGGTCAGGAAGTCGCGGGCACGCATGCGTAGCGCGGTCATGGCCTAACCCTCCTCGTCCGGCGTGGTCGTTGCGTCACGCTCCTCGACAAGGCGCAGGCGCGCCGTGTCGGTGGATTTCGCCTGCTCGCCGAGCACCCGCAGCATCTCGGCGCAGAGCTCCTCGGGCGAGCGGCCCATCGCGTAGCCTTCGAGAATGACGCCGATGGCGACGGCCCAGAAACGCCGCGAGCTTTCGTCGGGCGCCCGCAGCGAACGCCAGCCGTGCCGTGCCACCTGGCTCGCATAGGCGCGCGCGCCTTCGCCGTGCAGGCGCTCGATGGTCCGCTCCACGAGCGGCGCAAGATCCTGGCGGCGCCGCGTCAATGTCAGCGCCTCGGCGAAGAAAGCGACGGAATCGCTCGCCGTCACGGTCTGCGCCAGCGCATGCGTGTAGTCCCGCGGCGTCCGCGCCTTCAGCGCCGCCTGCTCGGTCGCACGCGCCAGATACAGCAGCTCGCGGCAGGCGCATTCGACGAACAGCGCTTCCTTGGTGCGGAAGTAATAGGTGATCTGGCTCGGAAATGCGTCCGCCGCGGCCGCGATGTCGGTGATCGCCGTGCCCGACAGCCCGCGCTCCCGGAACAGCGGGCTGGCCGCATCCAGCAGCAGCGAGCGCATCTTGCGGCCGGCCGACCTTGTGGCGCGCGCGGCGTGCTTCGGATCGCCCGCCGACGCTTCGAACGGAGCTTGAATCGATTCACCCGCCATCAATTCCTCCCGACTTATTCTTTGTATGACATACAAACAAATACGTCAAGCCGGTACGGGAGGGTGGATTGGCCGCCCCGACCACCGCCGTTTCGGCCGAAAGCTCGGCGCTCGAACCTTGCCAAGTCGGCCAAAATCCGTATAAGGCGCGCATCCGCAGACCCCGGCCGGGAGCTGAACGGACGGTCTCAGCAAATCATTCGTGATTTTGGTGTGGCAGGGCCAGTCGGCCCGTCGTCCCGTGTTTCCGCCTTCTGAGCTTAATCCCAGAGTCCTTTCCGAAGGCCTCTTAAGGGCTTGACGCCGGGCGATGCGCCAACATGAGGAAAGGACCACCATGGCTCTTTATGAGCATGTTTTTCTCGCGCGTCAGGACGCGAGCACGCAGCAGGTCGAAGAGCTGACTGCGCAGATGACCGGCATCGTCGAGGGTCTCGGCGGCAAGGTCACCAAGACCGAGAATTGGGGCGTACGCTCCCTCACCTACCGCATGAACAAGAACCGCAAGGCGCACTTCGTGCTGCTCAACATCGACGCGCCGTCCGCGGCGATCGCCGAGATCGAGCGCCAGGAGCGCATCAGCGAAGACGTGATCCGCTATCTCAGCGTCCGCGTCGAGGAGCTCGAGGAAGGCCCGTCCGCGATGATGCGTAAGGCCGACCGCGACCGCGAGCGTGACGATCGTGGCGGCGGCTTCCGCGGCGAGCGCGAAGGCGGCTTCCGTGGCGACCGCGAGGGCGGTTTCCGTGGCGGCGATCGCGACGGTGGTGGCTTCCGCGGCGACCGCGGCCCGCGCCGTCCGCGCGAAGAAGCTGAAACCACGACGGATGGGGAGTAAGAACAATGGCTGAAGCTGGTGCACGCCGTCCGTTTTTCCGTCGTCGCAAGAGCTGCCCGTTCACGGGCGCCAATGCTCCGAAGATCGACTACAAGGACTCCAAGCTCCTGATGCGTTACGTCTCCGAGCGCGGCAAGATCGTGCCGAGCCGCATCACGGCGGTGTCCGCGAAGAAGCAGCGTGAGCTCGCCCGCGCCATCAAGCGCGCGCGGTTCCTGGGCCTGCTGCCCTACGTCATTCGCTAAGACGACCAATTCGGCCGGCGGCCTGAGCCGCCGGTCGCAACTTTTCGATCTCATAAGGCTTCCGGGTCGTCCGGTCGCCGATGGTTGGGGCGAACTGCCTCTAACCGCTCGAAGGGAGCGGGACAGCTGATGATTGCATTTGTGCTGATAGCCCTGATCGCCGGCGCTGCGTCGGCCCTGATGTTCGCCTCGATCATTTCGGGCGCGCTGATCTCGCTCGTCCTGTTCTATCTCGCACCGCTCCCTTTGATGGTCGCCGCGATCGGCTGGGGACCGCTTTGCGCCAGTCTCGGCGGTATCGCTGCTGCGATCGGCCTCGGTGCCCTGTTCGGCCTGCCCTATTGCATCGCATTCGCCCTCACCGTCGCACTGCCGGCCTGGTGGCTCGGCCATCTCGCCCTGCTCAGCCGTCCCGTGGGACCTGTCGCGCCGAACGCTGCCGCCGAACCAGCCGCCGCACCTGAGCTCGAATGGTATCCGGTCGGCCGCATCCTGCTGTGGCTCGCCGGCTTCGCCGCCCTGACCACGATGGCTGCCCTGCTCACGCTCGGGACCGATGCCGACACCATCCTCGGCACGCTGCGGCGCGGCCTGATGCGCCTCCTCCGCGCCACCGACCCGCAAAGCTCCGGCGAAGTCGGTCAGTTCGTCGACGCGCTGGTGCGCATCGCACCGGCCGGCGCCACCATCATCGCGATGATGACGCTGACCCTCAACCTCTGGCTCAGCGCCAAGATCACCGCGACGTCGGGCCGGCTGCGGCGCCCGTGGCCGGACATCAAGACGGCAGAGCTGCCGCCGATGACTCTGGTGGCGCTCTGCGTCGCACTCGCCTTCTGCTTCACCGGCGGGCTGCTCGCGATCGTCGCCCAGATCACCGCGGCGGCGCTGATGATGGGCTATGCGCTGACCGGCTTCGCCGTGCTGCACACCCTTACGCTGGCGCTGAAGAGCCGCACGTTCTGGCTCGGCTCGACCTACGCCGTCGTGGTCGTGTTCGGATGGCCCGTGATCGCGATGGTGATCCTCGGCCTTGCGGATGCCATGTTCGGCTTCCGCGAACGCTTCCTGCGCAGCCGGCAGCCGCCGCCGCTGCCGACCCCTTGAGTTCAACCCCGAAAATCGAAACCCAAGAGAGCACTTCAAAAGGAGAACGAATATGGAAGTCATTTTGCTGGAACGCGTCAACAAGCTCGGCCAGATGGGCGAAGTCGTGAAGGTTCGCGACGGCTACGCCCGCAATTTCCTGCTCAAGCGCGGCAAGGCGCTGCGTGCCACCGCCGACAACCGTGCCAAGTATGACGGCATGAAGGCCGAGCTCGAGGCCCGCAACCTCCAGGCCAAGGGCGAAGCCTCCAAGGTCGCCGAGAAGATCAAGGACAAGAACATCATCGTGATCCGCCAGGCTTCCGAAGCCGGCCAGCTGTTCGGCTCGGTCACGGTGCGCGACATCGTCATGGCGTTCGAGGCCGACGGCGTCCACCTCGACCGTCCGCAGGTGCAGCTCGACGCGCCGATCAAGACCATCGGCAAGCACACGGTCATCGTTGCCGTTCACCCCGAGGTCGAGGTCGAGATCACCGTCACGGTTGCGCGCAGCCAGGACGAGGCCGAGCGCATCAACCGCGGCGAGGACATCTCGACCCGCAACGAAGACCGCGACGCGGCCGCCGAGGCGATCGCCGCCGCCGGCGAATTCTTCGATCCGGAAGCCGAGCACGACGAGGTCGAGCCGGCACCGGCCGCGGAAGAGAAGTAAGCGAAGCATGTCGTTCCGGCGCGGTCCGCAGGACCGAACCCGGAACCTCGAGATTCCGGGCCTGGCGCTTGCGCGCCATCCCGGAATGACGAACAAGAAAGCCCGGCTGCCTCAGGCGGCCGGGCTTTTCGTTTTGGCGGCAACGTCCTCGCTCAACATCGCGATCGAGGCCAGCGCCGTTGCCGTGTGCTTCTCGACGCCGTCGCTGACGCAGAACACGTCGGCGGCAACAACCGACACCTGACGGCCCGGCTTGATCACCCGGGCACGGCAGATCAGCTTCTCGCCGACCGCGGGCGACAACAGGTTGAGCTTGTATTCCGCGGTCAGCGCCGGCTGGCCACGCGAGGTGGCGGCTGCAATCGTCGTGGCGTTGTCGACCAGGAAAGCGGTGACGCCGCCATGGAAGAAGCCGTGCTGCTGCAGCAGCTCCGGCCGGCGATCCACGGCAATCGTGCAGGTGCCGCGCGTCAATTCCGACAGCTCGGCGCCGACCAGGTTCATGAAGCCCTGCCGGCCGACATTGGCATGGATGTGCTCGGCAATTGGAGCGAATTCCGGATCTGCTTCGGCGCGCATGCAGTCTCTCCTTATTGCTTGGTGATGCGATCGAGCGGCCGTAGCGCACGGATGGCGCAGGCGATCAGCGTGTCGGCCTCGACGCGCGGATCGGCGCGGTCGCGTCCCGACAGGAAGGCGCGGCAGAAAATCTGCGCCGGACCGATGAGCTGGCTGACGAACATCGCCGGCGTCATCGGCAAGAGCTCGCCGTTGGCAACCAGCGGCGCGCGCCAGCGCTCGATGCCGTCGCCAAGGCGCGCATTCTGCGCGCGCTGGGCGTCGCGGACGTCCTCGCCCCACTCGCTGCGCGAAATCTCAAACAGGTAGCGCGCCTCGCGCCGGCTGGTCACGACCCAGTCAAGATGTGCCCGGATCAGCCGATCGATGCCCTGCTCCGCATCGGGCACAGGATCGAGCGCGGCCAGCACCGCGGCGTGATAGTGCCGCAAGACCTCCAGGAACAGCGCACCGGCAAGCTCCTTCTTCGAGCCGAAGGCGTGAAAGAAGCTGCCGTTGGAGGCGCGCGCGCGGGCGCGGATCGCGGCGACGGTCGCAGCTTCGAAGCCGACGCGGTCGAACACGGCCAGCCCGGCTGCCAACAGGTCGTCTCGCACGCTCGCCGTCATCGACGCCTCCTGGAGTATAACTCTAGAGTAGTGCTCTAAACAGGTCAATACAAGGCAAAGGCCGCGACGAACGCGGCCTCGGCATGTGGAGCGAAGCGGGCTGGCTTAGCGCGAGATCGGTGGCGCTGGTGGGCCGGACGACTCGGCCGGCGCGGCAGGCGGGGCTGCGGCGGTCGCGGGCGGGGCCGGCTCCTGCGGCTTGGCCGCCGGTTCAGAGCTCGCAGCCGGCGCGGCAGGCTTGGGAGCTGCCTCTTCAGCCGCCGGTTTGGGCTCGGCGGGCTTCGCGGCCGCCGGTGCTGCGGGCGTTACCGGCGGGACCGGATCGGGCCGCAGCGCCGGGGTCTCGCTGCCGCGGGGTTCGACCTTGGCGCTGTCAGGCTTGGCCGCGTCGGGCTTGGTCTCCGGCTTGATCTCCGGCTTAGGCTCCGACTTGATCTCCGGCTTGGGCTCGCTCTTCTTCTCTTCAGTGGCTGGCGCGCCGGCGTCGACCTTCGGCGTCGCCTCGGGACCCGGCTTGCCGCGGCGCTTGCCCTTGCGTCCCTCGGGCGCAGCCTGTTCCTCCGGCTTCGAGCCGTCCTCGGCCGGCCGCGCCGCACGCTTCTGGCGGGCGCCCTCGGCCGCCGGCGCAGCCTCGCCGTCCGGCCGGGCGGCGTCCTGGGCGCGCGGGCGACGCCCCTGAGGCTCCGGATTGGTGCTCGCGTCCTTCTCCTTGGCGCCGTCCTTCTTGCCGTCCTTGGCCTGGTAGCGGGTGTCGGTGGCGCCGTTGGAGACGAGATAGGAGGCGAGAATGCCCGCCATGTCCGAGCTCGTGGTGTAGTGCTGGCGCAGAAAGCCCGGCAGCGAACCCGGCGCGACGGACTTCAGAAGCCCGCGTGGGCTCTTGTGGCACGCATTGCAGGTCTGGGCGAAAAGCTGGGACGGGGTTTTGCCGGCCTCGAGGTTCGTCGCCTGCGCAAAGACGGCATCGGTCGCGCCGAAGCCGATCAGAAGCAGTACCGTCGCGAGGCTGAGCGCTCGGCTCGACATTCCCATCATCTCCATTGAATTTCCGAGAGGTGCAGCCGGCCTCCGGCGCGGCGGCGGGGTCACCTTTTATCCGATTGAGCCGCGAATGGAAGCAGGCTCGGCGCGCAAGGACGTGATTAAGCCCTTTTGGAATATCGGCTGTGAATACAGCGCAATAGCGCAGCCGGCCCGCCCTCCCTAGATTTGGATGCAAACGCATAGGAACCAGAGCGGGACCTGAGCGTCCGATATGAAGCCGGGTTAGTCGCGTCTCTTGGGGTTCGCTCGAGAGGAAGGTGGCGATGGACCGATTGTTGCGTAGATTCCTGTCTCAATTCATCCGCCGCGGGTCGCTGACGGTGACCGGCTCCAGTGGATCGAAATTCACCGTCGGCGACGGCACCGGCGAGCCGGTGGCGGTCCGCTTCGTCACTGCCGAGGCGGAGCGGAAGATCCTCATCAATCCCGAGCTCGGGCTTGGCGAGGCCTATATGGACGGCGAGTTCGTCGTCGAACGCGGCACCATAGCTGATGCGCTGGCGATCCTGCTCGATCAACCCGACCTATTGCCGCGCTGGGCAAGACCCTGGTGGCATCTACGCTACCTGACGCGGCACCTGAAGCAGTTCAATCCGCCCTCGCGCGCCCGCCGGAACGTCGCGCATCACTACGATCTCGACGCCCGGCTGTATTCGCTCTTCCTGGACGCCGACAAGCAATACAGCTGTGCCTACTTCGAGACGCCGGAGGCGACGCTCGACGACGCGCAGCTCGCCAAGAAGCGGCACATCGCCGCCAAGCTGCTCGTCAGACCTGGCCAGCGGGTGCTCGACATCGGCTCCGGCTGGGGCGGGCTCGGGCTTTATCTCGCCGAGACCACCGGCGCCGATGTCACCGGCGTGACGCTGTCGACCGAGCAATTGCAGATCGCCAATACGCGCGCGGCCGAAAAGGGCCTGTCCGGCTCGGCCAGATTCCTGCTCCAGGACTATCGCGACGCCGAAGGCCCGTTCGACCGCATCGTCTCGGTCGGCATGTTCGAGCATGTCGGCGCCGGCTTCTACGACACCTATTTCCAGCGCTGCGCCGAGCTGCTCGGCGAGAACGGCATCATGCTGCTGCATTCGATCGGCCGCTCGCAGGGCCCGGACTCGACCAACCCCTGGATCGCCAAATACATCTTCCCCGGCGGCTACATCCCGGCCTTGTCGGAAGTGCTGCCGGCGATCGAGCGCGCCGGCCTCCTGGTCTGCGATATCGAGATCCTGCGTCTGCACTACGCAGAAACGCTGAAAGCCTGGCGGGAACGTTTCATGGCGCGGCGGGAGGAGGCTGTGCAGCTCTACGACGAGCGCTTCGCGCTGATGTGGGAATTCTATCTGGCGGCCTGCGAGATGACGTTCCGCAAGCAAGCCATGATGAATTTCCAGATCCAGCTCACGCGCCGCCAGGGCGTGGTGCCGATGACCCGCGACTACTTGCCGCGCGAAGAAGCCCGGCTGCGGGCTCGCGAAGGCGTGGCCGGGCCGAGGCTCAAATTGGCTGGTGAATAGATCCTAGTGACGCAGGGTCGAAATTGGGGCGAACCGGACCAGGGCCGTTAACGCCAGTTGTGCCCGCAGGTCCAGCAGGATTTCGGGGGCGACGGGCTGGCGACGCACGTCGGGCCGCTCAGCGTGCTCCATGGCCGCAATCAGGCCCGACAGCCAAAGCCGGCTACCCGCCTCGCTCCGCCAAGTCTGGGACTGCCAAGTGTTGGGCTGCCGTTCTGGCCGCATCGCTTGCCTCGTTCCCTGTTGACGGACCGCGGGAGACAATTCCCGTCCCGTCCGCCTGTTCCGGTCCTACCCCCGAAAGAATCCGGGGAGATGTGATCCACTTCACATAAGTCTGGTCGGGCCTGGCCTAGACCGTCGCCATGAGCAAAGAGACTCAAACCTCGCTTGACGTGCAGGACGACCTCCGCACCGATTACGCCCTGATCGCGACCGGCGTCGGGGCGGCTCTGGTTGCGCTGGTCTACCTCCTGCTGGTCTGAAGCCGAGCCGACAGCGCGTCGGCATGCGCCTTTTCGCGCATCTCTTGGTTACGTCTGCGCGCCAATCCATAAAGTTCATGGTTTCAGGATTTTTCCGTGGCGCGGTCGCAGCCGCGTCAGGCGGAGCCGGTTCCGCAAAAATCCGTCAAGCGCGGCGCGTGCCGCGACTGCTAATCATCCACCACTTTCACTGAGCGGTTGATAGCGGCCAGCTTTCGCTTCCGCTTTGCACCGAGGCGGCGCTTTATCCCGGCCCCGCATCCGCCCAAGAAAATTGCTAAGCACGTCCGACCATGGCCCTGACTGATTCGAACGTTCTCAAACTCGCGCCCGATGCCGGAACTCCCGCCTATCGGAGCGCGCCGCATAATATCGAGGCGGAACAGAGCCTTCTGGGCGCGATCCTGGTCAACAACGATGCCTTCTACCGCGTCTCCGACTTCCTGGAGGCGAAGCATTTCTTCGAGCCGCTGCACCAGACCATCTTCGAGACCGCCGGCAGCCTGATCCGGATGGGCAAGATCGCGACGCCCGTCACGCTGAAGACGTTCCTGCCCGCCGACACCGATGTCGGCGGCATGACCATCGGGCAATATCTTGCGCGGCTTGCCGCCGAAGCGACCACCATCATCAACGCCCAGGATTACGGCCGCACCGTCTACGACCTGTCGCTCCGGCGCGACCTGATCGGCATCGGCGAAGACATGGTCAACGTCGCCTATGACGCGCCGGTCGACTTCCAGCCGCGGGCGCAGATCGAGGACGCCGAGCGCAAGCTTTACGAACTCGCCGAATCCGGCCGCTATGACGGCGGCTTTCAGAAATTCTCGCAGGCGCTGACGGTCGCGGTCGATCTCGCGGCCAAGGCATTCCAGCGCGACGGCAAGCTGTCGGGCATCTCCACGGGCCTGCGCGACCTCGACACCAAGATGGGCGGCCTGCAGCACTCCGACCTCATCATCGTGGCGGGGCGTCCTGGCATGGGCAAGACGTCGCTGGCCACCAACATCGCCTACAACGTCGCCAAGGCCTATGTGCCGGAGCTTCAGGCCGATGGCACCATGAAGGCCGCCAACGGCGGCGTGATCGGCTTCTTCTCGTGCGAAATGTCGGCCGACCAGCTTGCCACGCGTATCGTGGCCGAGCGCACCGGCATCCCCTCTTCCCACATCCGCCGCGGCGGCATCACGGAAGCCGATTTCGAGAAGATCCGCCAGGTCTCGATCGAGCTGCAGTCGCTGCCCTTCTATGTCGACGCCACCGGCGGCCTGTCGATCGCGCAGCTGATGGCGCGCGCGCGCCGGCTGAAGCGCCAGAAGGGCCTCGATCTGCTCGTGATCGACTACATCCAGCTGCTCTCGGGTTCAGGCAAGCGAAGCGATAATCGCGTGCAGGAAATCACGGAGATCACGACCAGCCTGAAGGCGCTGGCCAAGGAGCTCAACGTCCCCGTTATCGCGCTGTCGCAGCTCTCGCGTCAGGTCGAATCGCGCGACGACAAGCGGCCGCAGCTGTCGGACCTGCGTGAATCCGGTTCGATCGAGCAGGACGCCGACGTCGTGCTGTTCGTGTTCCGCGAGGAATATTACCTCGCCATGAAGGAGCCCCGACCCGGCACCGAGGAACACGCCAAATGGCAGGCCGACATGGAGCGCACCGTCGGCCGCGCCGAAGTCATCATCGGCAAGCAGCGTCACGGTCCGACCGGCACGGTCGAGCTGCACTTCGACGCCTCGGTCACCCGCTTCGGCGACCTCGCGCATGACGGTCAATTGCCCGACCGCAGCAGCGACTACTAGGTTCCTTGGGTTGAACCGCGCGGGTCTCTTGCGTAAAACGGCGCCATGACAATGGCGTCCGACCCGAAAACCCATCCGCAATCCGGCCTTCTCTCTGCCGAGGCCAACCAGGCTGCCGCGCTCGCCGCCTATGGCGGCGTCTTGACCGTCGATCTCGACGCCGTCATTGCCAACTGGCGCAAGCTCGAGAAGACGGCGGTGCCGGCCGAATGCTCGGCGGTGATCAAGGCCGACGCCTATGGCTGCGGCGCCGAGCAGGTCGCGCGTGCCCTGAACAAGGCCGGCTGCAAGACCTTCTTCGTCGCCACCATCGAGGAAGCGCGCAAGGTGCGCGCGGCCGTTCCCGAGCCCACCATCTACGTGCTCGGCGGCTATTTCCAGAACACCGGCGAGCACTACGCCAGGATCAATTGCCGCCCGGTGATTGGCGATCTCAACGAGCTCGCCGAATGGGACGTGTTCTGCCGCCGCACCGGCTGGAACGGAGGGGCTGCAATCCACATCGACACCGGCATGAACCGGCTCGGCCTGACGCTGTCCGAAGCGCAGGCCATCATCCCCCGCATCAACGCCGGCGATCACGGCATCACGCTGGTGATGAGCCATCTGGTCTCGGCCGAGCAGCTCAACAGCCCGGTGAATGCCAGGCAGCTCGCCGCCTTCCGCAGCATCGCCAGCGAATTCGCCGGCGTGCCGGCCGCGCTCGCCAATTCCTCCGGTATCTTCCTGGGCGCGCCCTTCCAGTTCGACCTGGTGCGGCCGGGGGCTGCGCTCTACGGCGTCAACCCGACGCCGGAGGCCGACAATCCGATGCAGCAGGTGGTCGACCTCAAGGCGCGCATCGTGCAGACCCGCACCATCGAGCGCGGCGAGAGCGTCGGCTATGGCGGCACCTGGACCGCGCGGCGGCCGACCAAGCTCGCGATCATCGCAGTCGGTTATGCCGACGGCTATTTCCGCGCCGCCAGCTCCAATGACGGCACCCGCGGCGCTGAGGTCATCGTCGCCGGCAAGCGCTGCCCGGTCGCGGGACGCATCTCCATGGATCTCATCGCGATCGACATCACCGATCTGCCGCCGAACGCGGCGCGGCGGGGCCATATGGTGACGCTGCTCGGCGAGGGCATCACCGTCGACGAGCTCGCGCATCATTTCGGCACCATCGGCTATGAGGTGCTGACCAGCCTCGGCCACCGCTATGCCCGCATCTACAAGGGCGGCAATGTCGAGGAGCCGCTGGTGAAGCCGGAGCCCGCGTCGAACGCCGGGCAGCCGCCTACCCCGCCGCCGATCGAGCAGCCGCCAGCGTTGCCGCCGCTGCCGAGTTAGGCGACGCTCTCGTGCCCCGGACGCAGTGCAGCGCTCCTTCAGCGATGCGCTGCAGAGCCGGGGCCCATCTCTCGTATCGCGTTCAGGGTCCAGGCTCGCGCTCCGCGCGTCCGGGACACGAGGATTATTTCTTCTTTCTGCTGTCCAGCGCCGTCTTGCAGGTGGCGCTGAGCTGGTCGCGCTTGGCGTTGAGACAGGCGACGATGCCGCTGCCCGGCGCGATGCCGGCGCAGAATTTGTCGTAGTCCGCCTTGCACGCGCCGCGCGTTTCGGCTGACTGTGCCGCGACCCCGGAGAACGCGACGACGAAGGCGATGGCGGCAAAGCTCAACTTGGACATTGTGTCTCCGGGTACGGAAGGCAGGAGCCGGTAGCTCTACATGAAGATCGCGACATTCAACATCAACAACGTCAACCGCCGCCTGCCCAACCTGTTGGCATGGCTGCGCGCGGCAAAGCCCGATGTCGTCGCGCTTCAGGAATTGAAGGCAAGTGATGGCGAATTTCCGGCGGCCGCGATCGAAAAAGCCGGTTACGGCGCGGTGTGGCGCGGACAAAAAACCTGGAACGGGGTCGCCATCCTCGCCCGCGGCACTGGTCCCATTCTCACACGCGACCGCCTGCCGGGAAAGCCCGGGGATCACGAAGCCCGCTACATCGAAGCCGCCGTGCGCGGCATCATCGTCACCAGCATCTACCTGCCGAACGGCAATCCGCAGCCGGGGCCGAAATTCGATTACAAGCTCGACTGGTTCGCGCGGCTCAAGCGCCACGCCAAGACGTTCATCAAGCAGGATCTGCCCGTGGTGCTTGCCGGCGACTACAACGTCGCGCCAACCGAGATCGACATCTATCCGACGCGCTCATGGGACAAGGATGCGCTGGTCCAGCCCAAGAGCCGCGCGGCCTATGCCTCGCTGGTGTCGCAGGGCTGGTGCGATGCGATCCGCGAATTGCATCCGGACAAACGCGTCTACACGTTCTGGGACTACAAGCGGAACCGCTGGCCGCGCGATGCGGGCCTGCGGCTCGATCATCTCCTGCTCAGCCCTGCCCTGGCTTCACGGTTGGCGAAGGCTGGTGTCGACAAGAAGATCCGCGGCGAGGAAGGTGCCAGCGATCACGCACCGGCATGGGTGGTGCTGCGGTGACCTTCACCGCAAGTTCCTTCCGTCGATGACGTCTACAGGCACCGCATCCCGATCGAAAGCGTCGAGCAAGCGCGCATTGGCGGCGTCGCCAGCAGCGAGAGCTGTTCAGACTGCCCCTTCATCCGGAATGTTGAGAAGAGTTCCACAGGCCTTGCAATGCACCGCATCGGCGTCATGCCTCTGGAGCCCGCAAGCCGGACACGGAAATCGCACCTTGTTGGGACTGAGGAGCGCGCGGGCGAGATTGAAGAACAGCGTTACGCCGAAAATCATGATCACGACGGTTATCAAACGACCGACCGTGCCCGACAGGGTAATGTCGCCAAAGCCGGTCGTCGTCAGTGCCGTGACGGTGAAATACAGGGCGTCGGCATAGTTCCGGATCTCGTCGTTGCGAAATTTCTGAGTCTCGTAAACGATCCCGGTCATGACGAATATGAAGACTGCCAGGTTCGTAACGGCGAAGATGACGTCTTCGTTGCGACGAAAGAACGGAGAATCGATGCGCAACCTCACCAGCATCTGGTAGTCACGAAGCAGCCCCAAGGTTCGCAGGATCCGGAGAAAACCGCCCGCCTCGCCGGCAAGCGGCGCCAGGAAGGATACGATCGCAACCATGTCGGCCCACGTTGCGATTTCAGCGAATTTTCGAAACGGATGCCGATCGACGAGGAGCCGAGCCGAGAAGTCGGCAAGTAGCATGACGCCGAACAGGACATCGAGCGTTTCAATGATCTCACTGGGCTGCAGGAATGAGGTTGCGATGATGAACAGCACCGTCACGATGTCGAAGACGAGCAGGGCATAGCGGAAGCGAACGCCGCTCGGCGTTGCACCCTCGTAAAGGCGGCGGACGTTGCATCTGAGAGACGTGAGGGTCACGGCATCATGATCGCGGTTTGCATGGATGATGGCAACTCGCACAGCGCGCCGCAAGATCAGACCGAAATTCAACCACTCCGTGGCCGAAGAGCGAAATTGATCTCGGGCACCTTCGTCTGGAATCTCGCGCCCGTTCCGGAGAGGATGACCCGTGAATGGCGACGGAGCTCATCAGCCTCACCGGCAACACCTTTGTCGGGGGCGTTTGCGGCCATGCTCCGTGACGGCGTGTCGCCGCAACGCGCGATTGTCGCTGCGGAGCCGCTTGCATCGAACGCCTCGGAGCCGGAGCTCACACCGGCATGCGCAGCACAGGTTCCCTCGCCCGGCGCGGATCGCCGGTATCGCTGCCAGGGGCTAAACTCTCCCGATTCGTGGAGACCGTGTTGGCCTTTCTCTTCGTCCTCAGCGTCGGGCTCGTCGCCGGCACCATCTCAGGCATCGTCGGCACCGGCTCGTCGATCATGCTGATGCCGGTGCTGGTCTATGCCTATGGGCCGAAGGAGGCGGTGCCGATCATGGCGGTGGCGTCCGTGATGGCGAACTTCTCGCGCATCCTGGCCTGGTGGCGCGAAGTCGATTGGCGGGCTTGCGCGGCCTATTCGGCCACGGGCATTCCGGCCGCCGTGCTCGGCGCGCGGACCTTGTTGGCGCTGCCCGCACATGCCGTGGACCTGGCCATCGGCGTCTTCCTGATCGCGATGGTGCCGGTCCGGCACTTCCTGGCGCGGCACGATTTGAAGGCCAATCTCTGGCATCTGGCGATCGGCGGCGCGGTCATCGGCTATCTCACCGGCATCGTGGTCTCGACCGGCCCGCTCAGCGTGCCGCTGTTCCTGTTCTACGGCCTGTCCAAAGGCGCCTTCCTCGCCACCGAAGCCGCCTCCTCGCTCGGTCTCTATTTCGCGAAGTCGGTGACCTTCGAACGTTTCGGCGCGCTGACCGGCGAGGTCTTCATGAAGGGCCTGATCGCGGGCGCCTCGCTGATGTCAGGCGCCTTCATCGCCAAGCGCTTCGTGCTGCACCTGAGGCCGGACATGTTCCGCCTGCTGATGGACGCGATCATGATCGCGGCCGGGCTCTCCATGCTGTGGAACGCGACGCAGACGTAGCGACCCGCGCTCAGGCGAATTCGGGCGCGATCGAGGGGCTGTCGGCGAGGATTCGGCTCTCGGCCGCCGGCTGCGTCTTTAGCCATCGCAGCACGGCGTCGAGCGGTTGCGGCCGCTGATACAAATAGCCCTGCCCGAACCTCACCCCCATCTCGCGCATGGCCTCGGCCTGTTCGGCGCGCTCGATGCCCTCGGCGACCAGCGTGAGTCCGAGGGTGCCGGCGAGCGATGCGATCACGCCGACGATGGCCTTGTCTTCGGCGCTATCGGGAATCTCGCTGATGAACGCCTTGTCGATCTTGACCTTGTCGAGCGGAAAGCGCCTGAGATGCGCAAGCGAGCTGTAGCCGGTGCCGAAATCGTCGAGCGCGATCGTGGCACCCAAGCGGCGCAACCGATGCAGCGTCTCGGCGGCGCTGGCGATGTTGTTGATCAGCGAGCCCTCGGTGATCTCGAGCTCCAGCAGCGAGGCGGCAACATCGAAGCGGGCGCAGGTCGCGCGCAGCGCGGCGGCGAGCGAATGGTCGGCGAGCTCGGACGGCGGCAGATTGATCGCGATCCGGATCTGCGGCCGGCCGGCGGCGGCCAGGCGTTGCAGCGCCCAGCAGGCGTCGGTCAGCACGTAGCGGGTCAGCCGCCCATTGTTGCCGCTGCGCTCGATCAGCGGCAGGAATTCGGCCGGACCGATCACGCCATGGTCGGGATGACGCCAGCGGATCAGGGCTTCCAGGCCGACGACCTCGTGGCTTTCGAGGTCGACCTGGCTCTGGTACCAGACCTCGAACTGTCCCTCGGCAAAGCCGGCGGGAATGGCGAGCTCGAGATCCCTGCGGCGGCGGTAGTCGCGCTGAAGCGCTTCATCCAGCACGGCGACCGTGCCCGGCGCCTTGCTCTTGGCATGATAGAGCGCGATGTCGGCCAGCGTCGGCAGATGCGACAGCTCCGGATCGTCGGCGTGGCGCACGGCAAGGCCGATGCTGGCGCGCGGCACCACCTGCTTGTCGTGGAGCCGGATCGGCTCGGAAATGGCGGCCAGCACGTGCTGTGCGAATGCATGCGCCGAGGCCTCGTTGCTCACCTCGGGGCGGATGACGACGAATTCGTCGCCGCCGAGCCGGGCGACCCAATCCTGCGCTTCGACCGCGCTCCGAAGACGCTGGGAAATCTGAACCAGCAACTTGTCACCGGCCTCATGGCCGAAGGTGTCGTTGATGCCCTTGAAATCGTCGAGATCGATGAAGCAGAACGCGACCAGCGCGTCCGCTCTGCCGCGATGGCGGCTCGCGACGGCCAGGCGCTCGGTCAGGGAGCGCCGGTTGGGCAGCCCGGTGAGCGGATCGTGCGCGGCCATGTGTCCGAGCCGGTCGAGCGCGCCTGACGTGGTATGCTGCATGGCGTTGAAGGCGCGCGCGAGCTGGCCGAATTCGTTCGAGGATGTGACGTCTGCCGGATAGGCCCGGCCATCCTGCTTGCTGCGCTGGATCGCCGACATCATGGCGGCCAGCGGCCTGCCGATGAAGATGTTGGCGGAGATCCGCATGGCGATCAGCGTCGCAAAGGTCGCGAGCAAGCCGACGACCAGCAGCAGCACCAGCCGGCTGCCTGCGTCCGCGTAGAGCGCCGCATTGGAATATGCGATCGCGATGCGACCGGCCTCAACGGCCATGTTGCCGTTGCTGTAGTGGATCGGACGCGAGACCTCCGCGACCGTCCGGCCTTCGGGGCGCGCCGCCACGCGGGCAATCGCCGCGCCCGTATCGTCATAGACGGCGGCCGCCGCGATGGTCTCGTCGTGCATGATCTCGTTGAGCACGCTCGTGACCTGATCGTAGCGCATCTTCCAGAGCGGCTCGGCGATCAGCTCGGCCCGGCTCTCGGCGAGGCGGGCCATGCGGGCGTCAAGCTGCCTGATCTGCGACCAGAAGCTCGAAGCCTCGACGCCGGCGGAAGCGAGCAATTGCACCAGCAGCAGAACGGGCACGGTGGCCCAGATCATGGCGCGAACGACCGACCGCAAGCGCGGCGGCGCGGCCGGCTCGTTGCTTTCAACGTCGCCCATCGCCTCATCCTTGCGCATCAGTCGGCGGCGCCTTCGGGAAGCGGCAGGGACGAAATCAGCGCATCGAGGGAGAAGTCGTAGTGACCGCAGCGTCCCGCCTTCGCCCGGAACCGCGCGAAGTCGATCCGGTCGAACGCACGCGTCTTGATGAGGTCACCGACCGAGCCGAGATTCTGCCGGGTGATCGCGGAGGTCTTGACCTCGACCCGGGGCGAGACCGACGCGAAATCGCAGCCATCGGCATAATCGCGCAGCAGGACGATCGACCAGCCGCCGAGCAGGAAATGCCCGCCGTCGGTCAGCAGCAGGCGGCCTGCCCTGATCTCGCGCAGCGCATCCTCCGACCAGTTGAGGCCGACCAGCTGGATGTCGCGGCCGGGCACGAGGCCGGCGGCGACCACCGCGCGCAGCGCGCCGAGCGCCATCGGATCGTTTCCGGCCCAGATGCCGGCGGGGCGGATCTCCTTGCGCGAGGCCCAGCCCAGATAATTGGTGGTGACCCGCTCGGCCTCCGACTGCGTCCAGTTGGCGAACAGCAGCCGGTCCACCACGACGTCAGGGGCGGCATCCACCGCCAGCTTGAGACCGGCGTTGCGCGCGATCGAGGCGGGCGTGATCTCGTCGCCGCCGATGCCGAGAATATGGATCCTGCCATCCGGGCTCTGCCATTTCTCGGCACGCGCCGCCGCGATCAGGGCGTTGGCCATCCGCGCGCCCGCGGTCTGAAGATCGGTCGTGATGTCGCCGAGCCAGGTCTTGAGCTTCTGCCGCGGCGGTCCAAGGCGCGCCGCATCCTCGCCGATCAGCGTGTTCGAGAGCAGCAGCGTCTTGACGCCCGCAGCCTCGGCCGCCTCCAGGATCGGAACGGCTGCGGATTCCTCGTTCGACAGGATGAGGAAATCGGGCTTGTCCTGACGTGCCAGCACGCCGAGGCCGAGCTCCTGCATGGTGCGATAATTGCGTTCGCTGGTCAGCACCTCGACCTGCGCGTCGAGCTTACGACCGGCGGCCTGCATGCTCTGCGCCACCATGTCCCAGAAGACCTCACCGGTCTTGCCGGGATTGACGAAGACGATCTCGAGGGGTTTGGCAAAGCTGGGGCCGGCGGACGCGAAAACGCCGCAGGCCATGCCCGCAGCGAGCAATATTCGCAGGAATCTCATCATGTCTCGTCGCCGCCCCCCGATGGTTCCGAGCGTGAACCCGCGTCCGCTAACACTTCGCAAAATCCACCCGGCCACGGCGGTACAGGGCTAATGAAAGGTATATCTGGCGGGCGAGCTGAGATCATCGAAGCGCGGCGATTGCCCCGCCATTCCGTGCTATCAGCAAGCCGAAACCTCGACTCACCGGTCCCATGGCCAAGAACACGCTCTCCTTCGTCTGCCAGAACTGCGGCGCGGCCTATAACCGCTGGCAGGGCAAGTGCGAGTCCTGCGGCGAATGGAATACGCTCGCCGAGGAGGACACCAGCGGCAGCGTGCCGGTCTCGATCCGCTCCAGGCGCAGGGGCCGGACGTTCGCGCTGGAGAGCCTTTCCGGCAAGAGCCCGGACGCGCCGCGCCTGTCCTCAGGGATGACCGAGCTCGACCGCGTCACCGGCGGCGGCTTCGTCCGCGGCTCGGTGCTGCTGGTCGGCGGCGATCCCGGCATCGGCAAATCGACGCTGCTGACGCAGGCGACCAGCCTGCTGGCGCGCGCCGGCCATCGCGTCGTCTACATCTCCGGCGAAGAGGCGGTCGCGCAGGTTCGCCTGCGCGCCGAACGGCTCGGGCTGTCGGACGCTCCGGTGCAGCTCGCCGCCGAGACCTCGGTCGAGGACATCGTCTCGACGCTGTCGGAGGGCGCGGTGCCCCGCCTGATCGTGATCGACTCGATCCAGACCATGTGGACCGACACGGTGGAATCGGCGCCCGGCACCGTGACCCAGGTGCGGGCCTCGGCGCAGGCGCTGATCCGTTTTGCCAAGAAAACCGGCGCCGCCATCATCCTGGTCGGCCATGTCACCAAGGATGGCCAGATCGCCGGTCCCCGCGTGGTCGAGCACATGGTCGATGCCGTGATGTCGTTCGAGGGCGAAGGCTCGCAGCAATTCCGCATCCTGCGCGCGGTGAAGAACCGCTTCGGCCCGACCGACGAGATCGGGGTGTTCGAAATGACGGGCCTCGGCCTGCGCGAGGTCACCAACCCCTCTGAGTTGTTCCTGTCCGAGCGCGATCTCGGCACGCCCGGCACCGCAGTCTTCGCGGGTATCGAGGGCACGCGGCCCGTTCTGGTCGAATTGCAGGCGCTGGTGGCGCCGACCTCGCTCGGCACGCCGCGGCGCGCGGTGGTCGGCTGGGATCCGAGCCGGCTCTCGATGGTGCTGGCGGTGCTGGAGGCGCATTGCGGGGTCAAGCTGTCCGGTCACGACGTCTATCTGAACGTCGCCGGCGGCCTGCGCATCCACGAGCCCGCAGCCGACCTCGCCGCCGCCGCGGCGCTGGTATCGTCCCTGGTTAATGCACAATTGCCCACCGATGCCGTTTATTTCGGCGAGATCTCGCTGTCCGGCGTGGTGCGTCCCGTGGCGCAGACCCCGGCCCGGCTGAAGGAGGCGGCAAAACTCGGCTTCCAGCGCGCCGTGCTGCCCGAATCGGCACGCGGCGAGAGCGGCGGCGATGCCGGATTGTCGCTGAACGCGGTCAACAGCCTGACGACATTGGTGGCCGAGATCGCCGCCCGCGGCTCTCGCCGGGGCGAATCGAACGCGCCGGCCGAGAAAAATGCCACACCGGCAAGATTCCGCCGTGGAGAGGGTTAGGTGGAGGTGACGCCGGAGGCGCCCGCCGCTATACAGCCGTCACAAAAGCAGCATGGGATTGCGTGGTTGCGGCCTTGCCGGGAACGCCGTCTGCCCCTCTTTTAAGGCAGCGGCCAAACACCGATTCGCTAGAGCACCTTTGAAGTACGAGCGGACCAGACCAGCCGATGCCAGTTACCATCCTCGACCTGATCCTGCTCGGTGTGATGCTGATCTCGGGCCTGCTCGCCATGGTCCGCGGCTTCATGCGCGAAATCCTGTCGATCGCGGCCTGGGGCGCGGCGGCGATCGTGACGCTCTATTCGTTCTCGAAGCTGCTGCCGACCGCCAAGACCTATTTCAACAACGACACGGTGGCGAGCGTCGTCGTGGTCGCGGGCGTGTTCATCGGCACCCTGGTCGTGGTCTCCGTGATCACGGTCCGGATATCCGACATGATCCTGGATTCGCGCATCGGCGCGCTGGACCGCACCCTCGGCTTCCTGTTCGGGCTGGCTCGCGGGCTTTTGATCGTCGTGGTCGCCTTCCTGTTCTTCACCTGGCTGGTGCCGGACAAGCAGCGCCCGGACTGGGTCACGGGGGCGAAATCCCGCGTGGTGCTGCAGGGAACCGGGGATTGGCTGATGGCCCTCTTGCCCGACGACCCCGAGAACACCATCTTGAAGAGATTCAAGAAAAACAAACCAGATGATGATCAAGCTGATGCCGAGCAGCCGCCTTCGGGCAGTGGCGACGGATACAGTAAACCTGCTCGTGACAGTTTGAAGAAACTGATCGAGAAACCTGCGGCGCGTTGATTGCCCTTAAAGAGAGGCGCGGACGAGATGCGACACCCTGACCAGGACGCCCAATTCGATCTCGATCCAAACACCGGTCCCGGTGCGGCCGCGCTAGAGGTTCAGGACGATCTGGAGGGAGATACGCTGCGCGAGGAATGCGGCGTCTTCGGCATCTACGGCCACCCCGACGCCGCCGCCATCACCGCGCTCGGCCTGCATGCGCTTCAACACCGCGGCCAGGAGGCCGCCGGCATCGTCTCCTACGATGGCGGGCGTTTTCACAGTGAGCGCCGGCTTGGCCTCGTCGGCGACACCTTCTCCCGCCGCGAGGTGATCGACCGCCTGCCCGGCAACATGGCGGTCGGCCATGTCCGCTATTCCACCACCGGCGCCACCATCCTGCGCAACGTGCAGCCGCTGTTCGCCGAGCTCAATGCCGGCGGCCTTGCGGTCGCCCACAACGGCAACCTCACCAACGGCCTGACGCTGCGCCGCGAGCTCGTCAAGAGCGGCGCGATGATGCAGTCGACCACCGACACCGAGGTGATCCTGCACCTGGTCGCGCGCTCCCGGCGC
The DNA here is from genome assembly GCF_056429085.1 of Bradyrhizobium sp. CFUWI. NCBI lineage: Bacteria > Pseudomonadati > Pseudomonadota > Alphaproteobacteria > Hyphomicrobiales > Nitrobacteraceae > Bradyrhizobium > Bradyrhizobium sp. CFUWI. The sequence goes on from NZ_JBWJZE010000006.1 coordinate 130,224, forward strand.
AGCCGCTTCATCGAGCGCTACATCGACGCGCTGCGCGAGATCGAGGGCGCCTATGCGCTGGTCTCGCTCACCAACAAGAAGCTGGTCGGCGCGCGCGATCCGCGCGGCATCCGCCCGCTGGTGCTCGGCGAGCTCGACGGCTGCCCGATCCTGACCTCGGAGACCTGCGCGCTCGACATCATCGGCGCGCGCTTCATTCGCGACATCGAGCCGGGTGAGGTCATCGTGTTCGACGAGAACGGCCAGGACATCCACAAGCCGTTCCCGCCGATGGCGCCGCGTCCCTGCATATTCGAGTACATCTACTTCTCCCGTCCGGATTCCATCGTGCACGGCCGCTCGGTCTACGAGGTCCGCAAGGCCTTCGGGGCCCAGCTCGCGCGCGAGAGCCACGTGCCGATCGACGTCGTCGTGCCGGTGCCGGATTCCGGCGTGCCCGCCGCGGTCGGCTACAGCCAGCATTCCGGCGTGCCGTTCGAGCTCGGCATCATCCGCAACCATTATGTCGGCCGCACCTTCATCCAGCCGACCCAAGCGATCCGCGAATCCGGCGTGCGCATGAAGCATTCGGCCAACCGCGCCGCGATCGAGGGCAAGCGCATCATCCTGATCGACGACTCGCTGGTGCGCGGCACCACCTCGAAGAAGATCGTGCGCATGATGCGCGATGCCGGCGCCAAGGAAGTGCACTTCCGCCTCGCCTCGCCCCCGATCCTGTATCCCGATTATTACGGCATCGACCTGCCCGACCGCGGCGGTCTTCTGGCGGCGACGCATTCGCTGGAGGAGATGCGCGAGATCATCGGCGCGGACTCGCTCGCGTTCCTGTCGATCGACGGCATGTACCGTGCCATGGGCGAGCCCGGCCGCGACCCCGCCAATCCGAAATTCTCGGATCATTGCTTTACCGGCGCCTATCCGACCCACCTCACCGACCAGACCCAGACCGAGCAGCAGCCGCGGCAATTGTCGCTGCTGGCGGAGGCGAGCTGACGAAGGGGGCGTCCCGGGGAGCTCGTCAGAGGCTGCCTTTTTCGTCATGGCCGGGCTTGTCCCGGCCATCCTCGTCTGTAATACCCGCCGCAAAGAACGTGGATGCCCGGGACGAGCCCGGGCATGACGGAAGTATTCGACGATGACACAACCCCTCGCCAACCGCATCGCTCTCGTCACCGGCGCCTCGCGCGGCATCGGCTATGCCACGGCCATCGCTCTGGCCAAGGCCGGCGCGCATATCGTTGCCGCCGCACGCACGCAGGGCGGGCTGGAAGAGCTCGACGACGAGATCCGTAAACTCGGCGGCAGCGCCACCCTGGTGCCGCTCAACCTCACCGATTCCGACGGGATCGCGCGCCTCGGCGCCGGCTTGCACGAGCGCTACGGCAAGCTAGACATCCTCGTCGGCAATGCCGGCGTGCTCGGCCCCTCCTCGCCGATCGGCCATATCGAGCTGAAGACCTTCAACGACGTGATGGCCGTCAACGTCTCCGCCAATTTCCAGCTGATCCGCTGCATGGAGCCGCTGCTGAGGCAGTCCGATGCCGGCCGCGCCGTGTTCATCACCTCGGGCGCCGCCAACAAGGCGACCGCCTATGTCAGCCCCTATGCCGCCTCCAAGGCCGCGCTGGAAACATTGGCGCGCGCCTGGGCGCAGGAGACCGCGAACACCAAGCTGCGCGTCAACCTGTTCAACCCCGGCCCGGTCCGCACCCGCATGCGCGCCACCCTGATGCCGGGCGAGGATCCGGCGACGCTCGACACGCCTGAGCAGGTCGTCGAATTCATCGTGCCGATGTGCGCGCCTGACTGGACCGAGACCGGCAAGTTTTACGACTACAAGACCCGCACGCTGATGAGCTTCCGCGCGCCCGCCTGAATCAATTCGATTGCTCCCCGCAAAGCGCTGATCGAGACGAGGGGTAATGCCTATACCGCCGGAGCCGATGCCGGAAAGCGCGTCCAGGAATTCAAGCCGACATCGAACGCGCTGGAATAGCGTCTCAACGCATTTTGATCAAAAGTTAACCGCCGGATGACGCTACGACGCAGCAGCATCAGGCTTTAGATGCATTGCCGCGGGACGTGGGACAGGCTACAGCCATCAGCCGGAACGAAGGCTCCGTCCAAGAGAGCCGTCCGCATATTTGACAATGGAGGAAACCTTTTATGACGACAACGTTCGCCCGCCGCTCCGCGGCCCTTCTGGCTTGTGCCGCCTTCGGTTTTGCAACATCCGCTTTCGCGCAGGACAAGACCGTCAAGATCGGCGTGCTCAACGACATGTCGAGCCTCTATGCCGACATCGGCGGCCCGAACTCGGTCGCGGCGGTGAAGATGGCGGTCGAGGATTCCGGCCTGAAGGCCAAGGGCTGGACCATTGAGGTCCTCTCCGGCGATCACCAGAACAAGCCCGACATCGGCGTCAACATCGCCCGGCAGTGGATCGATGCCGACAAGGTCGATGCCATCGCCGACACGCCGAGCTCGGGCGTTGCGCTCGCGGTGAGCAACCTCGTCAAGGAAAAGAACTCGGTGCTGCTCAACTCGGGTGCGGCCACCGCCGATCTTACCGGCAAGGCCTGCACGCCCAACACCGTTTCCTTCACCTACGACACCTACATGCTCGCCAACGGCACCGGCAAGGCGCTGACCAAGGCGGGCGGCGACAGCTGGTTCTTCCTCACCGCCGATTATGCCTTCGGCCATGCGCTGGAGCGCGACACCGGCGCGGTCGTCACCGCCACCGGCGGCAAGGTGCTCGGCGGCGTCAAGCACCCGCTGAACACGGCGGACTTCTCCTCGTTCCTGCTCCAGGCGCAGTCCTCCAAAGCCAAGATCATCGGCCTCGCCAACGCGGGTGGCGACACCACCAACGCGATCAAGCAGGCCGCCGAGTTCGGCATCGTCCAGGGCGGTCAGAAGCTCGCCGCGCTGCTGCTGTTCATCAACGACGTGCACTCGCTCGGCCTGAAGACCGCGCAGGGCCTGACCTTCACCGAGTCCTTCTATTGGGATCTCAACGACCAGACCCGCGAATGGTCGAAGCGGTTCCAGAAGGTCTCGCCCAAGGGCTCGATGCCCTCGATGACGGTCGCGGGCCTCTACGCCGAGATCCTGCATTATTTGAAGGCGATGGAAGCGCTCGGCAGCAATCCGCATGACGGCGCCAAGGTCGTCGCCAAGATGAAGGAGCTGCCGACCGACGATCCGCTGTTCGGCAAGGGCCCGCTGCGCCAGGACGGACGCCGCCTCATCCCGGCCTATCTGTTCGAGGTGAAGAAGCCCGAGGAGTCGAAGGGAGCGTGGGACTATTACAAGCTGGTTGCCACCATCGCGCCCGAAGACGCGGCCAAGCCGCTCAAGGACAGCGATTGTCCGCTGGTGAAGAAGTAACCGTGTAGCTGCCGTGCAAGGTCTTGACGGCGTCATGCCCGGGCTTGTCCCGGGCATCCACGTTTCAGACCAGAGAGAAAGCACGTGGATGGCCGGGACAAGCCCGGCCATGACGGACAATCAGGCTGTCTTCGTTCCCGCCAGCGTCCGCACGGCGATCGCCACGCACAGCACCATCAGCACCGCCGCAAGCAGGAACGGCGCGCCGGGTAGATGCAGGGGCGCGCTCGCACCGATGAAATAGGAAAAGGTCAGCGTGAACAGGAACGGGCCGACGAGCTGCGAGACGCTCTGCACGCTCGCGGTCGCGCCCTGAAGCTGGCCCTGCTGATCGGGCGTCACCAGCCGCGTCATCAGGGATTGCGAGGCGGCACCCGAGATGCCCCACAGCGCCAGAATGGGAATACCAAGCCAGGACAGCGGCCCGGTCGGCGCCGCGCCCAGGACCAGGAAACCGAGCGCGCCACAGCACAGGCCGAGCAGCAGCGCGTTCCGCTCGCCCAGCACACGCACGATCGGGCCGATCGCGAGCCCCTGCACCACCATGGCGCAGATGCCGACCATCGCCAGCGTCAATCCCACCGTCTTGGAATCCCAGCCGTAGCGATAGGTCGCATAGAGCACGAAGGTCGAGGGCAGCACGACATGGGCGACCTGCGCGATGAAATTCACGACCGACAAGGCGGCCAACACCGCGTTGGATCGCAACAGATGCAGTGCCCCGACCGGACTGGCACTCCTCCAGCGGAACGGCGCGCGCTTGTCGGGCGCCAGCGATTCCGGCAGGACGAACAGCCCATAGAGCGCATTGGCGAAGCTCAGGGCGGCCGAGGCCCAGAACGGCAGGCGCGGATCGATGTCGCCGAGCAGGCCGCCGAGCGCCGGCCCCAAGATGAAGCCGGCCCCGAAGGCCGCACCGATCCGGCCGAACACCGCCGCGCGCCGCTCCGGCGGTGTGATGTCGGCGATATAGGCGAAGGCCGTCGAGATGCTGGCCGACGTGATGCCGGAGACGACGCGGCCGATGAACAGCCAGAGCAGCGATGGCGCCAGCGCCATCAGCACGTAGTCGGCGGCCAAGCCGAAATTCGACAGCAGCACCACCGGCCGCCGCCCGAAACGATCCGACAGCGCGCCGAGCAGCGGCGAGAACACGAATTGCATCAAGGCCCAGGCGGTGCCGAACAGGCCGAAGATGCGGGCCGCGTGCGCGGTGTCGTTGTCGACGAAGCTCTCGATCAGCTTCGGCAGGATCGGCATGATCACGCCGAGCGCGAGCATGTCGAGCAGGATGGTGATGAAGATGAAAGCGACCGCGCCGCCCCTCGCCGGCACGGCGCCTTGCGCCGTCGCCTCTCCGGCACCGTCGCTCACGACGGGCGCTTGCGCTTGTGCGCGAACGGATTGGCCTTCTCGCGCAGGGTGATGCGCACCGGCGTGCCCGGCAGATCGAAGGTCTCGCGCATGGAATTGGTGAGGTAGCGCAAATAGGATTGCGGCACCGCGTCGGCGCGCGAGCAGAACAGCACGAAGCTCGGCGGGCGTGCCTTGTTCTGCGTGATGTAGTTCAGCTTGAGCCTGCGGCCCGACACTGCCGGCGGCGGATTGGCCTGGACCGCCTGCTCGAACCAGCGATTGAGCGCCGAGGTCGGCACGCGCCTGTTCCAGACCGCATAGGCGTCCTGAATGGCCTGCATCAAGCGGTCGATGCCTTCCCCCATCAGGCCCGACACGGCGACAACAGGCACGCCCTTGACCTGCGGCAGCCAGTGATCGGCATCACGGCGCAGACCCGAGATCGCGCCGCCGCCCTTGGTCTCCATCAGGTCCCATTTGTTGACGGCGAGCACGATGGCGCGGCCCTCGCGCTCGATCAGATCGGCGATACGCAGGTCCTGCTCCTCGAAGCGGTTTTGCGTATCCATCATCAGCACGACGACTTCGGCGAAGCGCACCGCGCGCAGTGCGTCGGCGACCGAGAGCTTTTCCAGCTTCTCCTCGATGCGCGAACGCCGGCGCAGGCCGGCGGTGTCGAAGACGCGGAAATCGCGGCCCTTCCAGTTGATCTCGACCGCGATGGAATCGCGCGTGGTGCCGGCCTCCGGGCTCGTCAGCAGCCGCTCCTCGCCGAGCAGATGGTTGATCAGCGTCGACTTGCCGGCATTGGGCCGGCCGACGATGGCGACCCGGATCGGGCGGGTCGCGGCCTCTTCCTCGGAGAGCGGCGCGTCGTCCTCGATCTCGTCTTCGTCGACGGGCTCCGGCATCAACTTGGCGAGCGCGTCGTAGAGCTCGCCCATGCCCTCGCCGTGCTCGGCCGAGATCTGAATGGGATCGCCAAGGCCGAGCGCGAAGGCTTCCATCGCGCCGGCATCGCCGTGCTTGCCCTCGCTCTTGTTGGCGATCAGCAGCACCGGCTTGTTGGCCTTGCGGGCGAAATCGGCGAAGGCGCGATCGGTGGGCGTGAGGCCGATGCGGGCATCGACGACGAAGAACAGCGCGTCGGCTTGCGCGATCGCCGCCTCGGTCTGCTCCTGCATGCGCGCGGTCAGCGAGCCCTTGGCGCCCTCGTCGAGGCCGGCGGTGTCGATAATGGTGAAGTGGAGATCGCCAAGCCTGGCCTCGCCCTCGCGGCGGTCGCGGGTGACGCCCGGCAGATCATCGACGAGCGCGAGCTTCTGTCCCACCAGGCGGTTGAACAGCGTCGATTTGCCGACATTGGGCCGGCCGATGATGGCGATCGTGAAGGACATCGGTCATTCGTGCGCTGCCGGGGCTGCGCGTGTCAATGAAATGAATGATCAGCGCGAGAAGCTGCCGCTCGGCAGCGGCGCCGGGAAACCGCCCTGCGATTGCTGCTGCGTGGTCTGGGTCGGTTGCGCCTGCTGGACCGGCTGATCCGGCGGCGGCGCGGTGGTGCGCTTGCGGACGATCTTGTGCTTGGGCGGCGGAGCGGCCGTGGGCGGCGCCGCCTCCGGCTGGGCCTCGCCGTCGACCTCGCCGGCAGGCGCTTCAGCCGGCCCAACCGCTGCGGCCGCCGGTTGCCTCGTCTGCTTCGCCTTGGCGCCCTTCGCCGGCTTGGCCGACCCGGGCGGCGGCTCCGCAGGCAAGGCCGCCACGGCGGGCGCGTTCGGATCGGGCTGCTGCTGCTGCGCGCCCTTGTACAAGTCCTTCGGCACGCCCTGCTCGAGGCCCGGCACACCTTCCGGGAAGACCGGCTTGCGGTCGCCGGGCAGCTTCTTCTTGGTGTCGAGGAAGTCGAGCAAGTCGCTTGGATCGAAGCTGGAGCAGCCGCCCAGGACGCCGGTGAAGGCGATCAGGACGGCGGCTGCGATCAAGCGTGGCGTACGGCGCATCTTGTGTCTCGTTTACGTCAGAGGGCCCGTCAGTTGTCAGCTCTTGGTCAGCTTTTGGCGACGGGCGGCAACAGGGCCTGGAGCGCCTCGGCGCGCGAGCGCAGGCCGGGTGGGGTTTCACCGTCCTCGGCAATCGCGTCGAGCCATTTGCGGGCCGCGGTCATGTCGTTGTTGCGCCAAGCCGACAGCGCCAGCATCTCGCGGGCACTGTGGCGGAAGGTCGCCTTGGGCGCGGCGGAGGGCTCCAGCCGCTGCAGCATGTCGGCATAGCTGGCGCTGTCGAGCACGAGGCCGGCGGCGCGGATCTTCGCCAGATCCTGCCACTCACCGCCGACGCTGCGGTCGGCAGCAAGATCGTCATACATCTTCGCGGCGGCCTTGGGATCGCGCGCGGCAGCCTCGGCGGCGGCACGCAGCCGTGCCAGGGTGCGATAGCCCGACGGCGCCTTGGCGGCGAGCTCGGTGAAGGCGGCCTCAGCCTCGGCGTGCTTGTCCTGCTCGGACAGCTCGACGGCCTTCTCGAAGGCGCCGCCGGCCTCAGCGGCCTTCTTGGCCTCCAGGTACCTATAACCCTGCCAACCGGCGGCCGCGGCCACGACCAGCACCATCAGGGCGATGAAGTAGATCGAATACTTGTCCCACAGTCTCTTGAACTGTTCGCGACGTACTTCCTCGTCGACTTCGTCAAATAATTCAGACACTTATGCTAATCCCATGCCCATTCGGGTGCGCGCGCCGAAGCGTCCGCGTCAGGAATCCCGTCCCCCGTGTGGCGGCGAGGTACCCTAACGATATGGCGGTGGCAAGGCAAAGCGAGCCCGATCAAGGCGTTAACCACCCGGGACAGTCCGGATGCCTAGGCCCGACTCAAGCTCCGAGCAGCTCCCGCAGCTGCCGCTTCAATACCTTGCCGTTGGCGTTGCGCGGCAACGGGTCGGCCGTGATCGCCATGGTCTCGGGAACCTTGTAGTCGGACAGTCGCTCCGCGCACCAGGCCCGCAAGTCGCCGGCCGCCACCGGCACCCGCGTCACCACCACGGCATGGACGCGCTCGCCCAGCACCGGGCAGGCCCTGGCGACGATCGCGCTCTCGACCACTGCGGGATGGCCGGCCAGCACGGATTCGACCTCGGCCGAATAGATCTTCAGGCCGCCACGATTGATCATGTCCTTCTGCCGGTCGAACACGCGGACGAACCCGTCTGCGTCGATCGAACCGAGATCGCCGGAATGCCAGAATCCGCCCGTGAAGCTCTCGGCGGTCGCCTTCGGATTGTTCCAGTAGCCCTTGATGACGGAGGCGCTCTGGATCCAGAGCTCGCCGATCTCGCCGCGCGGCAGTTCGCGCCCATCCGGATCCATCGCCGCGATTCGTGCGCCGGGGCACGGCAGGCCGACGCTGTCGATATGGCTCTCGGTCAGTTCGCCCGGCATGATCGTCGAAGGTGACGTCGTCTCGGTCGCGCCGTAGCAATTCATCAGCTTCAGGCCCGGAATCTTCGCCTTGAGCTTCTCGATGGTCGCGACCGGCATCGGCGCGCCGCCAAAACCGCCGATGCGCCAGCTCGACAGGTCGTAGCCGTCGAAATCGGGCTGCAGCAGGCAGAGATTATACATCGCCGGCACCATCACCGTGTAGGTGACGCGCTCGCGCGCGGCGAGCTTGAGGTAATCGGCGGCTTTGAACTCGGGCATGATGATCAGCGCGCCGCCGCAGCGGATCATGGTGGTGATGTTGGCGACGACGCCGGTGACGTGGCCGAGCGGCACCGCGGCGATCGAGCGGTCCGCTTGCGTCAATTGCAGGCAGGACACGAACACCATCGAGGAATGCACGATGTTGCAATGGGCCAGCATCGCACCCTTTGGCTTGCCGGTCGTGCCCGAGGTGTAGAGGATCATCGCCGTGTCCTCTTCACTCACCTCGACCGGCGCCGGTGCCGGCGCGTTGTCGGCGAGCAAGGCGAAACGCGATCGGGCCGGCTCCTCGTCGATGGCGATACGGTGGATCAGATCGGGCACATCCTGCGCGTCGGGCAGCCGTTCGGCGAGCGAGGCTTCGTGGATCAGGATCTTCGCGCCGCAATCGGCGAGCACATAGGCAATCTCCGGCTTCTGCTGGCGCGTACTGAGCAGCACCGTCACCAGCCCCTCATGCGCGGCGGCAAACAGCAGCAGCGGAAATTCGATGCGGTTGCCGAGCAGGATCGCGACGCGGTCGCCGCGCTGCAAGCCCAGCTTGCGAAAACCCGCCGCGATCCGCGTCGCCTGCTCGACGGCCTGGCGCCAGCTCAGCCGGACATTGCCTGCGATCAAAGCCTCGCCATTGGCATTGCGGGCGCAGGCATCCGCGATCATCGCCCACAGGCTCGCCGGCCGGTCGCAGAAGGCCGGCACCAGCCGATCGCCAAACCGCGCCTCGAGCCGCATCGGCGGGATCTGAGATTGCGACCAATCCATCGGAACGTCCTCGGCTTGTTGCTTTTGTCACGTTCCGCGCACGGCTGCGCGGAATGGTCTTGCGCTGAGCGGCTGCGCTACACCCCCACGACCGGCACGCCGATCACCACCGGATGGAACGCGAACGCCAGGGCCAGATAGGCGACGAGGCCGACCCCGACCGCGATCAGATCGTTGGTGACGCCGCCGACCGGAATTGGCGGGCCGCCGGCGTCGGTGCGATGCTTCAGCGAAATGCGGTCATAGACAGCCCAGCCCAGGAACGAGCCGAACAGGATGATGGAGCCGAGATCGCCGTTGGCCAAAAGATGCGCCGCAGCCCACAGCTTGAGACCGGCCAGCATCGGATGCTTCAGCGTCGCGTAGATGCGACCGCGCAGATAAGAGGCGACCACCAGGATCACCGCGGGCAGCATCAGCGCGACCGCGATGTGCTTCATCGCCTTCGGCGGATACCAGACGTCGATCCAGCCGGAGCTGCGGTAATGGCCAAAGCCCCAGACGATCAGCACGAGCCCCGCGAGCGAGACCAGCGTGTAGAGGATCTTGTAGGTCCCCTCGCCCAGCCGCGCGATTGCCTGCGCACGCGCCTTACGTTTCGTCGTGAAAACATGGGTGGCGAAGAACAGCACCAGCCCCAGGATCATGACCAGCAGACCCATGACATCCTCCCCTTTTGGCCACAGCCCCCGCCTCTGAGGTATCATCGATTGGCTCGCGGTCGCAACTCTTCCTCCTCATGGTGAGGAGGCGCGTCAGCGCCGTCTCGAACCATGCAGGCCCGGCTGTTGCGACAGCGGGGCCTTTCATCCTTCGAGACGCGCGCGGTGCGCGCTCCCAGCGACAACGGCTTCGCCGTTGCGCAAGGGATGAGGAGACAGAGCGGTGCTACTTCGCAAGCTCGCGATTGTCGACATAACGGATGGCGATCGGCCGTCCTGCCAGCGCGCCGCCGAGACCGCCGGTGAATTTCAGCGGCAGGCAGGCTTTCAGCGAGGAATTGACCGCGTTGAGATAGGTGGTTCGGGTCTCTGCGGGCACGCCGGGGGTTGCATAGGTGAGGCGCGGCGGGCCGATCAGGCCTCCGGCCTTGTTGAAGCTGAAGCGCACCGACATCTGCATGCCCGCGCGCGCATTGTCCGATGGCGGCGACCAGCAGCTGCGCAACGCGGCGAAGAGGTCGCCGATCGTGTCGAGATCGTGATCCGGCCTCTGGTACTTGGCGCGGTCCGCTTCCGATGGAACGCTCTGGATGGTGAGTTGGAGGTTCTGGCCGTAGGGGTAGTCAATCTCGGGAATGCAGGGGCCCGGTTCGAGCGGGCTGCAATAGGACGGCGTGCAGGGCCGGTCGTCGAGCACGCTGCACGGCTCATGCGCAAACGGAATCGGATTGATCTGGCGCGGCCGCGCGTCGGCGGCAGCCGATATCGACAGCAGGAGAAGTACGGGGATGCCGCGCCACATGCAGTTAACTCGCGGGATGACGTGGTGAACGTGGCATTGCCCCCGACAAGGTCAAGCCCGTTCCGCATTCACATGCTCGCGTTCAGGCACTCAGTCGTCGCCCGGCTTGACCGGGCGACCCAGTACGCCGTGACGGCAGTGATTGAATCGATGAGCTGCGGCGTACTGGATGCCCCGGTCAAGCCGGGGCATGACAGTGGAGTATGCGGGTGCTCTGCAGAGGACAGAACGGCCGCGCCCTACCCCTTCTTTTTGACGTCCTTGACGTTGGTGAACTCGATGCCCTCGGCGCGTTCCTTGGTGTAGCCGAGATAGAACTCGTTCCGGGCGAGATAGACGGGATCGCCGTCGACGTCGTCGGCGATGCTGGAGGTGTTGGCGGCGATGAAGGTGTCGAGCTTCTTGCGGTCCTCCGAGGAGACCCAACGCGCCAGCTGGAATTCGCTGACCTCGAACTCGACCGGCAATGAATATTCCGCCTCGAGCCGCGCCTTCAGCACGTCGAGCTGCAGCGCGCCGACGACGCCGACCAGCGCCGGCGCGCCGTCGCGCGGACGGAACACCTGCACCACGCCCTCTTCCGACATCTGCTGCAGCGCTTCCTTCAGCTTCTTGGCCTTCATCGCGTCGGTGAGACGGACGCGGCGGACGATTTCCGGCGCGAAGCTTGGCACGCCGACGAAGTTGAAATCCTCGCCCTCGGTCAGGGTGTCGCCGATGCGCAGCGTGCCGTGATTGGGAATGCCGACGACGTCGCCGGCGAAGGCTTCGTCCGCGACCGAGCGGTCCTGGGCGAAGAAGAATTGCGGGCTCGACAGCGGCATGCTCTTGCCGGTGCGCACCAGCTTGGCCTTCATGCCGCGGCTGAGCTTGCCCGAGCAGAGACGCGCGAAGGCGATGCGATCGCGGTGGTTCGGATCCATGTTGGCCTGGATCTTGAACACGAAGGCGCTCATGCGCGGATCGGTGGCCTCGACCCTGCGCTGGTCGCTGTCCTGCGCGCGCGGCTCGGGCGCGAACTTGCCGAGACCTTCCAGAAGGTCGCCGACGCCGAAATTGCGCAATGCGCTGCCGAAATAAACCGGGGTCAGATGGCCTTCGCGGAACGCCTCGAGCTCGAACGGTTTCGAGGCCTCGGTGACGAGCTCGAGCTCGTCCTTCACCGCAGACACGTCGAGATTGGCGTTGAGCTTGGCCAGTTCCTCGATCTCGATCTGCTGCGCCGCGCCGGTCTTGGCGCCGCCGCCTTCGAGCAGGCGCACGCCGCCATTGACGACGTCGTAGGTGCCGAGGAAGTCGCGGCCGCGGCCGACCGGCCAGGTCATCGGCGTGGTGTCGAGCGCCAGCGTCTTCTCGATCTCGTCGAGCAGCTCGAACACGTCGCGGCTCTCGCGGTCCATCTTGTTGATGAAGGTGATGATCGGGATGTCACGCAGGCGGCACACTTCGAACAGCTTGCGGGTGCGCGCCTCGATGCCCTTGGCGGCGTCGATCACCATGACGGCGGAATCGACCGCGGTGAGCGTGCGATAGGTGTCTTCCGAAAAGTCCTCGTGGCCCGGCGTGTCCAGCAGGTTGAAGACGAGGCCCTCGAACTCGAAGGTCATGACCGAGGTCACGACCGAGATGCCGCGCTCGCGCTCGATCTTCATCCAGTCCGAGCGCGTGTTGCGCCGCTCGCCCTTGGCCTTGACCTGACCGGCCAGGTTGATGGCGCCGCCGAACAGCAGCAGCTTCTCGGTCAGCGTGGTCTTGCCGGCGTCAGGATGCGAGATGATCGCAAAGGTGCGCCGCCGCGCGACTTCCGCGGCAAGCGGGGAACGGGCCGGCGATTCGGCATTGGTGGTGGCGATGTCGGACATGGCGGCAGCGTTTGGCAGGGAAAATGGGCCTGATCAAGCCTCAATTGGCGATTGCGCAGCCCTTCGGCCAGCCCCATATCGGCTTGACTGGATCGATCTTGGGGAAGGACGGCCTTCCCGCTCGTCAGCATATCAGCCCGCGGGGACGACCCTGCCTTGAATGGAGGGTCGCCATGGCCTGGAGCATCCTGTTCGTCGCCGGGCTTCTCGAGATCACCTGGGCAATCGGCCTGAAATACACCGAGGGCTTTAGCAGGCTTGTTCCGTCAATCGTAACACTGGCGGCCATGGCCGGCAGCGTCATCCTGCTCGGCCTCGCGCTCAAATCGCTGCCCGTCGGAACCGCCTATGCGGTGTGGACCGGGATCGGCGCGGTCGGCACCGCGACGCTGGGCATCGTCCTGTTCGGCGAACCGGCCACGGCCCTGCGGCTTGCCAGCATCGGCCTGATCGTCGCCGGGATCGTCGGGCTGAAGCTCGTCACTTGACGAAGATCTGGACCGCCCACCACGTCAGCGCCGCGACTGTGGCCGAGGCCGGAATCGTGATCACCCAGGCATAGACGATCGAGCTTGCCACGTTCCAGCGCACCGCCGAGACGCGGCGGGCCGCGCCGACGCCGACGATGGCGCCGGTGATGGTGTGCGTGGTCGAGACGGGAACGCCGAGGAAGGTCGCCATGAACAGGGTCGCCGCGCCTCCCGTCTCGGCGCAGAAGCCCTGCATCGGCGTCAATTTCGTGATGCGCAGGCCCATGGTGCGGACGATGCGCCAGCCGCCCATCAAGGTGCCCAGCGCCATCGCCGCCTGGCAGGACAGCACCACCCAGAACGGCACGGAAAACTCGCTGCCGAGATGGCCCTGCGAATACAGCAGCACCGCGATGATGCCCATGGTCTTCTGCGCGTCGTTGCCGCCATGGCCGAGCGAATAGAGCGAGGCGGAGACGAATTGCAGAATGCGGAAGGCGCGATCGACCGCGAACGGCGTCGAGCGCACCGAGGCCCACGACACGATCGCCACCAGCATCATCGCGAGCAGGAAGCCGACCAGTGGCGACAGCACGATTGCCAGCACCGTCTTGGTCAATCCGCTCCATACCGCGGCCGAGATCCCGGCCTTGGCCATGCCGCCGCCGATGAGCCCACCGATCAGCGCGTGCGAGGACGAGGACGGGATGCCGAGCGCCCAGGTCACCAGGTTCCAGACGATGGCGCCGACCAGGGCGGCGAAGATCACCTGGGCGTCGACGATCGCGGGATCGATGATACCGGTGCCGATGGTCTGGGCGACGTGCAGGCCGAACACCATGAAGGCAATGAAATTGAAGAACGCGGCCCAGAACACCGCATATTGCGGCCGCAACACGCGGGTCGAGACGATGGTCGCGATCGAATTGGCGGCGTCGTGCAGGCCGTTCAGGAAGTCGAACAGCAGAGCGACGGCGATCAAGCCGACCAGGATGGGAAGACCCAACGCTGCATCCACGGCCCTAGACCTGCTCGATGACGATGCTGTTGATCTCGTTCGCGACGTCGTCGAAACGATCGGCCACCTTCTCAAGGTGGTCGTAGATCTCGACGCCGACGATGAAGTCCATCGCATTGCCGTCGCGATGCTTCAGGAACAGCTCCTTCAGCCCGATGTCGTGGAGATCGTCGACGCGGCCCTCCAGCTTGCCCAGCTCTTCCGTGATCGCGGTGAGCATGGCCACGTTCGGGCCGATCGATTGCATCAGCGGCAGCGCACGGCCGACCAGATTGGCGCATTCGATCAGGAGCCCGCCGATCTCGCGCATCGGCGGCTCGAAGGTACGGACCTCGAACAGCATCACGGCCTTGGCCGTCTGCTGCATCTGGTCGATGGCGTCGTCCAGCGATGTGATCAGGTTCTTGATGTCGCCACGGTCGAACGGGGTGATGAAGGTGCGGCGCACCGCCGTCAGCACCTCGCGGGTGATGTTATCGGCGTCGTTCTCGAACTGGTTGACGCGCTGGCAATAGACCGGCGTCTCCTCGCCTCCATTGAGCATGCCCTGGAGCGCGATCGCGCCCTGGATCACTGTCTGGGCATGCCGGTCGAACAGGTCGAAGAACCGCTCTTCCTTGGGCAGGAATGCACGAAACCATCGCATCATGGGGATAGGCTACCGGTTGGAAAATGGGCCGGCCCGAAGGGCCGTCATGAAACTGTCATAGACCATTTTCGAGCCGCGCGCGTGTCATCTCCCGCCTGCGATGCCGGATCATCCACCGGATTATCGCACCAATAAAATTGGTGCGATATCAATCGTTTATAGCGATCTCCGGAAGTAATGCGCGATTTCACCGACGACGCCGCGGCGGAAGGTGAGCACGCAAACCACGAAGATCGCGCCCTGGATCACCGTCACCCACTGGCCGAAACCCGCCAGATATTGCTGCATGGCGATGATCACGAAGGCGCCGACCACGGGGCCGAAGATGGTGCCGAGGCCGCCGACCAGCGTCATCAGCACGACCTCGCCGGACATCGACCAATGGACGTCGGTGAGCGAGGCGTTCTGCGCCACGAACACTTTCAGCGCACCGGCAAAACCGGCCAGCGTGCCTGAAAGCACGAAGGCCAGGAACTTGTACTGGTCGGTCCGGTAGCCGAGCGAGATCGCGCGCGGCTCGTTCTCGCGGATCGCCTTCAGCACCTCGCCGAACGGCGAGTTGATGATGCGGAAGATCAGGAGGAAGCCGGCGAGGAACCCGACCAGCACGACGTAATACAGCACCGTCGGCTTGGACAGATCGAAGATGCCGAACATGTGTCCTTGCGGGATGCCCTGGATGCCGTCCTCACCGTGGGTAAACGGGGCCTGGAGGTAGATGAAGTACAAGAGCTGCGACAGCGCCAGCGTGATCATCGAGAAGTAGATGCCCTGGCGGCGGATCGAGATGTAGCCCGTGACGAGCGAGAGCACGAAAGCCGCGGCGATGCCGACGAGGATGCCGAGCTCGGGCGGCAAGGCCCAGACCTTCAACGCATGCGCGCTGCAATAGCCGGCGGTGCCCAGGAACATCGCGTGGCCGAACGACAACAGCCCGCCATAGCCGACCAGCAGGTTGAAGGCACAGGCGAGCAGCGCAAAGCACAGCGCCTGCATGACGAAGAACGGGTAGACGCCCGTGAACGGCACCGCCGCGAGCAGCAGCGCCATCATCACGAAAACGATCATCTCGTCGCGCATCGCGCGAGGGGTCACCGGCAGCGTGTCGTCCGTCAGGGTTGTCATATCAGGCCGCCCTTCCCGTCAATCCCGTTGGCTTCACCAGGAGCACCAGCACCATCAGCACGAACACGACGGTGTTGGAGGCCTCGGGGTAGAAATATTTGGTCAGACCCTCGATCACCCCGAGCGCGAAGCCGGTGATGATGGAGCCCATGATCGATCCCATGCCGCCGATCACGACCACCGCGAACACGACGATGATGAGGTCGGCGCCCATCAGCGGCCGCACCTGGTTGATCGGCGCCGAGAGCACGCCGGCGAGCGCGGCGAGGCCGACGCCGAGACCGTAAGTGAGCGTGATCATGCGCGGCACGTTGATGCCGAAGGCGCGCACCAGCGTCGGATTTTCAGTGGCGGCGCGCAGGTATGCGCCGAGCTGGGTCTTCTCGATCAGGAACCAGGTCGCAAGGCACACGACCAGCGAGAACACGACCACCCAGCCGCGATAGACGGGCAAGAACATGAAGCCGAGATTCATGCCGCCCTTGAGCTGGTCCGGAATGGCGTAAGGCAGGCCGGACGAGCCGAAATAGTTCTGGAACACGCCCTGCACGATCAGCGCGATGCCGAAGGTCAGGAGCAGTCCGTAGAGATGATCGAGCCCGGTCAGCCATTGCAGCATGGTCCGCTCGAGGATCATGCCGAAGATGCCGACGATGATGGGCGCAAGCAGCAACGCCCACCAATAGTTGATGCCGCCGATATTCAGCAGGAAATAGGCGACGAAGGCGCCCATCATGTAGAGCGCGCCATGGGCGAAATTGATGATGTTGAGCATGCCGAAGATCACGGCAAGCCCGAGACTGAGCAGCGCGTAGAACGAGCCGTTGATCAGTCCCACCAGTAGCTGAGCGTATAGAGCCTGCATCGATCAATCTCGTACCCGGTCTCGTTATGCCATTTCATTCTGCCGCGCCCGCGGGCGCGGCCAACTCACTTCTTCACCAGGGGACAGGCGCTTTCCGACAGCGGCCGGAAGGCCTGCTCGCCGGGGGTCGTGCCGATCAGCTTGTAATAGTCCCACGGTCCCTTGGATTCCTCGGGCTTCTTCACCTCGAAGAGATAGGCCGGATGCAGCTTGCGGCCGTCGGCGCGGATCGTGCCCTTGCCGAACAGCGCGTCGTCCGTCGGCATCTCCTTCATCTTGGCGACGACCTTGGCGCCGTCATGCGGATTGCCGCCCATGGCCTCCAGCGCCTTGAAATAGTGCAGCAGGCCCGAATAGACGCCGGCCTGCACCATCGAAGGCATCGCCTTGTTCTTCATGCGCTCGGAGAAGCGCTTGGAGAACGCGCGCGTACCGTCGTTCATGTCCCAATAGAAAGTCTCGGTGAAGTTCAGGCCCTGCGCCACCTTCAGCCCGAGCGCGTGCACGTCTGTGATGAAGAGAAGCAGACCCGCAAGCTTCTGGCCGCCCGAGACGACGCCGAACTCCGCCGCCTGCTTGATCGTGTTGGTGGTGTCGCCGCCGGCATTCGCCATGCCGATGATCTTGGCCTTGGAGGCCTGCGCTTGCAGCAGGAACGACGAGAAGTCGGCGGTATTCAGGGGATGCTTGACGTTGCCGATCACCTTGCCACCCGATTTCACCACGACCGCGGCAGTGTCGCGCTCGAGGGCATGGCCGAAGGCGTAGTCCGCGGTCAAGAAGTACCAGGTGTCGCCGCCCGCCTTCACCAGCGCCTGCCCCGTGCTGTTGGCCAGCATGTAGGTGTCGTAGACCCAGTGGACCGTGTTCGGCGAGCATTGCGCGTTGGTGAGATCCGACGTCGCTGCACCGGTGTCGATCAGGATGGAATTCTTCTCCTTGACGATGTTGTTGACCGCCAGCGCAACGCCGGAGTTCAGGACATCCATGAAGATGTCGACCTTCTCGACGTCGATCCATTGCCGGGCAATCGTGGAGCCGATGTCGGGCTTGTTCTGATGGTCCGCGGAGATCAGGTCGAGCTTCCAGCCCTTGGCCGCAAGCCCGGAATCCTCGATCGCCATCTGCGCGGCGACGGTCGAGCCAGGGCCGCCGAGGTCGGCATAGAGTCCGGAATTGTCGGTCAGGACGCCGATCTTGATGTTCTTGTCCTGCGCGACCGCGGCGCCTGCCGCACCGAAGGCCAGGGCTGTGCCGAGCAACATCGCCGAAATGCCGTGCTTCATAATCCGCTCCCAGTATTGCTTTGACAGTTACTCTCGATGGTCCGGCCTAGCACCGCTACACGCCGAGATAGGTGTGGAGCTTGTCCATGTTGGCGGCAAGCTCGGCATTGGAAAATCCGTCAATGATCTTGCCATGCTCGACCACGTAGTAGCGGTCGGCGACGGTGGACGCGAAGCGGAAATTCTGCTCGACCAGGAGGATCGTGAAGCCCTCCTTCTTGAGCCGCGCAATGGTGTGGCCGATCTGCTGGATGATGACGGGCGCGAGCCCCTCGGTCGGCTCGTCCAGCATCAGGAAGCTCGCGCCGGTGCGCAGGATGCGCGCAATCGCCAGCATCTGCTGCTCGCCTCCGGACAGCTTGGTGCCCTGGCTGTTGAGCCGTTCCTTCAGATTCGGGAACAGCTCGAAGATCTGATCGAGCGGCAATCCGCCTTCACGGACCACCGGCGGCAGCATCAAGTTCTCGCGCACGTCGAGACTGGCGAATATGCCCCGCTCTTCCGGGCAGAATGCGATGCCCATGCGCGCGATCTTGTCGGAGGTCGCGCGAATGATCTCCTCGTTGTTGAACTTCACCGAGCCGGTACGCTTGCCGATGATGCCCATGATCGACTTCAGCGTGGTCGTCTTGCCGGCGCCGTTGCGCCCGAGCAGGGTGACGACCTCGCCCGCGTTCACGTCGAAGTTGATCCCGTGCAGGATGTGGGACTCGCCGTACCAGGCTTCGAGGTTGCGGACTTGAAGGAGGTTTCCGCCGGTCGCAACCTTGGCCGGAGCCTCGGCAATCGCAGTGTCAGGCATGCCCGGCTCCCAGGTAAGCTTCCTTGACGCGCTCGTCCTTGGTGAGCTCGCTGTAATGACCTTGCGCGAGCACCTGCCCGCGCGTCAGCACGGTGATGATGTCGGAGAGGTTGGCCACGACGCTCAAGTTATGCTCGACCATCAGGATGGTATATTTCGCGGAGATGCGCTTGATCAGCGCCGCGATCTTGTCGATGTCCTCGTGGCCCATGCCGGCCATCGGCTCGTCCAGCAGCATCATCTCCGGGTCGAGCGCGAGCGTGGTTGCAATTTCGAGTGCGCGCTTGCGTCCATAGGGCATCTCGACCGCGGGCGTGTTGGCAAACTCGCTGAGACCGACATCGTTGAGGAGCTCGCGGGCGCGATCGTTGAAACGGTTGAGGACCGACTTGGAGCGCCAGAAATCGAACGAAGATCCGTGCTGGCGCTGAAGCGCGACACGCACGTTCTCCTGCGCGGTGAGATGCGGAAACACCGCCGAAATCTGGAACGAACGAACAAGCCCCAGGCGGGCCACGTCGGCCGGCGCCATCGCGGTGATGTCCTGCCCCTTGTACAGGATTTTTCCGGCAGACGGTTTGAGGAACTTGGTCAGAAGATTGAAGCAGGTCGTCTTACCGGCCCCGTTCGGGCCGATCAACGCGTGAATGCTCCCACGGCGAACCTTGAGCGCAACGTCGCGGACGGCGAAGAAGCCCGCGAACTCCTTGGTCAAGCCTTCCGTTTCGAGAATGAACTCATCGGCCAAACAGATTTCCCCCTGCCCGCGCGTCGCGCGTGGCTATCCTTGTTGCTTCGGCTTTCCGGAGGCCTTGGAGCCTATCCTTGAAGCCCCTCCGGAACGCCGCCTTCGGGCGCGGAATATGCCGGAGGTGACGGGGGTTAGGCAAGGCGGAAAGCTGAGCAGATCAGGTCTCCGGCCGGGATACAAATGCTCCCTTAGTCGGAGGTGTGCGATGGCGCGCCTGCCCGGCCTCCCGGTTCGCAAGACACCGGTCGTCAAGCCGTCGTTAACGGTCTTTCGTTCCGGGCGCCAGCCTTCATCAAAAATTTTCCCGCACGTGGCATCGTGCGCGGGTTTTTGATGGTCTGGAATATTGTCTTGGATTTCGCCAGCGCCGCTCCTTCCGTCGTCAAGTCGATCAGACAGCGTGATCTCCTGAACACGTGGCTGCGACTTTATGCGCGCCAGCAGATCGCGCCGGCGGTCTGGGAATATCAGCCTGCGCGGCTCGAGGAAGAGCTGTCCGATCTCATCTATTATACGGTGGATACTTCCACGCCGGCCCCGCGCCTGACCATCCAGAGCGCAAACACGCGCATCTCGCGCGCCTATGGACATACCGGCAAGGGCGTTCTGCTCGAGGAGTATCTCGGGCCGCGGCTCGCGCCCTTCGTGATGCCGATCTATCACGAATGCGTGGCGCGCGGGCTGCCGGTCTACAGCGTTGCCGACGTCGACGACATCTACGGGCACATCGTCGCTTATGAACGGCTGCTGCTGCCATTCCAGACCGACGGCAAGGTCTGTCACGTCATCGCATCGGTCAAGACCTTCTGCGAGGACGGCGGCTTCGAGATCAAGAATTTGATGCGCGGAAATGACGCGCTGCCGCGTCCGAAACTGCGCGCCCTGATCGACCGCGAACTCTTCCATCGGGCGCCCGGCCGCATCGCGACGGCCGAATTGGTCGAGTTCGCGGACCAGCCGGCTCCGGGCGTCGCCAACGAGATCATCGAGCTGAGCTAGAACGCGGAACGCGTTTGCGCGGAGACCATGCTCAAACGACAAGCCAAGGCGCGATGATGCTCTAGCGCTATTTGGTGTCAGCGCGATTTGGCGCCGACTTCCTTGGCATAGATCTCCGGCTTGAAGCCGACCAGCAGCTTGCCGCCGGTTTCCAGCACCGGCCGCTTGATCATCGATGGTTGCGCTAGCATCAAGGCCAGCGCCTTCTTCTCGGAGAGGCCTTCCTTGTCGGACTCGGGGAGCTTCTTGAACGTCGTCCCGGCGCGATTGAGCAGCGTCTCCCAGCCGACCTTGTCGCTCCACTGCTTGAGCTTGTCCTTCTCCACGCCCGCCGCCTTGTAGTCGTGAAACGCGTAAGGCGCGCCATGGGCGTCGAGCCAGGCGCGCGCCTTCTTCATGGTGTCGCAGTTCTTGATGCCGTAGATGATGTTGGGCAAGACGTTCCTCGCGCATGACGTATCGTGATGGACGCGGCGTTGTACGAAACTCCGCTTCGCGCGACAATATTGCCAACGACGCCATCTCGCCGAACGGACATCCCATGCACGTCACTCACGATCCCGCGGCCGCCGCCACGCCGATCATCGACTTCAACAGCTTCCTCGCCGTCGATATCCGCGTCGGCACCATCGTCGACGCCAAGCCGTTTCCCGAGGCGCGCAAGCCGGCGGTTCGGCTCTGGATCGACTTCGGACCCGCCATCGGCGTGCGCAAGAGCTCGGCCCAGATCACCGAAAACCATCCGCTCGAGACGCTGGTAGGCCAACAGGTCGCGGCCGTGGTCAATTTCCCGCCGCGCCAGATCGGACCTGTCATCTCGGAGGTGCTGACGCTCGGCTTCCCCGATGCCGATGGCAAGGTCGTGCTGGTGCAGCCGAGCCAGCCGGTGCCGAACGGCGGACGGCTGTTCTAGCCGCGCGGTCCAAGGCTGCCGCGTCGCTTGCGCCGCGCACTTGCAGCGAATCCTTTTTCTCTTCGGCCGGTCCGGACTTGACCAGATCCGTATTCGCTTTTAAAAATGACTGACTGATCGTTTTTTTATTGTAACCAGCCTCTTTCGCCCAAATCGGCCTCCAGCCGAAAATGATCAATCTGTCAGTTATTTGAGGCCGCTGGATGCCCAAGATCAGCGACAAGCAACGCGAAAGCCGGCGGCAGCAGATTCTCGAAGCGGCCCTCGCCTGCTTCTCCGAAGACGGTTTTCACCAGACCGGCATGGCCGACATCGTGAAGCGATCCGGACTGAGCCATGGCGCGGTCTATCTCTACTTCCAGAGCAAGGACGACCTGATCGAGGCGCTCGCCGACGACCGGCACCGCCGCGAAGCCGTGCTCAATTCGGTCGCGCAAGGATCCGGCGACCCGATCGAAGGACTTCACGCACTGATCCGCGTCTACGCGCAATGGCTGACCGATCCCGCCGGCGAAGCCCGCCGCCGTGTCGGCATCCACGGCTGGGCCGAAGCCCTGCGCAACCGCCGCGTCCGCACCGGCGTCGTCGAAGGCATCGACATGCCGCGCGCTCTGATCGTGGCGCTGGTCGAACGCGGCCAGCATGATGGCCTCATCCGCCGCGACCTCGGTGCGGACGCGATCGCGCGCATGCTGATCGCGATCTTCCAGGGGTTTGTCCTGCAAAAATGCTGGAGCGACGAATTTGACGTCGACGCCTGCATGGCGGCCGTGGCCGGCATGATCGACGGCTTGCGCACGACCAGGTCCGAGACCAGGCGACGGACCCGGACGTAGCCGATGTCGTCAGCCGGCGAGCGCGTTGCAGGACACCAAGCGCAGCGCTTGCGGCATGATGCCGTCGCTTACGGCAGATTGTCCCGCAGAAAAATATCGATGCGGATACGCTCCTGATCGGGGCTGATGGGCTCCCCCGAACAATGCGCGAGCAGGACCCGCGCCGCAGACCGCGCCTCGTGGCCAGGATCCTGGTTGATGATGGCATCGAGCGTGCCGCGCACCAGGAAACGCCGTGTATAGTGGGTGAGCTCGTGGGTGATCCAGACCACCTCGCGCGCGCGGCCAGAGGCTTCGAGCGCATCGGCGATGCCACGATTTCCGGCGCCGCAGCAATATATGCCGCGGAGATCGGCATGGCGCGCGAGCAGCGCGGCGGTAAGCTCCCGCGTGCGTGCGCTGTCGTCGCGGCCCTCGATGACCGGTAGCGCGCGCAAGTTCGGATACTCGCTGGACAGGATCTGGTGGAAGCCGAACTGCCGCT
Organism: Bradyrhizobium sp. CFUWI; assembly: GCF_056429085.1. Lineage (NCBI taxonomy): Bacteria > Pseudomonadati > Pseudomonadota > Alphaproteobacteria > Hyphomicrobiales > Nitrobacteraceae > Bradyrhizobium > Bradyrhizobium sp. CFUWI. The sequence goes on from NZ_JBWJZE010000006.1 coordinate 152,957, forward strand.
CGGTATGATCGCGCAGCGACAACGACCCGGCGATCACGGCGACGGCCCCCTCGCGGCCGGCGAGGAAGCGTCCCAACAGCGTTGCGGCCGTTCGTCCCGCGGCCGGGTTGTCGATTCCGACATAATGCAGGCGGCGCGAGCTCGGCGCGTCCGATACGAGGGTCACCACGGCGACCCCGCGCGCGGTGAGTTCGTCGATCGCGGCGCGCACCCTTGGATGGTCGAGCGCAATGACGGCGACGCCCTGATAGGCCGGCGACAAGTCCTCCAGCGTGCCGGCCAGCACATCGGGATCGAACACATCGACATGGAGGATATCGATGAAGCCGCGCTGGCCGGCAAGCCAGTCTGCGGTGCGCTGGACCTGCTCGGCCAGGTTGGTCATAAAGCTGTTGCTGCCGGACGGCAGCACGAAAGCGAAGCGAAAACTCTGCCCGCGTGCGAGCCGCGCCGCCGCAACGTCGGCGCGGTAGCCGAGCTTGGCGACGGCGGCTTCGACACGCGCGACGGTCTTGGCGCGCACGCCCTCGCGCCGGTTGACGACGCGGTCGACGGTCGCGAGCGAAACGCCCGCCGCACGCGCGACGTCTTCCAGGGTAGCGCGAACCGGCGGCTGCGTCGCGCCAGCGTTCATTCGCGCGCCGCCCACAGCATCCCGCGGGTCATCAAGGTTCGGATCTCCGGAACGTCGAGCTCGTAGGCGCGGTGGCCGAGCGAGGAATAGAACACCCTGCCCGCGCCGTATCGTTTCTTCCAGACCACGGGCATCACCACGCCCTCGATCCAGGATGCGTGCTCGCCGGTAAAGGTCGTCGTCGCCAGCACCTCGTTGGCGGGGTCAACATGCATGTAGTACTGCTCGGAACGATGCTCGAAACTTTTCAGGCCCTTCATGATGGGGTCGTCCGGCTTCGTCAAGTCGACTTTGTAGTCGATGATGTTGCCGGGATGAGCAACCCATTGCCCACCGCACAGGAATTGGTAGTCGACGGACTCGCGGAATGCATCGCACATGCCGCCATGATGGCCGGCCAGGCCGACACCTCCGCGCACCGCAGCGCAGAGATTCAGTGCGTCCGCCTTCTCGATCTTCGACATGGTGTAGATCGGGATGATCAACGAGAGATCATGGATTGCCGGATCGCCGAACGCTTCCGTCGTCGTTTCGATCCGGACCTCAAAACCTTCCGCTCTGAGCCAGCCGCGGATCATCGAGGCACATAGATCCGGATCGTGTCCCGGCCAACCACCCCAAACAATCATTGCCTTGCGCATGTTTCCGTCCTCAGTCGATCTGTCCAGTTTCACGTCCGGCCGGCAGCATCGCCGGCCGCTCGACACGGCTCTCGATCTTGACGCGGCGTCCCTCGTCGGCGGACGTCTGGAACGCCTCCACCACCTCCAGCACGTGGAAGGCGAGCGCGCCGCTGGCGCGATGCGGCCGGTTGTTGAGAATCGCGGAGGCCATATCGGCGACACCGATGGAACGGAACTCGCCCTCGACATGACCGTGCGTCAACGGCACCGTCTCCCATTCGCCGCCGGTCTTGGCGACCTGCACCTCGCCGCCGAAGCGGTTCGGGTCCGGCACCAGCATGCTGCCGCTGTCGCCATAGATCTCGATCGGCGCATGCCGGTGCTTCGGCACGTCGAAGCTCATCGCGATGGAGACGACTGCCCCGCTCTCGAATTCGAGCGTGCCTGCGACATGGGTCGAAACCTCGACCGGGATCAAGCTGCCGTTCATCGGCTGGCTGGTGACCAGACGCTCGGATTTCGGGCGCGCGGTCGAGCCCATCACGGCTGCGACCGGACCAAGCAGCTGCACGAGGTCGGTGATGTAGTACGGGCCCATGTCGAGCATCGGGCCGCCACCGCGCAGGTAGTAGAACCCCGGCGCCGGATGCCAGCGCTCATGGCCCGGGCAACCGAAGAAAGCACTGCCCGCCACGGGCGTGCCGATCGCTCCGTCGTCGATCAGCTTGCGCGCGGTCTGGTGTCCGCCGCCGAGGAACGTGTCGGGCGCGCAGCCGACGCGAAGGCTCTTCTGCGCGGCGAGATCCATCACCTTGCGGGCCTCCGCGACGTTGATACCGAGCGGCTTCTCGGAGTGGACGTGCTTGCCGGCATTCAGCACCGCCAGACTGACGTCGGTGTGGGCAAGCGGCACGGTGAGATTGATGACGATTTCGACGTCGTCACGCTTGAGCAGTTGATCGACCCGCATCGCCGGCAGCCCGAAGGCCGCGCCCTGACGCTCTGCCATATCGCTGCGCATGTCGGCCAACGCTCTCACCTCCATGACCGGGAAGCGCTGCGCTGCCTTAAGGTAGGCGGTGCTGATCACACCGCAGCCGATGATTCCGATGCCGACTTTTCTCATTATGATCTCCGTGAGGTACCGCTCATCCCTTGACCGCGCCTGCAGTGAGGCCGGCGACGATGTGCTTTTGCGCGATAAGGAAGAGAATGATCGTCGGCAGGATGGTCAGCGTGATAAAGGCCAGGATCAGGTGCCATTCGGACGAATACTCGCCCTGATACACCATGATGCCGAGCGGCCAGGGATAGAGCGCATCGGTGTTGAGCATCACGAGCGGCAGCAGATAGGCGTTCCAGCTGTTGACGAAGGTGATGGTGCCGACCGTCGCTAGGATCGGCCGAGACAGCGGCAGCGTCACGTAGCGGAAGAATTTGACATAGCTGCAGCCGTCGACCAGCGCCGCTTCGAGTAGCTCGTGGGGAATATCCTTGAAGAAGCGCCGCAGCAGCAGCACACTCATGGCGAGGCCGAAGGCCACCTGCGGCAGCGCGACGCCGAAATAGGTATCGAGCAGTCCGAGATCGCGCACCTTGATAAACAACGGAAGCACGGCGGTCGCCGCAGGAAACAGCAGACCGAGAGTGAGGTAGCTCAGCAGCATCGAGCTGCCGTAGAACTTGACATGGGCGAAGGCGAAAGCCGCCATCGATGCGACGATCAGGGTCAACGTCACCGTGAGCGTCGAGATGATCAGCGAGTTGCGCAGGAGCTGCCAGTAGCGCGCTGAGAACAGGATATCGGCATAATTCTGCCACTCCCAGTGCGCGGGCCAGCCGAACGGATTGACGCGCAATTCGCCGAGCGACTTGAAGCCCCCGAGCAGGGTCGCGAGCAGCGGCACCAGCACGAAGACGGCGACGACGGCGAGGAACACCGTCCTGAGCGGCACGGCAGGATCGAACGGCGCGCGGGCGGTTTCGGCACTACTCATCGCGCATGAACCATCGCTTGTAGGTGAAGGCAAAGGTCACGCAGATCACGAACAGGATCACGCCGATGGCGCTGCCGTAGCCGACCCGCATGCGCGAGATGCCATTGTTGTAGAGAAAGCTCACCATCGTGTTGGAGGAATCCGCAGGGCCTCCGCGCGTCAGCGGCATGACCAGGTCGAACAGCTGCAGCGAGCCGACGATGGCGAAGAACACCGAGAGCCGGATCGTCGGATAGAGCAAGGGGATGACGACGTGACGCAGGGCTTGCGAGCGCGTTGCACCGTCGATTCTCGCCGCCTCGACCAGGCTCTTGTCGAGGCCCTGGAGCGCGGCGATGAACAGCATCATGTGGAAGCCGAAATACTTCCAGACGATCACGATCAGCACCGCCAGCATCGCCGTGTCGGTCGAGGCCAGGAGATGCGGCGGTTCGGCGCCGAAGGTGCGCCAGATCGAGGCGACCAGGCCATAATCGCCGTCATAAACGAACGAGAAGATCAGCCCGGTCGCGATCTCGGCCAGGATGTAGGGCATGAAGAACAGCATGCGCAGCGCCACGGCTCCACGAAAGCGCTCGGCGAGCATCAGGGCCAGCGTCAGCGCGAGCGGCAGCTGGATCGCGAGCGAGACCGCGATGATCAGCCCGTTGTTGCGCAGCGCGAGCCAGAAGGCGCGCGTCTCCAGCACGAAACGGTAATTGTCGAATCCGATCCAGTTGGTCGGCCTGCCGAACCCGTTCCAGTTGAAGGCCGAGTACCAGGCGGCCTCGCCGATCGGCAACACCACGAACAAGGTGAACAACAGCAGCGCCGGCGGCAGGAACAGGATCAGGACCGTGAAGCGGCCGTCCCAACTCGGGCCGCGAACCGCGGCCCGCGGGGCGGTCTCGCCGGCAACGCTCATCGCCGGCGTGATCGCGATCCGCCGCGCCACCTCAATTGCCCTGCTTCCACGCCGCCTCGATGGCTTTCGCAGCGTCCTGCGGGTTCATGCTGCCACCGGCGATCTCCGCCGTGACATCATTGACGACGCGGCCGACGGAAGGCCCGAGGCTCTGGTCATAGAAGTTCTGGTGATAGTTGGACTTCGCCAGATTGGCCGCGATCTGCTTCATGAAGGCGCTGTTGAGGCCGGCCTCGCCGCCCTTGACGACGGGAACGATGAAGTTGCCGGCGGCAAGCCGCGCCTGCACGTCCTTGGAGATAAAGAATTTCAGGAAGTCGGTGGCTTCCTTGGGCGCCCCTTTGGTGATCAACCAGCCGGTGATGCCGCCGAGCGTATCTGACGGCTCACCCTTGCCGCCGGGTACGACCGGAAAATCGAACCAGCCAAGCTTGTCGTCGCCGAGACCGACTTTGTCGGCGGCGAGTGCGCGCTGGGTGTGATAGAAGGACGAGATGGCCAGGATCATCGCGGCCTTTCCGTCACCGAAATAGCCGACGGCCTGCGGGTTCTTGAAGCCGAGGAAGCCATTCTGGTACGGCTGGAGATCGACCAACTGCTTGAACAGCTCGCCGGATCTCTGGAAGGTCTCCCCGGCGAAGCCACCATTCTCACCCTTCAGCGCTGCATCGAAGGCCGGCTTGCCGCCGACGCGCACTGCGAGATGCGTCCAGTAGAAATGCAGCGGCCATTTATCGGCACCGCCAACCACAATCGGCGTAACACCCGCGGTCTTCAGCGTTTTCACCGCGCCGAGCAGATCGTCCCATGTCTTGATCTTACTTGCATCGACATTACCCTTGGCCATCAAATCCTTGTTGTAGAGGAAGCCGACCTGCGACAGCGCGATCGGAAGTCCAAAGACGCGGCCGTTCTGGGTGAAGGCGGCGAGCGCCGCCGGTGCGATCGTGTCGCTGTAGCCGCCGCTCCTCACGGAGTCGGTGATGTCTTCCAGCACGCCCGCCTCGACCTGCGCCTTCAGCACTCCGCCGGCCCAACTATAGATGATGTGCGGCCTGTCCTTCGATTGCAGGATGGTCGGCAGCTTGGCCTTGTAAGCCTCGTTCTCGAGGAACTGCATCTCGACCTTCACACCGGGGTGCGACGCCTCATAGCTGCGTGCGACCTCCTCCCAGATCTTCACCTGGGCCGGGTTGACCTCGATGTGCAGCCATTTGATCGTGGTGTCGGCTGCCGCGGAATTGGCCCAAAGCAGACATGCGGCAGCGGCGAGTCCCAGTTTCCCGAGCGATCTCATCACATCCTCCCAACTGGCTCTTATTCTTTGATCGCAATCCTGCCTTCGATTTTTGAGGTACGCAACTAAAATTCTGATCTATGCACCTCACCGCTGAAATGGCTAAGGTTTAGAAAAAGGTTCGGTGGCGGCCCGCCGCACCGGCCGCAACAAACCGAGGTGCCCATGGCTGCCATCTATTCCGACCTCGCCGGCAAGGTCGTGCTCGTCACCGGAGGTGCAGCGGGAATCGGCGCTGCGATCGTGCGACGCTTCGCGGAGCAGAAATCCAAGGTGGTGTTCTTCGACATCAAGGTCGACGAGGGACAGCGACTGGCGCGTGAGCTGTCCGACCAGGGCATGGCCGCGCATTTCCAGCACATCGACCTCACCGACATCCCCGCGCTCCGTGGCGGCGTCGTCGAGGCACGCAAGGCGCATGGGCCTATCAATATCCTGATCAACAATGCCGCGCATGACGAACGGCACAACACCGAGGAGATGACCCCGGACTATTGGGACGACCGCATCGCAGTGAACCTGAAGCACCAGTTCTTTGCGTCACAGGCCGTGTTACCGGACATGAAGGCGGCGAATGCCGGCGCCATCATCAATTTCGGATCAGTGTCGTGGATCGCCGGCCAGGGCGGCATGGCGGCGTACACCGCCAGCAAATCAGGCGTGATTGGGCTGACGCGCTCGCTGGCGCGCGACTACGGCCCTTACAACATCCGCGTCAACGCGATCGCGCCGGGCTGGATCATGACCGAGCGGCAGCTCGAGAAATGGATGACGCCGGCCGGCGAGATCGAGTTGCAGCAGCGACAATGCCTGAAGCGCAGGCTCATGCCGGATGAAGTTGCCAAATTCACCGTCTTTCTCGCGTCCGACGAGGCCTCCGCCTGCACCGCTCAGCACTACATCGTGGATGGCGGCTGGGTGTGAGATGCCGAGGACGGCGGGTGCATCGAGGCACAGCCCGGTCGGCGCTTGCACTGCAAAACAACTTGCGCCGCAACATTCAAAAATGAGACTGCCCGTCAAACCGGACGAGGCGCTCACGCAGGCACCCGCATTCGACTTCGGCTAGCTTCCCTCCAAAGCCGCGGGCCGTTCGAGAGCCACGGGCGTCCCGCGGCAATAAAGCGGTGACACAGGGAGGAGCACAATGTCGAAATGCAGTGTGGGACTGCTCGCGCTGAGCAGCTTGTTTCTTTCGGGCACGGCGATCGCCCAGGACAAGATCAAGGTCGGCGTCACCGCGACCCTCGAAGGCACCTACACGGTGCTCGGCGAGGACGGCATCCGCGGCCACCAGACCGCGCTCAACGTGCTGGGCAAGAAGGTCGGCGACAAGGAACTCGAATTCATCATCGCCTCCACGGACGCGACGCCCGACTCAGCGGTTCGTGCCGTGCGAAAGCTGATCGAGCAGGACAAGGTGCAGATCCTGCTGTCTCCGCTGTCTGGTGACGAAGGCATCGCCGTCAAGAATTTCGCAAAGACCCATCCGGAGCTGACTTTCATCAACGCCGCTTCGGGCGCCCAGGAAACGACCTATGTCGATCCCGCCCCGAACTTCTTCCGTTACAACATGGACGGTGCGCAGTGGCAGGTGGGCCTCGGCAAATACGCCTATGACGAGAAGAAGTATCGCAAGATCGCGACCGTCGGCGAGGACTATTCCTTCATCTACACCCAGGTGTTCGGCCTCGTGCTCGAATTCTGCGGCGCCGGCGGACAGGTCACCAACCGGCAATGGGTGCCGCTCGGCACCAAGGACTTTGCCTCGGTCATCGCGGCGCTGCCCGACGATGTCGATGCGATCTATCTGGGCCTCGGCGGCGCCGACGCCGTCAACTTCCTCAACCAGTATCAGCAGGCCGGCGGCAAGGCGCATCTGATGGGCGGTTCCATCATGATCGACCAGACCATCCTGTCGTCCAAGGGCAACGCCAAGAACGCTCTGATCGGCACCATCGCGGCGAGCGGACAGGCCGACACCTGGGAGGATCCGGGCTGGCAGAAATTCGTGAAGGCCTATCAGGACGCCTTCCCGCCCAACAAGCGCTTCCCGAGCCCGTCATTGCTCGCCACCAACTATTACGACTCGACCATGGCGCTGATCCTGGCGCTGCGGCAGGTCAATGGCGATCTCTCCAACAACCAGGCCAAGTACAAGGAAGCCCTCGCCAAGATCGAGATCGACGCGCCTAACGGCAAGATCAAGCTCGACTCCAACCGACAGGCGATCGGCACAAACTTCGTCACCGAAGTCGTCGACGACGGCAAGGGCGCACTGTTCTCGAAGGTCGTGAAGGTGATCCCCAACGTCAACCAGACGCTGGGCTATGACCCTGCAGTGTTCGCAAAGATCGGTTTGCCAAGCCGTACAGTACCGGAATGTAAGAAGTACTGACGTAGTCCCATTGCGGACGATGACTGACCGGGGAGAGATTTGTAAAGGGCGCGACGTGTGCGCACTTGCATTCTCTCCCCGGTTGTTGAACGCTATCGGAAAAAAGAAGAGCTTCTGGGAGGGAAGGCATGAGCCGGGCGCTCGCCGTCTTCCACGGCCGATTCGGCCGGGCGACGGTCTATCAGTTGAACCGCCCTTTCAACATCCACGCGCATCGCGAAGGTCATTTGATCTTCCATGTCGGGGGGCGTCCCGCGTGCATCGATGTCAGCGATGGACGTTACGACCTCACCGAAGGTTCCGTCGTCGCAGTCAATCCATGGGAACCGCATAATTTTCTGCCGTCCGACCTCGAAGGCGGCGCCGTTTTCTTCGTGCTCTATGTCAATGCGGAGTGGTTTGCCCCCGACGCGCCCGGCACAGACCGATTGCGCTTCGGCCGCACCCAGTTCACGAGGTCGGTCGCGCTGGACAAGCATATCAGGCACGCAGCCGCCCTCGTGTGCGGCGCACCCTCGCTCAATAGCCTCGATGGCGAGCTGAGAAGGCTGATCGACATCTGCTACGACGAGAGCTGGCAACAGGCGGAGACCGCGCGCGATCCGCGCGCGAACGGCTCCGTTACCGATTTTCGCGTGCGCAAGTGCATCAAGATAATGTCGGAAAGTCCCGGCGCCGAGATCGAGCTCGACACCATCGCGCGCGAATCCGGCCTGTCGCGACCGCACTTCTACCGGCTGTTCCGCACCCAGACCGGCGTCACGCCGCACCTCTATCTCAACACGCTGATGATGGAGCAGGCGCTGGAGGCGCTGGTGGCGAGCGAGGCGCCGATCGCCGATATCGGCTTCGATCTCGGCTTCTCCTCGCAAAGCGGTTTCACGCGTTTTTTCGCCGCCAATGTCGGGATGGCCCCGACCGATTATCGCCGCGCCGCCAAGGTTTTGCGCGCCTGACGGGCGCGCGAAAAGATACTCACGATCAAATGCGCCCCCGTCAGCCCCACTAGGATGTGCGGAACGCGGTCCCGACAAGAGGATCGCGGTCGACAGGGAGCACACGTTCATGGCAGGGCTTGCAGCCGGTGACGGTCTGCGCGCCCCCTCACCTCGCTTGCAGGGAGAGGGTTGGATTGACGTGGAGACGGAGCGGCGATCATGAGCCGCTTCGTCGAGCGCCATCCCGCCTGGGCATTGATCGTCATCATCGCGGTCGCGGTGGCACTGTGGCTGATCTTCGCGGTGTGGCCGCCGGGCCTCGAAGAGGCTGTCGGCCGCAAGCGGGTGTTCCTCAACGCGCTCTTCAACGGCATCACGCTGGGAGGTCTCTATTTCCTCGTCGCCAGCGGCTTCACGCTGATCTTCGGCCTGATGCGCAACGTCAATCTCGCGCACGGATCGCTCTATTTGTTCGGCGGCTATGTCGGCTACGCGATCAGCGCCTCCACCGGCTCCTGGGTCCTGTCGTTCATCGTCGCCTTCGTCCTGACCGCGCTGGTCGGCGTGCTGCTCCAGGTTCTCGTGTTCCGCCGCATGGAGGGCCAGGATCTGCGCCAGACCATGGTGACGATCGGGCTCTCGATCGTGTTCGCCGACCTGATGCTGTGGGCCTGCGGCGGCGACTTCTACCAGATCCAGACCCCGAACTGGCTGATCGGCCCGATCGAGCTGCCGCTGCTCACCGCGATCAAATCCTCCGGCGAGCCGGTCTATCTCAGATATCCCTCGGTGCGGCTCGTGATCTTCGCGGCGTCCGTGGTCATAGGCGTGGCGATGTGGCTCGCGCTCAACCGCACCCGGATCGGCATGATCATCCGCGCCGGCGTCGACGACCGCGACATGCTCGCTGCGACCGGCGTCCGCATCCAGGTCGTCTTCGTGCTCGTCTTCGCGCTCGGCGCCGGGCTTGCCGGCATCGCCGGCGTGGTCGGCGGCACCTTCCAGTCGCTCTCGCCCGGCGAGGACATCCGCTTCCTGCTCGCCTCGCTCGTCGTCGTGATCGTGGGGGGCATGGGCTCGATTCCCGGCGCCGCGCTCGGCGCGCTGATCATTGGCCTCGCCGAGCAGCTCGGCTCGGTCTACATCCCCACCTACGCCATCGTCGTGACCTTCCTGATCATGGTGCTGGTGCTGGCGCTTCGGCCGCAGGGCCTGCTGGCGAGGCGTTGACATGTCCGTCACTCACGACGCCAGCGTTCAGGTTCACAGGCCCGCGCCAACGGTGGGACGTCCGGCTGCACGCGGCTGGCCCGATATCAACAATCCCGCGGCCTGGATCGTCGCGGCCATCCTGCTGATCATGCCACTGATCGCCAACGGCTTCTTCCTGATCGAGATCTTTGCGACCACCTTGATCCTCGGCACCGTCGCGCTCAGCCTGATGTTCCTGGCCGGATATGGCGGCATGGTCAGCCTGATGCAGCTCAGCATCGCGGGCTTCTGCGCTTACATGGTCGCGGTGTTCGGTGTCAGCGGCAACGCCAATATCAGCCTCGGCTGGCCGTGGTGGCTGGCGGTGCCAATGGCGCTGACGCTCGCAGTCATGTTCGGCACGCTCGGCGGCGCGCTGGCGGTGCGCACCGAGGGCATCTACACCATCATGATCACGCTGGCGATCGGCGCCGCGTTCTACTACTTCACCAACCAGAACTGGGCGATCTTCAACGGCCACACCGGCATCAACAACGTCTCGACGCCGCGTTTCTGGGGTGTCGACTGGCGGGCCGACATTCCCTTCTACTATATCGTGCTCGCGATAGCCGGGCTCTGCTATTTTGCGGTCGACTACATCTCCCGTGCGCCATTCGGTCTCGCCCTCCAGGGCGTGCGCGACAATCCGCGCCGCATGTCCGCGCTGGGCTTCAACGTCAATGCCCACCGCGTCGCGGCCTATGCGGTGGCGTCCTTCATCGCGGGCCTTGCCGGTGTGCTGCAGGTCTGGAACTACCGCCAGATCTCGCCCGGCTCCGTCAGCGTCGGCGCCTGCATCGACATCCTCATCATCGCCGTGGTCGGCGGCATCACCCGCCCGGTCGGTCCCTATATCGGCGCGCTGGTCTTCGTGCTGCTGCGCACCTTCGCGCTCGACTTCCTCGTCAAGATCGGGCTCGACGGCAACCGTTTCCGCCTGCTGATTGGCCTCGGCTTTCTCGCCATCGTGTTCTGGTCATCGGACGGCGTCATCGGTCTCTGGCAGCGCTGGCGCCAGAGCCAGCTTGGCGAGGCGAACCGCCAAGGCGGAGGGGGTGGCCATGGATAGCGTCGCCCAGCGCCTCTCCGCCGTCGGCGCCGGCGCAGCGCTGGAACTGCGCGGCGTGACGCGGCTATTCGGGGCGCTGGCGGCCTTGACCGACGTCACCATCACCGTGCGTCCCGGCGAACGCCGCGCGGTGCTCGGCTCCAACGGTGCCGGCAAGACCACGCTGTTCAACTGCATCACCGGCGACTTCCCGCCGACATCAGGCACGATCCGCTTCTTCGGCGAAGACGTCACGCATTTCCCGCCTTACGAGCGCATCCGCCGGGGGCTGCGGCGCACCTATCAGATCTCCGCGCTGTTTCCCGGCCTCACCGTGCAGGACAACATCTACCTTGCCTGCCGCGGCGTCTCGCGCGAACGGTTCTCGTTCCTGCGCCCCGGCCAAAACGACGCGCTGATGCACGCCGCCGACAATCTGGTGCAGGCCGTGCATCTGACTGCGGTCAAGGACCAGCGCGTCGCCGAGCTCGCGCACGGGCAGCAGCGCCAGCTCGAGATCGCACTGGCGCTCGCCGGCGCCCCGCGCTTCGTGCTGTTCGACGAGCCGGCCGCTGGCCTCTCGCCCACCGAGCGGGCCGAGCTGATCGAGATCCTGACCTCGCTGCCGGCCCATATCGGCTACATCATCATCGAGCACGACATGGACGTGGCGCTGCGCGTCGTCGAGAGCGTGACGATGATGCACAACGGCCGCATCTTCAAGGAAGGCCTGCCGGAAGAGATTCAGTCCGATCCTGAAGTGCAGGAGCTATATCTCGGAGGCGGCCATGAATGAGGTCCGCCGCACCTCCGCTGCGCTCGAGGTCCGGGGCCTCGACGTCTATTACGGCCACTCGCACGCGCTCCAGGGCGTCGATCTCACGCTGGAGAGCGGCGTGTTCTCCGTCGTCGGCCGCAACGGCATGGGCAAGACCACGCTGTGCAAGGCCATCATGGGCCTCGTACCGGTCAGCGGCGGCTCGATCCGGGTCCGCGGCGAGGACATCACGCGGCGCCCGCCCGCTCACATTGCGCGCCTCGGCGTCGGCTATGTGCCGCAGGGCCGCCGGCTCTGGCGCTCGCTCAGCGTGGACGAGCACCTCCGACTTGCCGGCGGGATGCGGTCCGGGGCCTGGACCGTCGAGCGCATCTACGACACCTTTCCGCGCCTCGCCGAGCGCAAGGACCATGGCGGCGGCCAGCTCTCCGGCGGCGAGCAGCAGATGCTGGCGATCGCGCGCGCGCTGCTGACCAACCCGCAACTGCTGGTCATGGACGAACCGACCGAAGGACTCGCGCCCGTCATCGTCGCACAGGTCGAGGAGATGCTGCTGCGGTTGGGTGAGGACGGCGACATGTCCGTGCTCGTGATCGAGCAGAACATCGGCGTGGCGACCGCGATCTCGCGCAATGTCGCGATCATGGTCAACGGCCGCATCAACCGCATCATCGACTCGGCGCGGCTCGCCGCCGACCGCGAGTTGCAGCAGCGTCTGCTCGGCGTCGGCTTGCATGCCGAGCTTACGCCGGATCTCGACGTGCCGGCGGCAGGCTCAGAGGCGAAGTCGGCGCCGCAGGCCACCCGGCCGAGCGGCCCGATCCGGATCTACATCTCCAACCCGACGCCGCCGACACGCTGGTCCCAACCGGCGCCGATCGCACGGATCGAAGCGGCGGCACGCACGCTTTCGACGCAGGTATCGCGCCTTGACGAGACGGCGCGGCGCAAGCGCGAGCCGGCGACGTCCCAGTCGTCAGGGCCGCCGGTCGTGCTGGTCGTCGGCACGCTCGACACCAAGGGGACGGAACTCCGCTTTATCCGCGACATCGTCGCCGAGAGCGGCCTGCGCACCCGGCTGGTCGACGTCTCCACCAGCGGCAAGCACTCCAGCTGCGATGTCTCCGCGCAGGAGATCGCGCTGAACCATGGCCGCGGCGGGGCTGCGGTGTTCGGCGCCGACCGCGGCGCGGCCGTGACGGCGATGGCGGACGCGTTCGCCAACTGGCTGCGGCGCCAGGGCAATGTCGCCGGCGTGATCTCCGCCGGCGGCTCGGGCGCGGCCTCGCTGGTTGCCCCGGGCATGCGCACCCTGCCGGTCGGCGTGCCCAAACTGATCGTTTCATCCGTCGCCTCTGGCGATGTCGGACCCTATGTCGGCCCCGCCGACATCACCATGATGCACTCGGTCACCGACATTCAGGGACTGAACTCGATCTCGCGTGCAGTGCTGTCGAACGGCGCCAACGCGATCGCAGGCATGGTCAAGGCGCGCCTCGATCAGCGCGAGGCCAGGCAGCGCGCCCCCAGCGCAGGACTGCCTGCAGTCGGCATCACCATGTTCGGCGTGACGACCCCGGCGGTCCAGAAGATCGCCGCAGATCTAGGCGAGGACTTCGAATGTCTCGTCTTCCACGCCACGGGCGTCGGCGGCCGCTCGATGGAGAAGCTCGTCGAATCCGGCCAGCTCGCGGGTGTCATCGATATTACGACAACCGAAATCTGCGATTTGCTGATGGGCGGCGTGTTTCCCGCCACCGAGGATCGCTTCGGCGCGATCATCCGCGCCCGGCTGCCCTATGTCGGCTCGGTCGGCGCGCTCGACATGGTCAATTTCGGCGCGCCCGACACCATCCCGGAGCGGTATCGCGGCCGCAAATTCCACGTCCATAATCCGCAGGTAACGCTGATGCGGACGACAGTCGAAGAGAATGAGCGCATGGGCCGCTGGATCGCCGAGCGGCTCAACCAGATGGATGGTCCGGTGCGCTTCTTCCTGCCCGAGGGCGGCGTCTCCGCACTCGATGCGCGGGGCCAGCCATTCTGGGATCCGGACGCCGACACCGCCCTGTTTCGCGCGCTGGAGCGCGATGTGCGGCAGACCGGCAACCGCCGGCTCATCCGCATCCCCAAGAACATCAACGATCCCGATTTCGCCGCCGCCATCGTCAGTGCATTCCGAACCCTGTTCGGCCGCACCGGGGCGCGGCGGAGACTAGCGAGGTGACCGATGGCCCGGTTTGAACGCGCTGCACTCCTGAAACGATTCCGCGAGATGGCGAGCCGCGGCGAGCCGATCGTCGGCGGCGGCGCCGGCACCGGCCTGTCGGCCAAGTGCGAGGAGGCCGGCGGCGTCGACCTCATCGTCATCTACAATTCCGGCCGCTATCGCATGGCCGGTCGCGGCTCGCTGGCGGGGCTGATGGCTTACGGCGATGCCAACGCCATCGTGCTGGAGATGGCCAGCGAAGTACTGCCCGTGGTCAGCAAGACGCCGGTGCTCGCCGGCGTCAACGGCACCGACCCGTTCCGCGACATGGACGTCTTTCTCGACCAGTTAAAGACGCTCGGCTTTGCCGGCGTGCAGAATTTTCCGACAGTCGGTCTGATCGACGGCGTCTTCCGCGCCAACCTCGAAGAGACCGGCATGTCCTACGCGCTGGAGATCGACATGATCGCCAAGGCGCGCGAGAAGGACCTCCTGACGACGCCTTACGTCTTCAGCGAGAAGGAAGCCGCCGCGATGGCGATCGCCGGCGCCGATATCATCGTCTGCCATCTCGGGCTCACGACCGGCGGCACGATCGGCGCGCAGACCGCAGCAAAGCTGAAGGACTGCCCGGCGCACATCGACATCTGGGCCTCCGCCGCACTCAGCGTCAATCCCGATATTCTGGTGCTCGCTCATGGCGGTCCGATCGCGGATCCCGAGGATGCCGATTTCATCATGAAGAACACCCGCTACTGCCACGGCTTCTACGGCGCCTCTTCGATGGAGCGGCTGCCGGTCGAGCGAGCCTTGACGGACCAGGTACGCAAATTCAAGGCGATCGGCGCGCGATAACGCCGGAACGATCGAGGGAGAGAAACATGTCAGGGATCCTGGTCGGCGAGCTCATCCTCTGGCTGATCGTCGCAGTCGTCGTCATCGTGGTCGGCGTCTACATCGTCAACTGGCTCTACCACCGCTCATCCAAGGAGGTGTCGTTCGTCCGGACCGGCTTCCTCGGCGAGCGCGTCGTGATCAACGGCGGCGCCTTCGTGCTGCCCTTCATCCACGACTACACCTCCGTCAACATGAACGTGCTGCCGATGGGCATCGTGCGTTCAAAGCAGGATGCGGTCATCACCCGCGATCGCATGCGGGTCGACATCGAGGCCGACTTCTACGTCCGCGTCCGGGCGACCCGTGAAGCCGTCTCGATCGCGGCTGCGACGCTCGGCCGCCGCACCATGGAGCCGGAGCAGTTGCACGCGCTGCTGGCCGGCAAGTTCATCTCTGCGATCCGCTCGGTCGCTTCGGAAATGACCCTCGAGGAGATGCATGAGCGGCGCGGCGACTATGTCGAGCGGGTCAAGACCAATGCGGCAGAAGCCCTCGCCCAGAACGGTCTCGAGCTGGAATCGGTCGCCATCACCGATCTCGACCAGACCGACCTCGAATTCTTCAACCCGTCGAACCGGTTCGACGCCGAAGGCTTGACCCGCCTGATGGAGGACATCGAGGCCCGGCGCAAGCTGCGCAACGACATCGAGCAGGACTCGATGATCAAGATCCGCACCCGCAATCTGGAGGCCGAACGTCAGGCGCTCGACATCGAGCGCGAGAGCGAGACCGCGCGGCTGGAGCAGGAACGCGACATCGAAATGCGCCGCGCGCTCCAGCGCACGGAAGTCGCCCGCGAGCGCGCGCTGCGCGAGACCGAGGCCGAGCAGGCCCACATCTCGGCGCGCGAGGCGATCGAACGTGCGCGGATCGCCAATGAGCAGGCGATCGCGGAGGCCCGCATCGCCTCCGAGCGCGAGACCCGCCAGAAGGAGATTGAGCGCACCCGCACCATCGAGGAGAAGGAGCTGCTGGCGCGCGAGGAGATCGAGAAGACCCGGATCACCAACCAGCGCGCGATCGATACGACGCGGATTGCGTCGGAACGCGAAGTCCGCCAGCGCGAGATCGAGCGGATGCGCACCGTGGAGGAAGCCGAGATCGCCGCCCGCGAGGCGATCGAGAAAGCCCGCATCCAGCAGGATCGTGTCGTCACCGACGCCCGCATCGCCAACGAGGAAGAGACCAGGCGCCGCGAGATCGAACGCACCCGTGCCGTCGACGAGGCCGAGATCGCCGCCCGCGAGGCCACCGAAAAGGCACGCATCGCCCAGACCTTGATCGTCAACGTCGAGCGCATCTCCTCCGACGAGCGTACCCGCGCGCTGGAGATCCACCAGGTGCGCACCATCCAGGAGGCCGAAATCGAGGCGCAGCGCGCCGTCGAAGCCGCCCGCATCGCCCGCGAACGGACGCTCGCCGCCGAGCGCATCGCCGCCGAGCAGAATACCCGGCAGCTGGAGATCGAGCGCAACCAGGCCCTCGAAGTCGCCGGCATCGCCGCGCGCGAGACCACCGAGGCCTCGCGCATCGCCCAGGAGGAGCGCGTGCGCTCGCTGGAAATCGCCCGCAACCGGGCCGTCGAGGAAGCGGACATCGCCTCCCGCGAGGCGATCGAGGCGGCGCGCATCGCCCAGGAGAAGGCCGTCGCGGCCGAGCGCATTCAGGCCGAGCGCGACACGCGCTCGCTGGAAATCGAGCGCACCGGCGTGCTGGAGGCCGCCGAGCTGAAGCGGCGCGATGCCATCGAGCGCCAACGCATTACGGTCGATCTCGCGCTCGAAGCCGAGCGCATCAACTCGTCCAAGAAGCGCGAGGTGCTCAACATCGAGCAGAAGAAGGCGATCGAGATTGCCGACGAAGACCGCGTCATCGCACTCTCCGCGAAAAAATCGGAGCGGATCGATGCCGACCGCCAGGTCCGGCAGGCCGAGATCGTTGCCCGCAAGGAGGTCGAGACCACGGACGTCTCGCGCGAGCAGGCGCTGGAAGCCGCGCGCCTCGAGCGCCGCCGCGCCATCGAGCAGCTCGAGGTCGCCCGCGTCCAGTCGCTGCAGGAGGCCGAGATCGCCTCCCGCGAAGAGGTCGAGCGCGCCCGCATCGCGTCCGATCGCGGCCTCGACGAGGCTCGCGTCGGCCGCGAGCGCGAGCTGCGCAAGCTCGAGGTCAACCGCGAAAAAGAGGTCGAGACGGTCCTGATGGAGAAGGCGATCGCCATCCACCAGAAGTCGCTGGAAGAATCCGCGGCCAAGGCGATGGCCGAGGAGGCGCGGATGCGGGCGACGGAAGCAACCGAGCGCGTCATTACCGCCCGCGAGAGCGAAATCGCAAAACGCCGCAAGACCGTCGAGGTGATGCTCGCCGAGAAACAGGCCGAGGAGACCCGCATCGCCGCGGAGGCCGAGCGCGTACGCGCGGCCGTCGAAGCCGAGGCGCAGCGGATGCTCAACGAGGCCGAGAACGTGCTCACCGACCAGGCGCGCTACTCTCTGTTCCGCAGAAAGCTGCTCGACCGGATCGAAGGCATCGTACGCGAAAGCGTCAAGCCGATGGAGAAGATCGAGGGCATCCGCATCCTCCAGGTCGACGGCCTCAACGGCCACGGAAACGGCAATGGCGGCCGCAGCGCCACCGACGAGGTCATCGATTCCGCGCTGCGCTATCGCGTCCAGGCGCCCCTGATCGACTCCATCCTGTCCGACATCGGCGTCGAGGGCGGCAGTCTTTCGAAAATGCCGGGCCTGATCCGCGAGGCCCGCGACATGCAAGGAATCAAGGAGTCCGCACGCAAGAGCGGCGGTGGCGGCGACAAGCCGGCCGCCTCCCCGCCTGCGGCCGAAGGTGGCGAACCGCCGACCGAGCGTGGGCCGCGGAAGAAGAGCTGAGGTCGCACCATGGCCCGCGTCTATGTCTCCACCGTCATCAACGCCCGCAACGACCGCGTCTGGGCGCGAGTGCGCGATTTCAACGGTCTGCCGAACTGGCATCCGGCCATCGCCGAAAGCCGAATCGAAGGCGGGGAGCCCTCGGACAAGATCGGTTGCGTCAGAGATTTTCGCCTGCGCAACGGCGACCGCATCCGCGAGAAGCTCTTGGGCCTCTCCGACTACGACATGTTCTGCACCTATTCGATCCTGGAATCCCCGATGGGCGTCGAGAACTACGTCGCGACGCTGCGGCTGACCCCCGTCACCGACGGCGACCAGACCTTTGTGGAATGGACCGCCGAGTTCGACTGCGCGCCGGAGCGCGAGACCGAACTCGTCGGCAATATCGGCGGTGGCGTGTTCCAGGGTGGGTTCGACGCGCTGAAGCGCGTGTTCGGAGGCTGACGTGACCAGACCTGTTTCGATCAAGGCTCACTGCGCCCCCTCGCCCCGCTTGCGGGGAGAGGTGAAGAGAACAACAAAGGGCTGACCGTGCCGCATATCGTCAAGAGCACGATTTTGGACGCGCCGACCGATGCGGCGTGGGCCATGCTGCGCGATTTCAACGGGCACGATCGCTGGCATCCCGCGGTCGCGACCTCCTCCATCGAGCGCGCGCAGTCCTCCGACAAGGTCGGCTGCGTCAGGCGTTTCAAGCTCAAGGACGGCTCCGAGCTGCGCGAGCAGCTGCTGGCGCTGTCCGACCTCGAACAGACCTTCAGCTATTGCCTGCTCGATACCCCGATTCCGATGTTCAATTACGTCGCCCATGTTCGCTTGCTGCCGGTCACCGACGGTGACCGCACTTTCTGGCATTGGGAGTCCCGCTTCACCACGAAGCCCGAGGACAAGGACCGCATCACCCATATGGTCGCCGAAGACATCTATCAAGCCGGATTCGATGCGATCCGCCGACACCTAAGGGAGGCCGCATAATCATGGCCGTGACGGTCAAGACCTTTACAAGCGCCAGCGAGGCGGCCGGCGCGCTGTCGTCGGATCGCAGCGCACGCTATCTCGGCGGCGGCACGCTGGTGATGCGCGCGTTGAACGAGGGCGACGTGTCGATCTCGACCGTTGTCCGCGCGCAGGATCAGGCCCTCACCCGGATCGACGCATCGGGTCCGCGCATCACGTTGGGGGCCGGCGTCACCTTCGCCCGCATCCTCGCCGAACGCGACCTCGCCTTCCTGCATGCTCCTGCCCGCTCGATCGGCGGTCCAGCCGTGCGCAACATGGGTACCGTCGGCGGCAACCTCTTTGCGCCAACTCCCTATGGCGATTTCACCGTCGCGCTGCTGGCGCTCGATGCCACCGTGGCCGTGCAAGGCGGCTTTGGCGCGCGCGACATTCCGATCGAGGAGTTCCTGCAGGCGCGCGACCGGCAGGCCGGGACACTCGTGCTGTCGGTGTCCTGCACCCGGCCAGGCAGCGCCGAGACGTTCCGCTATCGCAAGATCGCCCGCATCAAGCCGAAGGGCGGCTCGGTCATCACGCTGGCCGCGTATCTGCCGATCAGCGGCGGCCGGATCGCGGGCGCTCGCATCGCGCTGGGATCGATGGCACCGACGCAGATCCGCGCCCGTGCCGCCGAGCGGGCGCTGGAGGGCCGCTCGCTGGATGCCGCCACCATCGCGGCGGCCGCATCCGCAGCGACCGAAGGAACGTCGCCATCCGACAATGCGCTCGGCAGCGCCTGGTATCGCCGTGAGATCGTCGGCGTCCACCTGCGGCGCCTGCTGTCGGGACAGGACTAGAGCCCATGTCGAAAATCCCGCTTCAATTTCGTCACAACGGCCGCGACGTCGCGATCTTCGTCGAGGGCGGCACCAATCTGCTGGTCGCGCTGCGCGAGCTGATCGGCGACATGACGCCGAAATTCGGCTGCGGCCAGGGCGGCTGCGGCACCTGCAGCGTGCTGATTGACGGCGAGCTGCACCTGTCCTGCCTGACGCTCGCCGAGACGGTCGCCGGCCGCTCGGTCGAAACGCTCGACGGCATGAAGCAGGGACCGAACCTGCATCCGCTCCAGCGTGCCTTTGCCGACCATTTTGCCGCCCAGTGCGGCTATTGCACGCCGGGCATGCTGATGGCCGCAAAGGCCCTGCTCGACCGCAATCCCTCGCCGAGCCGCGACGAGGTCGTGGAGGCCATCTCCGGCAACATCTGCCGCTGCACCGGCTATGAGCCGATCATCAATGCCATTCTCGCCGCCGCAGGCGGCCGGGTCAGCGCCTGAAGGACGCCGCGCCATGCTGGAACTGCGCAAGGACATCTTCGCCGACGAGCGCGACGATAATCTCAAGGAAATCGGCAAGGGCACCCAGCGCCAGGACATGCTCGGGCACATCACGGGCACCTCGAGCTATTTCAATGACCATCAACTGCAAGGCATGTTGCACCTGAAGGTCGTGCGCTCGACACAGGCCCATGCGCGGCTGCGCCGCATCGATACCACGGACGCAGAACGCTCGGCCGGCGTCCGCCGGATCATTCGCGGCGCCGACGTTCCGGTCAATCTCAACACGCTTCTCAGCCTGATCAATTTCGGCAAGGACGACGAGCCCTCGCTGGCGGTCAACAAGGTGCGCTACAAGGGCGAGCCGATCCTCGCCATCGTCGCCGACAGCGAGCGCGAGGCGTTCGAGGCGATCGCAAAGGTCAGGATCGACTATGAGCCTCTGCCGACCGTGTTCGACGTCGAGGACGCGCTGAAACCCGGCGCCCCCGTGGTCAACGAGACCTATCCGAAGAACGCCTTCATCTATCACGACGTCTACGACCATCAGCGCCTGCGCTTCGGCGATGCGGACGCGGCGCTTGCGACCGCCGACCACGTGCTGGAACAGCGCTACCAGATGTCGCCGATCGAGCACGCGCCGACCGAGACCAACGGCGCCATTGCCGCGCCCGACACCAACGGACGCTACGTCGTCTACACCTCGACCCAGGCGCTGTTCTTCTCGGTCGACACCTGCGCCAAGATCCTGGATGTGCCCTCCAACACCTTCCACTTCATCGGCGGCACGGTCGGCGGCGGCTTTGGCGGCAAGGTCGACACCTTGACCGAGCCGCTCGCCATTCTCGGCGCAATGCTGACCGGGCGACCGGTGCGCTACGTGTTCGGGCGCGAGGAGGAGATGCAGTACGGCCCGCCGCGCGGCGCCGAGCGCATCTACATCAAGGACGGCGTCATGCGCGACGGCCGCATCGTCGCGCGCAAGATCCGGGCCTATTTCGACAGCGGCGCCTATACAAGGCTGTCCAGCTACGCCGCGGTGAAATGCGCCGCGCATCTGCCGGGCCCCTACACCATCCCCAACGTCTACGGCGACGTCTATTGCGTCTTCACCAACCGCACGCCGGCGACCGCGATGCGCGGCTTCGGCGTCACCGCGATGGATTTCGCCATCGAGTGCCAGATGGACAAGCTCGCAAATCTCGTCAGCATGGACCCGATGGAGTTTCGCATTCTCAACGCCTATCGCGACGGCGACATGAAGGCACATCGACGTGAGGCGAAAAACACGGCTCTCATCGAATGCGTCCAGGTTGCGGCCGAAAAGGCCAAATGGCCGATCCGCGACGAGTTCAAGCGCGCCTCCTCGCGCAAGGACGGCGGCGGCAACCGGGCCGTAATCCCGCCGACGCCGACGGATTCTTCGCGCGCGAGGCCGACGCCGGTCCAGCAGCGCACGAGCTATGACCGCGCGCCGGTGACCACGACACGGGAGCCGCCGCGCGATCCACCGCCGCCGGCGCCGCCGCCTCCCCCGCCGCGCCCAGCCGCGCCGTCGCACGGCGCGACGCGGTTCTCATCCGTGTTCGGGACCAGGAGACGCTGACATGACCCGGCATCGCGGACGCGGCATGGCGTCGATCAACTATCCCATCGGCATGAACCTCGGCGGCGATCCGAGCCAGGCCCTGGTTCACTCCAATCCCAGCGGCAAGTTCACGGTCGCGTTGTCCTCGATCGACCTCGGCCAGGGCATGAAGTCGGTGACGCGGCAGATCTGCGCCGAAACGCTCGGCGTTCCCGTCGAGGACGTCTATGTCGACACCGCCGATTCCGACACCGGCCCGCACTGCATGGGCTCGTTCGCCTCGCGCGGCACCCACCGCGTCGGCAATGCGGTGATGGCCGCCGCCCGCGAGGCGCGCGGGGTGATGATGGAAGCGGCGGCCGAGGAGCTGGAGGTCAATGCCGCCGACCTCGAGACCGACGGACGCGGCAACATCCACGTCAAGGGCGCGCCGCACCGTTCGATCTCGACCAAGGATGTCGCGATTGCCGCGCAGTTCAAGCAGGGCAAGACCATCTCGGGCCGCGGCATCTTTCTGGTCCCGCTTTCCGATGTCGATCCGGAGACCGGCGAGATGTCGCCGGCGACCTGTTACGCCCATGCCTGTCTCGTCGCAGAAGTCGAGGTCGATGACGAGACCGGCGAGGTCGCGATGGTCCGGATGGATTCCGCCTATGAGCTCGGCCGCGCGCTCAACCCCCGCCTGGTCGAACAGCAACTGGTCGGCGGCGCCTGGATGGGCGTCAGCCATGCGCTCTACGAGACCCCGGAGCCCTATTATCCCGATCCCGTTCATGGGCCCCGCGACTTCGTCGAATATTTGATGCCCGGCCCCGGCGACATCTGCCCGCACGATATCGCGGTGCTGGAGCGTCCGGCGCCCGATGGCCCCTTCGGGGCCAAGGGACCTGGTGAGATGTGCGCCAATCCGGTGCTGCCGGCCGTCGCGAACGCGATCTTCAACGCCGTCGGCGTCCGCATCGACGACCTGCCGATCACGCCCGAAAAGGTGCTGCGCGCGATCAAGGCCCAGGGTGGCGCGCGGCCGCAGGCGCGGCGTTAGAGGATCGGCCGTGGCGGTCCGCAGCAACATCGTCGGTATCGACAGCCCGGAGGCGCTGGAGAAAGCGCTGCGTGCCGCCTATTACCTCGCCGACGAGGGACTTGCGACCGCCGCCTATCTCGGCCTCGCACTCGGCAAGCCGCTGCTGCTGGAGGGCGCGCCGGGCGTCGGCAAGACGGAAGCCGCAAAAGCGATCGCTGCCGTACTCGGCCGCCGCTTGATCCGCCTGCAATGCTACGAAGGCATCGACGCCTCTGCCGCGCTCTATGAGTGGAACTATCCGCGCCAGATGCTGGCGATCCGCCAGGCTGGGGACGAGAGCATCGATATCTATGGCGAGGCTTTCCTGATCGAACGTCCCATGCTGGCCGTGCTTCGCGCACCCGATTCGACTGTGCTCCTGATCGACGAAATCGACCGCGCCGACCAGGAGTTCGAGGCGTTCCTGCTGGAATTCCTCTCGGACTTCCAGATCTCGATTCCCGAGCGCGGCACCGTGCGCGCCGCCGAGCGGCCCGTCGTCGTGCTGACCTCGAACCGGACGCGCGATCTTCACGAAGCCCTGCGGCGCCGCTGCGTCTATCACTGGATCGACTATCCGACCGCGGAGCGCGAGGCACGGATCATCATGATGCGCGCCTCCAGCGTCGCCGAGGCCACGGCCCGCGCCGTCGTCGCCGCCGTGGAAAGATTGCGGCGCGAGCCCCTGAGCAAGGCGCCCGGCATCGCCGAGGCTGTCGACTGGGCCGAAGCCGCGACGCTCCTCAACAAGGGCGGCGCGCGCTGGCCCGACGCCTTCAAGCGGTCGATCGGCGTGGCATTGAAGGATGAGGAGGATTTGCACTTCATCTCGCCCCGGCTCGACGCCATGCTCGCGGAGGCAACCGCATGAGTACCGAGCCCCGGCTTCCGCGCGCCGCCCGCGTCTTCGTCTCCTTCGTTGCACTGCTGCGTGCCAACAATTTTGCCGTCGCGCCGGAACAGACCACCGCGTTCCTCGCCGCGATCGAGCTGCTCGGCCCGCGTGACCTCAAGGATATCAGGCAGGCGGCGCTCGCCACCCTCGCTCCCCCGCCCGAGCGCCGCGCCACTTTCGACCGGCTGTTCGATCTGCACTTCCGCGGCAGCGAGGCGATCGAGCGCGCCGACGACGGCGAAGAGGACGAAACCGTCCGGCTTCAGGAGGAAGGCCGCGGCGACGAGGAGCCAATGCTGTCCGATGACGCCAATGAATCCGGCCTGACTGCCACACGTACCGAGGCGCTCGTCGAGCGCCGCTTCGCGCAAATCTCCACGACCGACGCACTGCGCCGCCTGGCGCGCGAGGCTCCACGACGCCTGCCGCGGCGGCGCGGTCACCGTCGCATGCGGACCCGCCGCGGTCCGTTCGCCGATCTCCGCCGCACCTTGCGTGACAGCGTTCGCAGCGACGGCGAGATCCTGCGGCTCGGCCACATGAAGCGGCGTCAGCGCCCGCGCAAGATGCTGCTGCTGATCGACGTCTCCGGTTCGATGAAGAGCCGCACCGAGGAGAACATGAAGCTCGCGCATGCGCTGGTGCAGGCTGCGCCCAATGTCGAGGTGTTCACCTTCGGCACGCGGCTCACCCGCGTCACCCGTCCGTTGCGGCTGAAGCGCCGCGAGCAGGCACTGAACGCGGCCGCGCATCTGGTCAGCGACTGGGACGGCGGCACCCGCATTGGCGACGCGCTCCAGGCCTTCCTCGCCGTGCCCCGCTTCGGCGGCTATGCCCGCGGCGCCGCTGTCGTAATCGTCTCGGACGGGCTGGAGCGCGGTGAACCCGATGCGCTGCGCGACGCGGTCGCAAAGCTGTCGCGGCGGGCCTGGCGGGTGAGCTGGCTGACGCCACTGGCGACAAGCCCCGGCTTCCGGCCTCAAACCGAGGCGCTCATGGCCATCGAGCGCTTCGTTGACGACCTCGTCGACGGCGGCTCGAGCGCGTCGATCGTCGCGCACATTCTGGCGCTGGGACGAAGGAGAGCTGCGTGACCGATATGATTGACGGGCATCACCACATCTGGCGGCAGGCCGACCTGCCCTGGCTGGTCGGCCCGATGCAGCCCCGCATCTTCGGACCCTACGAGCCAATCCGGCGCGATTATCCGATCCAGGAATATCTCGACGACCTCAAAGGCACCGGCGTCACCCGCTCGGTCTACGTCCAGACCAACTGGGCCAACGACCGTTTCGAGGACGAAGCCGCCTGGGTCCAGCAAACCGCCGACGCGCATGGCTGGCCCCATGCCATTGTCGCCTACGCCAATTTCGCCGTGGACGACGTGCGCCCGCAGCTCGACCGCCTGAAGCGCTATTCCCTGGTGCGCGGCGTCCGGATGCAGCTGCACTGGCACGAGAACCCGCTCTATCGCTTTGCAGCCCGCGCCGATCTCTGCGCCGATCCGATGATCCAGCGCAACATTGCGCACCTTGCCGACTATGGCTGGAGCTTCGATTTGCAGGTGTTCACGCCGCAAATGCCGCAGGCCGCTGCGCTCGCAGAAGCCTGCCCCAACGTGACCTTCATCCTCGAGCATGCCGGCATGCTCGAGGACCTCTCGCCCGCCGGCCGCGCAGCCTGGCGCGCCGGCGTCGCGCGGCTGGCAGCCTGTCCGAACGTGGTCTCGAAGCTGTCGGGGCTCGGCACCTTCATCCATCGCAACGACCCCGCGCATATTGCCGCCGTCGTCACTGACACGGTCGCGATCTTCGGCGCCGAACGCTGCCTGTTCGGCTCCAATTTTCCGATCGAGAAATTATGGACCAGCTATCGCGAGCTCGTCGATGCGTTTCGCGCAGCCGCTGCGCCGCTGAGCGCCGAGCAGAAGGACGCGATCTTCAAGACGACGGCAATGCGCGTCTACCGGCTTTGACAGGCAAGGGACAGGACAGGGAGAGCAACGAATGGCGCTGGAGATCAAGATCCTGGACTATGGCGATATCGAGCTGGAATCGAGCTTTCTGGTTCTCGGCCGCGATTGCGGTCGCACCCGCCGCGTCCTCACCCTCGGCTTCCTGATCCTCGGCGGGAAATACCCGGTCGTGGTCGACACCGGCTACCGCTCCAACCAGATCATGGAAACGCTGGGCATGCGCGGGCTTCAGTACCACGAGAACATGATCGAGAACCAGCTGGCGCGCCACGGCGTGCGCATGGGCGACGTCCGCTTCGTCTGCCACACCCATCTGCACATCGACCATGCCGGCAAGGACGATCTGTTTCCGATGAACACGACCGTGGTGCTCAACCGCAAGGAGCTGGAATATTCCGTCTCCGGCCTGATGCATCCGCAATACCCGGCGCCCGACATCAAGCACCTGATCGACCGCCTGCATACCAAGAGCGCGCTGCGTTTCCTTGATCTCGAGATCACCGGCCCGATCGAGCTGATGCCCGGCGTCTATTGCGACGCCGCCAATGCGCATACGGAGGGATCGATGAACGTCATCGTCGAGACCGCCGACGGCATCGCGACCATCTGCGGCGACGTGATCTACGACTTCAACGACCAGATCGTCACGCCCTTCAACGAGATCCACGACTGGGAGCCGCGCACCACCGGCAACCACGGCACCAGCAAGCGGGCGGAGAAGGCCTCGATCAAGAAGCTGCTCAGCAGTTCGCGCTATCTGCTGCCCGTGCACGACCGTCCCGCCAAGATCGAAGGCGGCAACGTCGTCGGGCGCCTGCACGATCAGGTCCCCGGACCGATCGTGCAATCGCTGCCGGCACGCAACTGGTTTCCGGCGTAACGTGACTTGAGGATCGAGCGATGACCCACGTCACCTTGCGAAGCGAATTCGAGACCCTGATCGACCCCTACGCGCCGGTCGCGCAGGTCGGCACTG
The DNA here is from genome assembly GCF_056429085.1 of Bradyrhizobium sp. CFUWI. Lineage (NCBI taxonomy): Bacteria > Pseudomonadati > Pseudomonadota > Alphaproteobacteria > Hyphomicrobiales > Nitrobacteraceae > Bradyrhizobium > Bradyrhizobium sp. CFUWI. The sequence goes on from NZ_JBWJZE010000006.1 coordinate 179,594, forward strand.
GCTTCGACTTCACCGAGGGACCGGTCTGGCATCCGATCGATCACTATCTGCTGTTCTCGGACATGCCTGGTGACGTGCGGCGGCGCTGGGACCCGCGGCGCGGCGTCACCGAGGTCAAGCGCCCGTCGAACAAATGCAACGGCATGACCTATGACGCCGAGCTCAACCTGATCGTCTGCGAGCACGCGACCTCGCAGCTCATCCGCGAGCGACCGGACGGCCGGCGCGAGGTGCTCGCCTCGCACTTTCAGGGTCAGGAGCTGAACAGCCCGAACGACGTCTGCGTGCACTCCTCCGGCGCGATCTATTTCTCGGACCCGTGGTACGGCCGCATGCCGGTCTATGGCGTCGAGCGACCGCGGCAACTCGGGTTCCAGGGCGTCTATCGCGTCGTGCCCGGCGGCGAGCCGAAGCTCGTGGTGGACCGCACCCTGTTCGACCAGCCGAACGGATTGTGCTTCGCGCCGGACGAGAAGCTGCTCTATGTCAACGACACCGTCCAGGCGCTGATCCGCGTGTTCGAGGTCGCTGGCGACGGCTCGCTGTCCAATGCGCGCGTGTTCGCCAGCGGCATCCGCTCCGAGCTCGAGCCCGGACTGCCCGACGGCATGAAGTGCGACCAGCACGGCAATGTCTGGGTCACCGCGCCGGGCGGCGTCTGGGTTTATTCGCCGCGCGGCGAATTGCTCGGCAAGGTCCGCCTTCCCGAGCTGGTCGCCAACCTCGCCTGGGGCGGCCCGGATTTCCGCACGCTGTATCTGACCTCGACGCACTCGGTCTACGCTATCCCGACCAAGGTCGGCCCACGCCATGAGCCATATATGAACGCCAGACCTGCAAGTGGCACCGCGGCTGCCGGCTCCGCACCTGCTGCCCCCATCCTGGCCGACGGCGAGATGCATCTCGACCCGCAGCGCTGTGCCATGATCATCCAGGATCTTCAGAATGACGTCATCATGGCCGGCGGCGCGTTTGCCGAGTCCGGAGCGCCGGAGCATGCGCGGCAGCAGCACGTTGTCGAGAACGTTCGCCGTCTTGCCGAGACCGCGCGGGCCCGCGGCGTCGTCATCATCCATGTCTGGTTCGTCGTCGAGCCGGGCGCGCCCGGGGTAACGCTGAACGCCCCGCTGTTCGAAGGCCTGGTCGACAGCAAGGCGATGGTGCGCGGCAGCTGGGGCGCGGCGCCCGTGTCGGGTCTCGAGCCAAGGCCCGGCGATTTCGTGGTCGAGAAGATGCGGATGAGCGCCTGGGAGGGCACGCGGCTGGAGACGATCCTGAAGGCGACCGGCCGCGACATGATCATCAACACCGGCGCCTGGACCAACATGTCGATCGAGCACACCGCCCGCACCGGCGCCGACAAGGGCTATTTCATCATCGTGCCCGAGGATTGCTGCTCGACCATGAATGCCGATTGGCACAACGCCTCGATCAACTTCGCCATGCAGAACGTCGCGATCGTCACCCGGGCGGACGCCGTCATCCGGGCGTTGGGATGACCGGTGGCCAAGCTCCTGCATCTGTCCTGCTCGCCCCGCCCCGACTCCGAGTCGAGCGCCGGCGCGCGCGTCTTCCTTGACGGGTTTCGGCAAGCGCGGCCCGACTGGGACATCGACGTGATGGACCTCTGGCGCGAGCGGTTGCCGGAATTCGTCGGTCCCATCGTCGAGGCCAAATATGCGCGAATGAAGTCGCAGCCGTTCGACGACGCGCAGCGCCGCAGCTTTTCCGAGGCGGAGCGGATCGCGTTGCGCTTTTCGCTGGCAGATCGCGTGCTGATCTCGACGCCGATGTGGAATTTCGGCATCCCCTACAAGCTGAAGCAATGGTTCGACATCGTCATCCAGCCCGGCCTGACATTCCGGTTCGATCCAGCGCAGGGCTATCTTCCCCTGCTCAAGGACCGACCAACCATCGTCATCCTGGCCTCCGGCGGCGATTTTGTCACCGGCATGAATCGCGGCCGCATCGACATGGCGACGCCCTATCTGCGCGAGGCGCTTCGCTTCATCGGCATCAGCGACGTGCGCTTCGTGCCGATCGGACCGACGACGGGGCCGACCGAGCCAATCCACGCTGCGCGCGAGGCGGCGTATCGGCGACTGGGGACGATGGCTGCGCGGTTTTGATCAGCGCGTACGCATCCGGTGCGACAACGGCAGCTTCACCCGCCCAGCCTGTATCGAAGTGGATTTTGGTGGCGATCTTCCGCGACGAGATGTTCGCGGACTTCACTGCGACGTGGCTGCTGATCCATGCAACGCGTCGCGAACGGGGACTTACGGAAGTCTGGATGGCATCTACGCCAATCCGTTCGAACAGCAGGTGACACAACACTTCTCAACCGGAACGAAGCGTACCGCCGTAGCTGGTACATTTCTGCACCCGAATGAGACATTTCTCGTAGCCATCGTCGTTTGGAGGCATTCGGATCTTTTCTCGCTGATCTCGGCCGCGTCAGCCTTACCGGCAAAGCGACTGAAGAATCCCCAACGAATTCGCGAACGCAAAGAGCGCGCCCGCGATGCCGCCGCCGGCGTGCCCGAGAGCTGCTCAACAAGTCCGTTATACTCATCTAGCGAAGTGAGTATAAATGGGCTGGACGCCAGGTTCCTCGCCTATTACGGCTCGATCGGTAGCCTCCGGTCGTCACGTCGCCGCTGCGTTGGCCGCAAAACGTGAGCGCTATATCTACGCAACATGGGTTCTGCCCTCCGAGCGGGCGCCCGCCGTTCGAAGCTGCTTGCCAGCCATACGCTCTGTCCTGGACATCTCCGCAATCAGAAGCGCCAGCTCAAGGGCCTGGTTGGCGTTCAATCGCGGGTCGACTGCGCTCTGGTACCGCCGCGACAACGACTCATCCGTGATGGACCCGGCACCGCCCGTGCATTCGGTAACGTCCTCGCCAGTCATCTCGAAATGCACGCCGCCCGGATGGGTGCCCTCGGCCCGATGCACGTCGAAAAAATCAAACACTTCCGACGCAATTCGATCGAACGATCGCGTCTTGTAGCCCGACCGCGAGGTGACGGTATTGCCATGCATCGGGTCGCAGACCCAGACGACGACCCTGCCTGCATCACGGACCCGGCGAAGCAGCGGCGGGAGCTTTTGCCTCACCTTGTCGGCTCCCATGCGGACAATCAGCGTCAGGCGGCCGGGCTCGTTGTTGGGATTGAGGACGTCGATCAACCGCATCAGGTCGTCGGGTTCAAGGGAGGGCCCGCACTTGAGGCCCAGCGGATTCTTCACCCCGCGCAAGAACTCGACATGCGCTCCATCTATCTGGCGCGTGCGGTCTCCGATCCAAAGCAGATGGCCGGACACGTCGTACCAATCGCCGGTGTCACTGTCGATCCGGGTCAAAGCCTGCTCATACGGCAGCAGCAGGGCCTCGTGACTAGTGAAAAATTCTGTCAGACGAAACGCCGACGTGGTCTCCCCTGCGGCGCTACAGGCCGCCGCGAACTCCAACGCTTCGTCGAGCCGACTGGCGAAGTTCTGGTAGCGCTCGGCCCACGGCAATCGGTCAATCAAACGAAGGTTCCACTGGCGTACCTTGTCCAGATTGACATAACTTCCCTGGGAGAAGGCGCGCAGCAGATTCAGGGTTGCGGCCGATTGGTTGTAGGCTTGGACCATGCGGGCCGGGTTGGGCATGCGCGCCGCCTCGTCGAAATCGGGAGCATTGACAATGTCACCGCGATAGGACGGCAGCGAAACGCCTTCGATGACCTCCAGCTCGGCAGAGCGTGGCTTGGCAAACTGTCCGGCCACGCGGCCGACTTTCACAACCGGCAGGCCACAGCCGAAAGTCAGGATAACCGCCATCTGCAGCAGCACGCGGTAGGTGTCTCGAATCTTGTCCGGATGAAACTCGGCGAAGCTTTCGGCGCAGTCGCCGCCCTGCAGAAGAAACGCCCTACCCTCAGCTACGCGTGCGAGCGCCACCTTGAGCGACCGCGCCTCGCCGGCAGAAACCAACGGCGGATAATTGCGCAGGATCTGCTCCACCGCGACCAGCATTCCCGGGTCGCGGTATTGTGGCATCTGCCTCGCAGGCTTCTCGCGCCAGGACCTTGGGGTCCAACCATGCGAGGGAGCAGCCTCGTCTGAAGCCGGCAGGTCGGTCGCGCGAACATACTGAAAATGATCCGAGACCGGGACCTTCAACCACACGTCGTTCATCCGCGGGCTCCTTGTGACCGGAATACAGCCTTACGAGTCTTGTCGACAGATCGAGAGATGGAGCTTCTTCACGTAGCGACGCACAAGGACACAGGCCAACGCGTCGGCTTCCGTGGAGCGGGTTCACGCCGCTTCTGCAGATCGCGGGAAAGCCGACCGGTCCGTTGGAACAGGAACCAGCAATCGCAGACGCTCTTCCCCTTCCTGGAGAATGACGTCAGGTCCTCCCGCCCGATCCGACATGACGATCTCTGCCGTCGCGGGCAGCCTGACGCTCTCGTATCGCGCGAGCCCGTCTGCCGGATCACGGCAGTAGGCAAGCTCTCTTGCCAGTACTTCGGCGTCGAGGATCGCCTGTCCGGCGCCGTTGGATCCGAGAGGCACCAGCGGATGGGCCGCATCGCCGAGAAGCGTCACCCGGCCGAAACTCCACCGCGGCAGCGGGTCTCGATCCATCATCGGGAATTGCAGGATCGTCTGCGCGTTGCGGATCAGTTCGGGGACGTCCAACCAATCGAAGCGCCAGTCCGCGAAGACCTCGACGAAGTCCTTCGCATCCCCCGGACAGTTCCAATCCCGCTTGCTGCAGAAATTCCCCGGGTCGGGAACTTCGACTTCAGCGACCCAGTTGATGAGCTGCGTCCCGTCGTCGTAATCGCGAATGGGATAGATCACCATCTTGCCGACCGCAGGCAGCCCGACGCGCACCATCGTGGCGCCATCGAGAAATTTGGAGCGGCGTGTCACCCCACGCCACATGAAAACTCCGGAATAGCGAGGGGCACCTTCATTGGGATAAAATTGTCGGCGCACCCTCGAGTGAATCCCGTCGCAGGCAACGACGATTCCCGCACGCTGCGGTTCGAGTTTTTGACCGGTGCGACGATCCCTGAAGTTCACACATGCCTCGTCGTCCTGCTCGGACGAAACGCCGGTGCACTCCCAACCGGTTCTTATTTGGTGGGACCCGAGACGTTCGCGCACCGCGTCAAGCATAACCGCCTGCAATTCTGCGCGATGGATCGAGAGTTGCGGCCAGATTTCGCCGGCGAAGTGCCCGACGGGCATCTGATGCAGCGAGCGACCGCAGCGATCGAAATAGGCACTCGACCGGGCGGGGATCGCGCGCTTCTCCAGTTCCTTTTCAAGTCCCAAGGCCGCCAGCACGCGCATCGCATAAGGCAGCACATTGATGCCGACACCGACTTGTTGAATGACCGGCGTCGCCTCGTAGATCGTCGAGGCAATACCCACGCTCTCGAGCGCCAAGGCAAGTGAGAGGCCGCCGATTCCGCCACCAACGATGATTACGTCACTCATTCTCGTCTCCCGCTCTCGCAACAACCCTCTGATCAAACCATCGGTGTCGCCCACCGATGGACGCTCGAATCATTGATCCGCGTGGGCGGCCATCAAACTGCCGCGCGAAGGGAATGGTGACGCGGGTGGTCGCCGTGTTCAGGCTGGCGAGCCTTGCTCTCCTGTCGGGGCGCGTCCGGCTCGTCCGCCGCATAGAAATACAAATCGGTGTTGGCGGAGAGGACGAATCCTGAGTAGATCTCCTGGATCGCGGCCTTGGTGAAGTTCTGCGCCTCGCGCTTGGTGGCCACGAGAAGCGGGATGTAGCGGTCGATCTCCCGCTCCTTCCACGCGACTTCCTCAGCCAGCACAGGCCACGCACTGAGAAGCTGCTCGGCCGTCAGATCCTCGGGGCGAGCGGCTTCCAGGCCGTACTGCGCCTTGTAGACAAAACGCTTGGCCTGAACATATTCGACATGGATCGAGGCCAGCAGCTGGCGCGGATCCTCCATGTCGCTCGACCGGAGGCTATTTGCCAGTGCGACCACCTCGCGCCATTCGGGGAGCGAGCCGGTCAATGTCCGCCACGCGAGCTCGATACGCGTACGCGCGGCTGCATACGCGATGTTCTTGACATAGCCGCGAAAGGTTGCATCCGCTCTGTACAGATCCTGCAGCTCGCCGACGTCGCGCACCGCCAGCAGGCCCGCGCCGATCAGTTCGTGGCGTACGCCGCTCAGCATCAGGGCCCGCGTCCAGGGGATCGCGCGAATGGCATCGGGCCGGGATTCCAGATCTTGCAGGTCGAAGGCGCGCGACGGAGGGCGGGTGCTCTTGCTGTTGGCGCGCACGATGTCAAAGCGCGCAATGCCACGCAGCAGCGCCGGCAGCACCGGATGTTCGAAGAAGCGCTGCTTGTAGAGGCGGACGATCGCGATCCAGTCGACTCGGGAAACGTCATCCGGTCCGCCGCCCCGCGACGGCTCCGCGATGCCAAACGGCGAGCGTCGCATTGCGCTCGCAAGAAGCAGATCCCGCAGGCACTGGTGCGCCATCACGGGCGTCAGCAGATGACTGCGCATCTCCAGAATGCCGGAGAGCATGTATCGCACGTCGCGGCCGGTGAATGCGTCAAAACGCTCGAGGTTCTCGGCGATCGGTCCGTTCGAGCGCGCATGCTCGTACCCGATCACGATGCTGGGTACGACCTCTATGCCGAAGCGGCCGGCGATCGCCCGATGGCGCCTGGCGATCTGCATGTTCGCGATGTGCATCGCCTTGCCGCCCTGCTTGCCGGTGTCGCTGGGCCCGAACGTGATGAATTGCCGACGTCCGCGCAGCTCCAGATGCTCCCGATAGACCGGATTGGCGTAGAGATCCTCGATCTGCTGCAGCATGGCTTCTGCGCCCGCGAGATCCTCGGGCTGCAGCGCGATATCGACACCGTTGCGGTGACCGGCGGCCGCAAGCAGGAACAGCAGCGCCAACGGCTCGTCGATGCTGCCGGCTTCCGCAATTCCGTGAATCGTAATCCGGTCGCTATATCTCTTCAGCAGCTTGAGCGTATTCAGCGTATTGAGGGCGTTCAGGACGCGAATGTGCTCGCGATCAACATTGTAGATGTCGATGTAGTCCCTGCCCCGGTAGTGAGCTGCCTTGTCATGGAAGGCCTGGCCGTTGTCGTCCCAGAAGCGCCGCCACAGCTCCTCAGGCAGATCCTGATGCTGACCCTTGCGCCCATGCAGCTGCGAGAGAAGCTCGACCCTTTCGGCCGTCGACAGTTGAGCATAGCGGGAAGGTCGGCCTGGGCCGAGCGTCCCCGCGATCAGGCCGGGCGGAATGATGCTGTCCACCACCTCGGTGAACATGGCTGCGTTCTGACGGAATTCGATCTTGAGATAGTGGAAACCGAAGACGCCGATGCGCAGCATCAGCGCGCGCACGCGCTCGTCAGCGCAAAGACCGCTGACCTCCAGCTCCGCCAGAAGCTGCGATGACGAAGTCACGGCTTCGGGGTGAGTGGTATCGAGTCTGTCCGCGAGCTTCCGGAAAATGTCCGAAGCCGGGTGGCCTTCGGCGATCTCGGCAAAGTCGCGCTGATAATTGGCGCGGACGCCTTTCTCGAGCGCGACAATCAGCCTTTCGGTGTGCGCGTCCGTATCGTGCGGACGCCCGTCGCGATCACCGTAGAGCCAGGTGTAGGGCCTGAGGCAGGTCTCCAGACCCGCAGGATCAATTCCCTGCCGAGAGAGCAGGCTGCTCGCCTCGCCCAGCGCCTGCGGCAGCGCCGCGTACATGCTGTCCGCGTAGAGCAGCTGCATTGCGATGAGGTCCACATCCTCATCGGACCAGATCGCATCCCACAAGCCCTGGAGCGCATCGTGGACCGCGCACTCCAGAGAGTCATCGTTCGGAAGCTGATCCAGCACCCGTTCCAGAACTTGCACCAGCCCACGCAGGCCATTGACAACCTTGGCGCGCAGGAATTCCGTCTCCTGGCAATGCAGGCCGAGCTCCATGCGCAGAGGCGCGCTGTCGCAGCGCGATGGCCGGCATTCGTTTTGGTCGAAGATGGCCACATCGCGTCGCTGGCGGTTGAGACAAGCCTGCAACGACGCGTTGATCAGGAGCTGCCGCATCAATGCGACGCGGAGCGTTCTCATCTCGTGTGGATCGAGAGAGCGCTCCTTGACGCGATTGGCTGCGCCTTGCGCGATCGAACGGATCGATTGGGGCTCGCCGTAGATCTCATCAAGATCGGCTTCGGAGACGACGACGGCATCGCCATCCGAGAGGATATCTTCCCTCAAGATACTGATGAACACGTTCCAAGTTTGCTCAAAAATCTGCTGCGATGTTGCGATGCGGGACGCGACGCCATCTCGCATCGATGGAGATATTCTTCTATATTTGCCGTCAGTCTCAGACTTTTTTGCTTCGGAAATTGCCTCGTGCGAGTACATAACCTAGCTCCTTCCGACTGTACGAGATCAGACCAGCGGTCTTGACGGAATCACTTTGAGATTTATTCGATAGTTGTGTTCCGTGATCTCTCAGAGATTTCATTTTTACTTATTATTACTTCATTCCCTTAGATCATTGGCCTGCGCTAGAAGCCCGCGCATCCTGCGTCAGCTTCGCTCTCGTCGTGATGAAACGATACCAAATATTGGCGACGCGTCAATTGAATGCGCTGCACAAATCTCGGTTTGGTTGCACTTATTGCGGGCGCCACCCTGCGTGTGTCTTGCGCATCGTCAGGAGGCTGACAGGCTTGGCCGCGCGATCGTCCGGCGACGGCAGCGTGTTCCGCCCTCGATCAGAGAGTCATGGAAGGACGAAACCATTTGATTGTGCGAGAGCCCGAGCCCACGAAGATCGTCGGCCGCGCGTACGATCCGACGCGTGGGCGATGCGTTCTGCGCGCGAGACTAAACCTGCGAGGCCGGGAACACGGCTGACAGACCTCAGCGCAGCCGGTGGTGCTGCGCCGCCGCCGAAACGACAATCGTCGCAATCACTGTTCGGTTGCCTTATGCAGGTAGGCGATCAGGTCGTCGCGGTCACTCTTCTCGGACATGCCTGCAAACGGCATGCGGTTGCCGGGCACAAGCGCCTGGGGGTCAGTCAGGAAGCTATCCAGCGTTGCATCGTCCCAGACGAGACTGCTGCGGCGCATGGCCGGCGAATAACGAAACTGCTCCAGGCTGCCGGCCTTTCGGCCGAAGATCCCCACGAGAGACGGTCCGAGGGTTACCCCCTCCTGTTTGATGGCATGACAGGCATGGCATTTCTCATACAGGCTTTCGCCTTTCGTCGGATCCACGGCCTGGACGGCATTCGCGTCGGCGAGGACGAACACACATGCGACGGACCATTGGCGCACCAGACTCTTCATGGTGTTGTCCCGATCAGATGTGCAGGAGCGGACCGGGATCCTTCAGATATTTCGTCCGGATCGCGTCAGCCGCCCAGTAGGTCAGAGCTCCAACGGCCCCCGTCGGGTTGTAGCCCGAATTGTGCGGAAAGGCGCTGGCGCCCATGACAAAGACGTTGGCAACGTCCCAGCTCTGCAGGTACCGATTGAGCGCGCTCTTGCCGGGATCGTGTCCGGCAATCGCGCCTCCGGTGTTGTGCGTGCTTTGATAAGGGACGATCGAATAAGGAGCGCGACGAGGCATCTTGGGGCCGAGATGAGTCGGCCCCATCGCGCGGCCGATGTCATGCGCGACGGTCGTCAGGTGGGCCGAAAGCTTCTCGTCATTGTCCGTGAAGTTATAGGTCATCCGCATCAGCGGCAAACCGAAGGCGTTGCGATAGGTTGGATCGAGATCGAGATAGTTGTAGCGACTGGCCATGTTCGAGCCTTGCACCGACATTTGCAGCGTGCGGCTGTACCAGTGCGCTGTCGCCTTCTTCCATTCCGCTCCCCAACGAGGGGTGCCCGGCGGAACGGCACGCTGATTGATCGGGCGCCCTCCCAGCGAAGCGCTGTAGATCGAGGCTCCGCCGATGTAACCCACCGGCCCGTGATCGAAGTTGTCGCCGTTGAAATCGTCGATGACGACGCCCAGCGACCCCGCCCCCATGAAGGGATTGAAAATCCTGTCATCGAAGAACGCCTGCACGACCGTGGCCACCTGGTAGCAATAGCCCTTCCCCACCGTGCCGGTATCGCTGACCGGATCGTAGGGCTTGCCGATGCCGGACAACAGCATCAGGTGCACATTGCCGAAACCGTAGGCGCACAGGATGACGAGGTTGGCGGGCTGCTCAAACTCCTCCCCCGTCAGCACGCTGGTGTAAGAGACTCCGGTTGCCCGCTTGCCATCCGGAGTGAGGTTGACACGCGTGACCCAGGCATGCGGCCTCAGGGAGAAGTTCTTGTTGCGAAGCGCCGCCGGAATGACCGTGATGTGCGGGCTAGCCTTGGCATTGGCCTCACACCCGAAGTTCTCGCAGAAGCCGCAATATTGGCACTCGCCGAGCTTGATGCCGTCCGGATTGGTGTAGGGCCGGCTCATATTGGCCGCCGGTCGCGGGAAAGGATGATAGCCAAGCTTCTTCGTCGTCTCCGTGAACATTTCGCTGGCAAGGCTCGGCTTGAGGGGAGGATTCGGATACTCGCGCGCACGCGGCCCCTCGAAAGGATTGCCTCCCTCCTGAATTCGCCCGGCGATGTTGCCTGCTTTTCCGGAGATACCAGCCATATACTCGAACTTGTCGTAGAAGGGTTCGAGCTCGGCATAACTCATTGGCCAGTCGGCCAGTTGCATGTCCCGCGGGATGAAGGATTTGCCGTATCGCTCCTCCACGCGGGAGCGTAGCCCATGGTCGTGCGGAGAAAAGCGGTACGTCTGTCCATTCCAGTGGACGCCGGCGCCCCCCACGCCTTCGCCCGGCAGGAACGAGCCGAGTCTCCGCATCGGCAGCGCCCGTTGGTCCGGCTTGTTCCTGAAGGTGAGCGTATCGCGGCTTACGTCCATGAACAGCTCGTTGCGGACCGCATAGCGCAGTTCGTCACGGATCATCGGCACCGAGAAACCGGCGTCCGAGCGCGGAGCGCCTCGCTCCAATCCGACCACGGTCAAGCCCGCATCCGACAGTTCCTTCGCCATGATACCGCCGGTCCAGCCCATGCCGACGATGACGACGTCGACCTCCTTGAGTTTCGTCGGCATCGAATTGTCCTCACGAGAGATCGGCAATGCCGAGCGGTTCAACCGGATACGGCTTGCCGCGGAAACGCTCGATGTTCTCGGCATGCGCAGCCATGACACCGGGAAATCCGACCAGCCTCCAGCCACGCTTGTCCTTGTTGCCGCCATAGATTGGATCGGCGAACAGACCTTCCATGACATTGGCGTAGGCCATGTCGAAAAATACCCGCGCCGGAATCTCCTGCAGAGGCAGGCTTCCGTCGGAGAGCGCCTGTACGATTTTCTGGCGCTGCGCGGGTTGAAGCCTGTCGAAACTGCCGCCGTGGACGGTCTCGCAATGCGCTTCCACGGCTCGGATGGCGCAGCGGTAAAGATCGGCGGGAGCAAGCGGCAGCTGGTAGCCCTGCTGCGATGTGCCGGCAGCCCAGGGACCGAGCAGATACATACGCGCGCCGCGGCCCCAGGCACCGGCGAGCTGCCTGTCGATATAGATGGTGATGCCAAGCTCCGTGCCCGAGGGCGAGAGCTCGTCGGCCGGAACCAGATGATCGACGAAAGCTTCGATGAACGCCGCCTCGTTGAGATCGAAGAACTGATAGGATCGCGCCGGCGCGCTCGTCGCTGGACTGCCCTGGACCTTGTCCTTCGGCAGCGCCTCCGCAGGAGCGGGTGACACGGGAATCGCGACCCCGACCCCCACGGCTCCCGCCATCGTCAACATATCACGTCGAGCTATGTCCGCCATCTCGATCTCCCTGGTCCGCTCTTCATGCGGCCAAATGTGCGGTGCCTTGTCGTCGCGGGCGTCAGGATGCGTGGAGCGAGACATCACCCGCGACAAGCGACCAAATCTCTTTCTTCAATTCGCCCCATGCAGCAGACAGCTGAACATCGATATTGCGCGGCCGCTCGAGGTCGTTGGTGATGACAGCCCTGACCTGGCCGGGATGGGGCGACATCACGACGATCCGATCGGACGTGATCAATGCCTCGTCGATGTTGTGCGTGACGAATACGATGGTCTTGAGGCTCTCCCGCTGAATGCGGCTCAGCTCCTCCTGGAGAACGTGGCGCGTCATGGCGTCGAGTGCCGCAAACGGCTCGTCCATCAACAGCACCTCCGGATCGGCCGCCAGACTGCGAGCGAGTGTCACGCGCTGCTGCATACCCCCGGACAACTCGGCCGGATAATGGTCGGCGAAGCCGCGCAGCCCGACCATCTCGATGAACCGCCCGGCGATGCTCCGGCACTCATTGGCGGGAAGGCCTTTCATGCGAGGTCCGAATTCGACGTTCTTGCGAACCGTCTGCCACGGAAACAGCGCATAGGATTGAAACACCATGCCGCAGCGCGGATCGATGCCGGTTATCGGGCTCGATCGCAGCAGGATGTCTCCCTGCGACGGAGGCGTGAAGCCCGCGAACATATTCAGCAAGGTCGACTTGCCACAACCCGATGCGCCGAGAAGGCACAGAAACTCGTGCTCGTACACATCGAGGTTCACATCGCGCAGCGCCATAACATCCTCGTTCTGACGCACGGAAAACGACTTGCTGACGTGTTGCGCGGAGAGAATGACGGACATCGAAACCTCCTTTGTCGCGGAAGCCAGGGGCTCAGCTCTGGGATCAGCTCTGGCGCCTGTGGCGCTCCCAGGGCAGCAGAGCGCGCTCCAGCCTGTTGGCCAGGAGATCGGCGACCAGCACCGTCGCGGAGATGCTGACCATGCCGACCAGCACCAGCGCGAGATTGCTCCAGTCCTTCGCCGACCAGATCAGGGCGCCGAGCCCATTCTGGGCCGCGACCATTTCGGCCGACAGGACGCAGGACCAAGCGATGGCGAGACTGACCTTGAGACCGGACAGAATGCCCGGGAGGGCACCGGGAAGGACGACCTCCCTCATGACGGCGAACTCGGAAGCGCCGAGGTTTCTCGCGGCTTTGATCAGGATGGGATCCACCCGCTTGGTGCTCTCCACCGTGTAGAGCAGGACGTAGATCCAGGACCCCATGAACACGATGGCGACCTTCTGAGCCTCGCCTATGCCGAGCCACAGCATCGTGAGCGGAATCCAGGTGATGGAGGGCAGCGGGCGCAGCAGCGAGATCAGCGGATCGAGCAGCGCCTTTGCCGGCCACCAGCTCCCCATCAGCACGCCGAGCGGGATCGCGACGGCCGCGGCAAGAGCGAAGCCGAGAAAGACCCGCAGCGATGACGCAGCAATGGCCCACCACAGCTCGTGAGTGGCGGCGACGCCGGCGGCTTCGCTTGCGACCTTGAACGGAGATGGAAGAAACAGCGGAGAAACCCATCCCCGCTCGGTCACCAGCGCCCAGGTGATGCAGAAGGCGAACACCCCGAGGATGTTCAGCAGGATGATTGGGCGGTCACGAAGACTCGAACCGTGCTTCCGCTTCGTCTGATCGGGCGGAGCCACGAGATTGCTGGCGATATCGCGTGCCGACGTCATGTCACTTGTCTTTCCGTCAAAATGAGCCGCGGGGAATGCTGCTCCGCCTTGCGGGATCAGCGAAACTTCACAGATCAGGAACGAACGACGTGTTTTCCCATTGCTTGACGTCGGGAGCACTCTCGATCTTCTTGTTCCGATGGAGCCAGGACGAGAGAAACTGCATCTGCTCGGTGTGTTTTTTCATGTGCTCTCTCCAGCCTTTCGAGCCGTAGTATTTGAAGTTCTTGATGCCCGCGAGCACGACATCGGTTGGCTGCCGGAAAAGGGGCGCGACGGCGATGGCCGCGGCTTCGGGATTCTGGTTTACATAATCGGCCCCGCGCATGATCGCGACCGCGAGCCGGCGCGCTTGATCGGGATGTTCCTCCACGACCTTCCGGGAGATGATCAGGATGTCCGGTGAGGACATCGTGCCGAAACGCTTGTAGGTCTCGGTGTCGGCGTCGGTGCCGAGAAGCTTTCCATCCGGTGCGGCCTTCTTGAGGTTGTCGAGCAGCGGTTGCCAGACACAGGCTGCATCGACATCGCCGCGTCCGAGAGCAAGCGCCATCTCATTGGGCGACAGATTGATGAACTGAACGTCCCGCACGCTCATGCCGGCGTTCTGGAGCAGGCCGTCCATCGTCACTTCGGCCGACGTGTTGGCGGCGACTTTCTTGCCCTTGAGATCGAGAAATGACTGGAAGCCGGCCCGCGCCCAGCATCCTTCGCTGCCGGGAGAATCGTCGACATTGGCAAAATAGAAAAAGCTGTTGTTGCCGCGCGACATTTCGCTGATCACCGTCGAGCGGCCGAGATTGCTGAACGCGACGGAGCCCGCGGTCACGGCCCGGATACGGTCGCTCGAACTCAAGATCACCTTGACGTTGACGTCCAAGCCTTCGTCGTTGAAGAAACCCTTCTCGATGGCAACGAGAATGGGGACCTGGCCCAACCAGGTGACGGAGCCGGCGAAATCGAGCTTGGGCATCGGTTCTGCGGCCGCAGGTCTCAAGGCGTTCTGCAGCGCAAAGATCGCCCCGATCGCTGCCGCCCAACCGAAAATCCTGGTCGATTTTCGCATCATCCGTCCTCCAGACCACACCAGCCTTCCTCTTCCAAGCAAATCGCAGGCCAATTATGAAACGGTTCCAAATAGGCATTCGAAATTGCCGATGGGCCGGATCTCGGCGCATTTTCGCGGCGAGACATTGCTTTCGGCTCTGCCGAGCGGATGGCCTTTCCCACTGCGACGCCACCGATCGCTTAATCTCTGCGCATCGTTGCAGCGATTGTCATCACGAACGCCGGCGCCGCAGCGGGCTCGTTCGTTTGTTGAAGGCTCATGCGTGCTCTGTCACGCGCCACACCGAGCGCATGATCGTTCCGCCTATGCAGGCTTGCCAGTTCTTCAGGGATGAAGATCATCGCGATGAAACGAGATCCGGCGACGCTTGGCGGCGCCTGTGCGCGCGCAAGTGTTGTGATCGACGACACGCTCGATGCGCGGCCCCGATCAAACGGCGCTTCGAGCGAAGCGACAAGCGGGCGCATGACGCCGATCCGGATCCGGCCTCGCCCGGCACGGCTCGTGGGATCAGTTCGCGGCGTGTCGGTGGATCTCGCGTTGGGAAGCGCTGGGAATACGTCCCCAGCGGCGTTCGTTCCAGAGGTCGACGCGATCCATCCATCTGCGCTGCAGCGCCGCTGCGCCGGCGATAGCTTTGGCGCCCATCGGCCAGCGCGGGCCGTCCTGCGGGCCGACGACGGGGAAGGCAAGCTCTCGATAATGCGCTCCGGCGCACAGGCGCGCGAGGTCGCGGCCAATCAACGGGCCGAGAGCAAGGCCGCGCCCGCTGAGGCCGAGCCCGACCATGATGCCTGGCGCCGCCTCGATGATGCGCGGGTACTGGTCCGGCGCCATATCGATCCAACCGCTCCAACTCGACTGCCAGGTCACGCGCCCGAGGTGCGGAAAAAGTCCGGCAATGCGCGCAGACGCGTGCCCGATATTGCCACCGCCGCTTGAAAACAAAGGCCCCTCGATGGTCACCACAAGACGTCCGTCCCTGGTGAGACGAACTCCGGACGGCAGGCGGCGCGTATCCGTCAGGGCTCGTCCGCCCGGAAGGATCGTGCTTGCGATCTCGGCGCGGAGCGGCTCGCTCGCCACTTGATGTACGCGGATCGGAAGGACGTGAGCGCCGACGCCAGGCGCCAGATCGTTTCGATAAGCGTTTGTGCAGACCAATATCTTGTCGGCAATCAATGTACCGGAGCCGGTCTTCAACTCCCAACTGCTCGCATCATGTCGACGGATCGCTTCCGCCGGCGAGCGGCAGAACAGGCCGACACCGTTCGCTGCCGCGGCCCGCGCGAGACCGACGGTGAACGCGAAGGAGTTCAGCGTACCGCCGCGGTGATCAAGCAGCGCGCCCGGATAATCCCCGCCGCCGATCGCCTGTGAAGTCTCGTCCCGATCGAGAATGTCGACGGTCAATCCACGCTTCCGCCAAAAGGCCGCCCGTTGCTTCAGGCGTTCGAGACCTTCGGAGGAATGAGCCGCGAAAATCAGCCCGCCTTGCACCGCCTCGCAGGCGATCTGATAAGTCTTGACCAACTCGAAGACGAAATCAGGGCCGCTGGCGGCTGCCGTCACCAGCCGCTCGCCCAGAGTTTCGCCGAACAGTTTCAGTGCATGCCCAGGTTCATGCTTCAGGTAGGGAACAACCTGGCCGAAGCTTCGCCCGCTTGCGCCGGTGCCGATCCCATTGGCTTCCACGACAGCAACCTTCATCCCAAGTCTCGCGGCATGGAGCGCCGCCGACAAGCCGGTGAGCCCTGCACCGACGACCGCCACGTCGGCACGCTCGCATCCCGTCAGGACTCGGGTCGGGAGATCGTCGACACCCGCCGTGTATACCTGAGGCAGCGAAGTTTCATTGTCATGCAACAACCCATCTCGCACGACGCTCTCCTTCTCCAGAAACATCACATCAGGCTCCCGGGTGGCAGAGCCTGCTGTCGATTGGCCAGGGCACGATCAAGCATGAGCAACAGCGGTGGAGCGGCCCAGGTCATCGCGAGAGCCAGCAAGGCGACAGCATCCATTCCGACGAGCTGCCCATCCGGCGCGATACCGAGCAGGAACGGCGCGCTGGCTGCTCCCGCGGCTTGCGCAAGATTGGTGATCGCCGCGATGAGGGATTGAAATGCTGCGCGCTCGGCGACAGCCGGCACCCTGGTCACCCAGGCCTGGTTGACCGTGCTGCGAACCAGTTGAAACGCGATGACAAGGGCAAACAATGGAATCGCAGGCAAGTCGATCACGCCACGGTCGATGAAGACCACCCCCAGCAGGCCTGTGGTCACGACGGCGACGGCAATCGAGACCGCCGTCGCGCCGAAGCTGTCGACAAGACGGCCTGTGAGCGGCATCACCAGCACGCTCAAGATGCCACCCAGCAGATAGACATCGGCCAGGCGCGCAGGTGACAGGCCGGCATTATGGACTGCGAAGATGGCCAAGTTCGGGGAGATCAGCAGGGCCGCAAAGGATGCACTTGCGATCAACATGAACGCGAGGACGCTGGCGCGCGCGGTGACGAGCTCAATCATGGCCGCATATTGCTCGGACCAATTCCACCTGCGCAATTCGGCCAGGTGCCGGCGTTGTGCGCCGATTTGCCAGCTGACGATTCCAGCCAGAACGAGGCCGATGACAGCAATGCCGACGAAGTTCATCTGCCAGCCCATGTCGGAGGCCGCGACCATGACGCCGATGGGCAGCCCGGCGATCAATGCCAGGCCGTAGGCGCCGATCAATGTCCCGACCGCGGCACCGCGCCGTTCCGGCGGCACATTGTCCGATGCGATCGCGATCAGCAGGCCCCACAAAGGACCGGCGAACAACCCGGCGAGAGCCCGCATGAGAACGAGGCCGACGAAGCTCGTCGCCGTCGGACAGAGGGCTGTCGCGGCGACGAAACCGAGCGCACAGGCAAGCAGCGCGGTGCGGCGGTCAAATCTGTCGAGGAAGCCGGCCGATACGAAGCCGCCGACGGCAGCGGCGATCGAATAGCTGCTGCCGAGGAAACCGACTTGCTGAGGTGAAAAGCCGAGGCTGTCCGCAAGGAAAGGGCCCAGCGGAAAAATGATAATGGAATTCAAGGCGACCACGAACGCGACCGTGCTGAGCAGGACGATGGTCTGCCGCTGCTCCGAAAGCCGGGGCCGATCGGTCACGGCCATGCCTCGCGCCGAACCGATCAGACGGCCCTCCTGCGAATGGTCATAAAGACCCACCGGGGACTCCTTGTTGTTTGGCGTCGACGGCTTCGCGGGACCGAGAGGTGCCGGCCGCGCTCGAGCAGACAATGCAGCGTCGACAACCGGACCGGTCAGGCCATGGCAGCCACGTCGATACGTTCAAGCTCGGCGCAGGCCGCGGTGATCCGCTCCAGCCCCTGTTCCAGCCGCTGATTGGACGCCGCATAGGACAACCGGAAATGTCCAGGCATGCCGAACGCGGTGCCGTGCACGAGGCCGACGCCGGCCCGATCCAGCAGATACAGTACGAAATCCTCGTCGCCGGCGATGACGCCTCCATCCGGACGCCGTGCCCCGGTGAACGCCGCACACGACGGAAAGACATAGAAGGCCCCCTCCGGCTTGTGGCAGACGATTCCATCGATTGCGTTGAAGCCCTCGACAATCATGTCGCGCCGCTTTTCGAATGCAGAGACGTGTCCGGTAATGAAATCCTGGGAGCCGGTGAGAGCCGACAGAGCGGCAGCCTGACTGACCGACGACGGATTCGTCGTCGAGTGGGACTGAATAGCCGCCATGGCCTTGATGAGAGGGCGCGGCCCGGCGCCGTAACCGATGCGCCAGCCGGTCATGCAATATGTCTTCGACACACCGTTCATCGTCAGGGTGCGATCGTAGAGCTTGGGCTCGACCTGAGCGGGGGTCACAAATTCGAAGTCGCCGTAAGTCAGATGCTCGTAAATGTCGTCGGTGAGCACCCATACATGCGGGTGACGGACGAGGACTTCGGTGAGCGCCTTGAGCTCCGACCTCGTATAGGCGGCGCCTGACGGATTGGACGGAGAATTGAGAATCACCCAGCGCGTCCTGGGCGTGATCGCCGCCTCGAGGTCCGCAGCAGCGAGCTTGAAGCCCCGCTCCGCCGAGCACGGCACGATCACGGGCGTTCCCTCGGCGAGCAACACGATTTCCGGATAGGACACCCAGTACGGAGCCGGAATGACGACCTCGTCTCCCGGGCTCACGCTTGCGATCAAGGCGTTGTAGACGACCTGCTTTCCCCCGGTGCTGACGACGACCTGATCACGCTCATAGCTCAATCCATTCTCGCGCCGGAATTTGCTGGCGACCGCGTCCTTCAGCGCGGGCGTGCCATCGACCGCCGTGTATTTGGTCTCCCCACGCGCGATCGCGTCGCACGCGGCCGCCTTGATGTGGTCCGGAGTGTCGAAATCGGGCTCCCCGGCAACCAGGCTAAGAACATCCCGGCCGGTTGCAGCGAGAGCCGCCACACGGGCCGAGAGAGTGACCGTCGGCGAGGGCTTGACGCGCGTGAGGCGCTGAGCGACTTGGAACAAGTTCATCTCCCAAAATGCCAGAGTGGCGCTGATTATCACCGCTTTCGCGAGCGTGTCAATGAACCGTTTCCAAAGGACCCGAGGACCTCGTCATCTAGTTCGCATGACCCGTTCATTTCCGTGTTAATGGGCGCGACAGCGCCCTGGGGCGCACGCGAGACTGCCAGAGGGGAGATCCGGCCGATGGGAAAGGCAACGAAACGCACCGTCACCATTCGCGATGTCGCAGCCGCAGCCGACGTCGCCGTCGGAACGGTTTCCCGAGTCTTGAACGATCATCACTCGGTCACCAAGCAAGTGCGGGAACGCGTCCAGAAAACGATTCTCACACTGGGCTATCAGCGAAACGCCATCGCTCAGAGCATGCGCAGCTCACGAACCAAGATGGTTGCCTGTGCCATACGTGACTTCGATATCCCGGCATTCGCCAGCTATGTGAAGGCAGCGGAAGCAACCTTCCGGAGCGCGGGCTACACCTTCATTCTTGCAAGCACCGCCAACGCAAAGGACGTCGAACTCTCCCTGCTGCAGACATTCAGCCAGCGCCGCGTCGACGGCGTCATGATGACGATGAGCGACGAGACCGACCCCGATCTCGTCAATGCAATCACCCACGGAGCCATGCCGATTGTGCTGATTGATCGCGAACTCGTCCAATCCGTGGATAGCGTTTCGGCAGATCACCGGGCCGGCGCCCGTCAAGCCACAGAGTATCTGCTGTCGCTTGGCCATCGCCGCATTGCGCTTCTGGTCGGTGATCCGAAGGCCTATCCTTCCCGTAGCCGCATCGAAGGCTATACGGAAGCTCATCGTTCTTTCGGGGTTCCGGTCGATTCGTACCTCATTCGCGATCGCCTGCTCTCAAACGAGGCGACGTTTCGCGAAACCGCTGCCCTGCTGGGCCGCAGCGAACGACCGACGGCGATCTATGCCGCAGGTCTCGACACGCTGCCCGGCCCCCTGCGCGCAGTGCGCACGGCGGGCTTGGTGGTAGGACAGGACATCTCCATCATCAGCGGAAACGATTCCGATCTCGCCGAGCTCAACACGCCGCCGATCACCGCGCTGCGCTGGGACCGATCGGAAATGGGCCGTCATGCCGCCGAAATACTACTCGACAGGATTGACCACGGAAGGCAGTCGCCGCCCCGCCGCATCCGGCTTCCCGTATCCCTTGTCGTCCGCGGCTCTTGCAGACCGGTTTGACTCTCACGACACCCATCGATCCGTATCCTCCAGAGTTAAGGCAAGCATTGTCGTCGCAGGTGATACCTGCCGCACGATCACCGCCCCCTCGACTGTCGTGAAATTGCAGCGCCGGACCAGTTGACTGTCTTGAGCGCGAGCTGCTTGGCACGATCGCGCTCGTCGGCGCCCCAGCCTCTCTAAGTCTGAAGCCCGCACCAATGCCGGACGTGGGATTGAGATCGGTCGAAAAATTTGATGAAACGGTTCATTGACACCGCTGGGCCGAGCTGCAAAGATTGCTCATGTTCAGGGTCCTTTTGGAGCATCGGATGCAGCATCCCAGAATCGGTTTTGTTGGTTTTGGAGAAGCCGCGCAGTGCTTTGCCTCGCACCTGACGACGCAGGCCGTGGGCCCGATCATGGCCTATTGCCACGGGAACGTGAATCGACCGCCCTATTCCGAGGCGTTCGTCGCCCAGGCCGCCCGATGCGGCGTGACGTTGGTCGACACGCTCGAGAGCCTCTCCGACATGGACGTCATCTTCTCGGCCGTGGTCGTCGCCGTCGCCGGGACGACAGGGGAAGCGATCGCGAAAATCATCAGACCGGACACACTGGTCGTCGACATCAATGCCTCGACGCCCACCACCAAGAAGCGCGTGGCAGAAGCCGTCGAAGCGCGCGGCGGCTTGTTCGCCGACGCCAATCTGATGGGCGCGGTCAGCCTCTATAAGGCGGCCGTCCCACTCTACACCTCGGGCAGCGGTGCTGCGCAGTTCGCCGGCACATTTGCGCCGCTTGGCTTCACAATCGACGTCGCAGGCCCGGAAGCGGGCACGGCGGCCGCGGTCAAGATGCTGCGCAGCGTCGTGACCAAAGGAATTGAAGCGCTGGTGGTGGAGGCGCTGACGGCGGCTTCATTGGCGGGTGTCCGGCAGGAAGCCCTGCGCGGCATCTGCGACACGATGGATGCGACGACTTTCAGCAAGTTCGTGGACATGTGCATCCGCACGGATGTCCTGCACGCCGAACGTCGGGCAATCGAAATGGAAGGCGCGCGCGACGGCCTGCAGGAACTCGGCTTGGAGCCTGTCATGACCGAGGCGGTTGTAAAGCGGCTTCGCTTGTCGTCGGATTCGGCACTACGGAGCAACTTCGCTGCGCGCCAGAGCTACAGTGCCGACGATGTACTCGACGCATACCGTCAGAAGATTGCGTTATAGCTCTGGCGAGTGTGACGCTTGTGGCCGCGCCATGACCATGATGCTGGTCCAGCGATCGGGTTCGTGAGGATTGATGGCTTCGACCAAGGGGCGCTCGCTGGCTTATGTCCGCCCGCGCTTCGGCATCGCTCTTCCGCACCTGTCTTCCGTATCTGCGGTCATCTGCTTCGCGCCAGCAGCACTCGGCCAAAACACATCACTCCCGCCGGCGGGTGAAGTGCACCTTATGCAATTGATACGGAGTCACCGTATCGCTAGAATCCGAGCATTGGTCCACGGAGACATCCAATGCTCGGAACGGACGGGCGCGACCCCCGCGCCCCCGGGGATCGGCGGATGTACCTTTACTTCAATTATTCCGAATCTGGCTCGCTGCGCTGGTACGTGAAGGTTAGCCGCAAGCTGGACCGACCCCAGAATGCCCGCCCACTACATCGCGCAGGCGAATCGAGAGAAGCTTGGCATCAGTGGAATGGAGAAGATCGTGACGTTCGATCAGAGCCAGTCACTCGACGACTGGCCGGCAGTGCCGCGTGCGAACAGTACGCGAACGCCGCGCCGGAACGGAGTGGTAACATTCCCGGGTAACACCCAGAAAAAAGCCTAATCATTTCAATTGGAAATGTGGGTTTATGGTGCGCTCGGAGGGACTCGAACCCCCACGATTTTACTCACTGCCACCTCAAGGCAGCGCGTCTACCAGTTCCGCCACGAGCGCTTTGGGGATGCCGGCTTGAGGCTTGAAGGCCGGCCGGATCAACGGCGCCGATCTAACAAATCCATCAAAGGGGTACAAGCCTGCAAAGGCCCTGAATTCCACAAGCTTTGCACGAAAGTTCGGGCCCCTCGCCGAATCGGCCCTATCCCCCGCTGCCCAGGCCGCTGCTGCGTGCCCAGGCTGCTATACCGCATGCCCGGGCCGCTACCGGGTGCCTGGTGAACGCGGCAACATCTGTTTGACCTCAACCGCGATTCGGTTGCGATCCACCAGCACGACGCCGGAGGCGACCGGCAGGTTGTTGGCCAAAACCTTGACCTCGTCGGCCTCGGTTGCGTCCAGCTCGATGATGGCGCCGCGGGAAAGACGTAATACCTGATGGATCGGCATCGTGGTCGTCCCGAGGACGACCATGAGATCCACGGTGACTTTATCAAGGGTGGGCACTGTCAGGACCGCCGCAACTTGGGACTTGGAATGTGGGACCAACCAAGGGACTTGGACTTGGACTTAGACTTGGCATTTGCCCCCGAGATGATCACCACGTTATGGTTAGCCAATGGTTAATTCACTGCAGAACCCTCGCCAAAACCAGCGTGAAGAGCTCGATTTGACGCGGTTTTCCGCTACAGGCGGCGAGCCGGTCGAGTGGCGAATCTCGGACGCGCCGGTGCCCTATCCGGAGGCGGTGGCCGCGATGGAAGCCCGGGTCGCCGCCATCGCGGCGGGCGAAGCCCGGGAGCTGGTCTGGCTGCTCGAACACCCCCCGCTCTACACCTCCGGCACCTCGGGCAAGGACACCGACCTGCACGATCCCCGATTCCCGGTCTTTGCCACGGGACGCGGCGGCCAGCTCACCTATCACGGGCCCGGCCAGCGCGTGGCCTACATCATGCTCGATCTCAAGCGCCGCCGGCCGGACGTCCGGGCCTATGTCGCGAGCCTGGAGGAGTTGATCCTGCGCACGCTCGCCGCCTTCAACGTCCGCGGCGAGCGCCGCGAAGACCGGGTCGGCGTCTGGGTCAAGCGGCCCGACAAGGGCGCGGACCACGAGGACAAGATCGCGGCGATCGGCGTGCGATTGAAGCGCTGGGTCTCGTTCCACGGCATAGCCATCAACATCGAGCCGGAGCTGTCGCATTTCGCCGGCATCGTGCCGTGTGGCGTCGTCGATCCCCGCTACGGCGTCACCTCGCTGGTCGATCTCGGCCAGCTCGTGACCATGGCCGACGTCGATATCGCGCTACGCCAGGCGTTCGAACAGCTGTTCGGACCGACCCGCGCGCTGCTGCCGGAAGCGGCGGCCTGACCTTTCCCGTTGGACGCGGTGCCTCCGCGTTCTCCGCCGCCGCCGAATCGGCTATGTCTCGGCGCGGCCACGCTCACGCCTCCCCCCTCCGCCGGGAAAGCAGACCTCATGCCGGGCGATGAGATCATCGGACCGACTGTTCGAGCGCCAGGCATAAGGAGGGATTGCGATCATGCTCGCAATGGGAGGTTTTGACGATGAAGCTGTCTGCGCCGATCTATCATCTGAAGCGAAAAGCAAAACGCCTGTCCCGCGAGAAAAACATTCCGCTGCACGACGCGCTTGACCGCATCGCCACGACGGAAGGGTTTTCCGCCTGGAGCATGCTCGCAGCAAAAGCCGCCGCACTGACGCCCGCGAACAGGCTGTTCCCGCAGTTCCGGGCGGGCGATCTGGTGCTGGTCGGCGCGCGGCCGGGTCAGGGCAAGACCTTGATGAGCCTCGAACTTGCCGTGGAGGCCATGCGGTCGGGCCATCGCGCCGCGTTCTTCTCGCTCGAATATACCGAGAAGGATGTTTTGGATCGCTTGCGTGCGATCGGCGTGGAGCCCGCGCAATTCGACAAGCTCTTCGAGGTCGATTGCTCCGACGCCATCAGCGCCGATTACGTCGTCAAGCACATGGCCGCGGCGCCCCGCGGCACAGTCGTGGTGATCGACTATCTGCAACTGCTCGACCAGAGACGCGAAAACCCCGACCTCAATGTTCAGGTGCGCGCGCTGAAATCGTTCGCACGCGATCAGGGGCTGATCGTCGTCTTCATCTCGCAGATCGACCGATCCTATGATCCCTCGGTCAAGCCCTGCCCCGGCCTCGACGATATCAGGCTGCCCAACCCGCTCGACCTGACGCTGTTCGACAAGACGTGCTTCCTGAACAATTCCGAAGTCCAGTTCCGGGCGGCGAGCTGACGATCAGGCCGCCGGGTGAGACCGCTCACCCGGCGGCTTGCAGCCTTACGCCGCCTTCAGCGCCACCTCGAGCTTGCCGGCGATGTAGCGCCGCTCTTGAGTGAGGCCGCCAAAGCCGTAGGCGTCGCCCCTGACCTCGTCGACATGCAGATAGGTCTCGGGATGCAGCGGGCCCAAAATCTCGGCCATGCGCTTGAACATGGCGGCGAGATAGGCCGCCTTTTCGTCCTTGGTGTTGGTGCCTTCGCTGACGTGGATGTCGAGCCAGTAGCTTGCAAGCTTCTGCTCGGCCAGCGACTTGCCGCCGGCGAACCAGTCATCGGCATCCACCGACTTGACGATGATGGCGGTCACCTTGGGATCCTTGTGCAGGATCTCGGCGGTGAGCTCGGACACGGCGTTCGCGATGTCGGCCTTCAGGGACGGCGACTGGCGGGAGGTGGTGTAGGACACGGTGATCAGGGGCATTGTGGCTCTCCTCGAGATGCTGCGCCGCTCGGGCGGCGTTGGTGAGAAGCTAGACCTCCGCTCGTCATTTTGGTATCTTATCTATATTGATATCAATGATAAGAATTCATAATGACACCAACGCTCGACATCGCCACCGTCCAGGCCTTCCTGCTGGTCGCCGACCTCCGGAGCTTTACGCGCACCGCCGAAGCGCTCGGCACGACGCAAGCGGCGGTCAGCCTGAAGCTGCAGCGGCTGGAGATGCTGCTGGGAAAACGTCTCGTCGAGCGCTCGCCGCGCGCGGTCCGGCTCACCGCCGACGGCGCCAGCTTCCTCGAACGTGCCCGTGTGCTGATCGCGGCGCATGATCGCGCACTGTCGGATGAGGCACCGGCCGCGCAATCGCTCTCGCTCGGCATCTCCGATCATGCGGCAGGCCCCGAACTGGTGCCGCTGCTCGAACGGCTGCACGCAATGTCCTCAAACCTCACCCTCGCCGTCACCATCGGCTTCTCGCGCGAGATGCAGGATGCTTACGACGCAGGCGAGCTCGATGCGGTGATCGTCCGCCAGGAAGGCAGCCGCCGCGGCGGCGAGAAGCTGACCGAGGACGAGTTCGGCTGGTTCGCCGCACGGCGCTTCACCCTGGCGAAAGGCGAGCCGCTGCCGCTGGCGACCCTGGCCCCGCCCTGCGGCGTCCGCGCCGTCGCCGTGCGCGCGCTCGACAAGGCCGGCCTCGCCTGGCGCGAGCGCTTTGTCGGCGGCGGCGTCACGGCGGTGGTCGCGGCGACGCTCGCCGGCCTTGCCATCGCACCGCTGGCGCGGCGGATCGCGCCGCCCGGCCTGGTCGACATCGGCCCTCCGCACAAGCTGCCCAGGCTCGGCAGCTCAAAGGTGATGCTGCATTCGAAGGTCAGCGACCCCGCGAAGCTTGCGGCGCTGCGCGCGGTGGCGGCGACGTTCCGAAGCGTGGCGGCCTGACGATATGGGCGTTTTGGCGACCCTTAACGGGCCCCCCTGCCCAAAAATGTCCCACCCTTAGGGAACCATCCCTTGCCTGCGGCGTTTGTTCCGGTCGAGGCGGGGTCCCGGGAATGGTCGAAAAGTTCAGTCAACAGAGAGACTTGTTCGAGAGCGAACGCAGTTTCCGGCTGTTGGTTGAGGGAGTCGCGGACTACGCCCTCTATATGCTCGATCCCAAGGGGATCATCACCAGCTGGAACATCGGCGGTGAGCGCATCAAGGGCTATTCACCCGAGGAAATCCTCGGCCAGCATTTCTCCCGCTTCTACACCGAGACCGACCGCGCCAACGGCAAGCCGGCCCGTGCGCTCGGCATCGCCAGGGAAAAGGGCCGCTATGAGGAGGAAGGCTGGCGCGTCCGCAAGGACGGCACCTTCTTCTGGGCCAGCGTCGTGATCGATCCGATCTACGAGGACGGCGAACTGGTCGGATTCGCCAAGATCACGCGCGACGTCACCGAACGCCGCAATGCCCAGATCAGGCTCGACGCGATGCAGAAGCAGCTCGCCGAGTCCCAGAAGTTCGACGCGCTCGGTCAACTCACCGGCGGGGTCGCCCACGACTTCAACAACCTCCTGATGATCATCAGCGGCAGCCTCCACATGCTGAAGCGAGGGGCCGACGACGCGGCCAAGCTTCAGCGCGCGATCTCGGCGATCGAGACCGCCACCAGGCGCGGCGCCGCGCTGACCAACCAGTTGCTCACCTTCGCGCGGCGGCAGAGCGTCAACCCGCAGGCGATCGACTTCGCCGAACGCATCGCCGCCATCCGCGAGGTGCTCGATGCCGGCGTCGGCAGCTCCGTCCGGCTGGCCTTCGACATCCGCCGCGACGTCTGGCCGATCAAGACCGACGCCTCCGAACTCGAGACCGCGCTGCTCAACCTCGTCATCAATGCCCGCGACGCCATGCCCGATGGCGGCACGGTGACCATCGGCGCGCGCAATGTCGTGCTGGACGAAGCGCCGCTCGTCGGCGATTTCGTCGCGATCGACGTCTCCGATACCGGGCTCGGCATCCCCTCCGACGTGCTCGACAAGATCTTCGAACCGTTCTTCACGACCAAGCCGATCGGAAAGGGCACGGGCCTCGGCCTTTCTCAGGTGCACGGCTTCGCGCATCAGGCCGGCGGCACCGTGAAGGTCGCAAGCGAGCTCGGCAAGGGCACCACATTCACCGTCCTTCTGCCGCGCGGAGAAGACGCCCCATCGCAGGACACGACCGGGGAGCCGGCGTTCCGGGGCAGCGGCACGGTGTTGCTGGTGGAGGACAATCCGGACGTCGCCCTCGTCAGCATTGGCCTGCTGGAGCAGCTCGGCTATCAGGTGCGCCGGGTCGCCGACGCCGAAGCCGCCTTGCGCGAGATCGAGACCAACGGCGTCGACTTCGTGTTCTCGGACATCGTCATGCCCGGCAAGATGGACGGCCTCACCCTCGCCTATCATCTCCGCCAGATTCGCCCCGGCCTGCCCATCCTGCTCGCCACCGGCTACAGCGAGGTCGCCGCCGGCGTGCGTGGCGACTTCCCGATCCTGCGCAAGCCGTATGAGATCCACGAGCTGAGCGAGGCCATCGCCAAGTTGCCGAGGTGAACTTTTTCTTCTTCACCTCTCCCCGCCCCTCACTGCGTCATGGCCGGGCTTGACCCGGCCATCCACGCCTCGCCGCTCGGCATAAGAACGTGGATGCCCGGGACAGGCCCGGGCATGACGACTCTTCGTCAGAGCCACCTACACCGTCGGCAACACCGAAAACGCCTCCCCTGCCCGGCGCAAGTTCAGCTCATCCGCACCGGCGGTCTCGCTCGTCACACTGTCGACGCGCGAGGATGGCGGGCCGTGGCGGCAAAGTGCGACCATGTCGGCGACATGCTTCGGCGCGCCGGCGAACAGCGCTTCCACGCTGCCGTCGCGGCGGTTGCGAACCCAGCCTTCAAGGCCGCTTGCCGTCGCCTGATACTCGACCCAGGCCCGATAGCCGACGCCCTGCACGCGCCCGCGGATCATCACCTGGAGAATTGCCCGGCTCATTTCTTCAATCCGAGGAGGTCGGCGCTGCGCGCCCTGACATCGGCCTCGCGCATGATGCGGGCCGTCAGCTCCGAGGATGCGAGCCCTCTGAGGCTTTTTGGCGAAGCACCCTCGCGAAGCGCCTTCAGGGTCTCGTACACGGCCTGTGTCGCGGCGGCGATCGGCGCATGGCCCTGCAGCGCGATGCGAACGCGCTGACCCGCGAGGTAATCGAGCGCGTTCAAGTCCTCGGGCGCGCCGCCGAGCACGATCGGCAGGCGCGTCGCAGCGCTCACCGCCTCGAGCTCGGCGCGCGACTTGATGCCGGTGAAGAACAGCGCATCGACACCGGCGGCCTCATAGGCCTTGGCGCGGCGGATCGCGTCCTCGAGCGAGGTGATCGAAGCCGCTCCCGTGCGGCCTATGATGACCAGCGAGGCATCAGTGCGGCCGCCGAGCGCGGCCTTCATCTTGCCGACGCCTTCCTCAAGCGAGATCAGCTGCGTCTTCGCCTCGCCGAAGGCAGCCGGCAGCAGCGTGTCCTCGATGGTGAGACCGGCGGCGCCCGCGGCCTCCAGCTCCTGCACGGCACGGCGCACATTGAGCGCATTGCCGTAGCCGTGATCGGCATCGACCAGCACGGGCAGCGCGGAGGCGCGCGACATCCGCCGCATCTGCTCGGCAAGTTCGGTGAGCGTGATCAGCGTGTTGTCGGGATCACCGAGCACCGCAAGCGAGGCAACCGAACCGCCGAACATGCCGAGCGGAAAGCCGAGGTCCTCGGCGATGCGGATCGAGATGGCGTCGTAGACCGAGCCGGGATGGACGCAAGTTGCGCCCGACAGGATGGAGCGAAGTTGCTCGCGGCGGGAACGAAAGGCCATGGGTGCCTCACTCATTTGTAGCGACGCAGCCGCAACAGACTCGATCATTGCGAGCGCAGCGAAGCAATCCAGGATCTTTCCGCAGAGGCAGTCTGGATTGCTTCGCTGCGCTCGCAATGACGGTGTTCGCGGGGACGCTGAGATCCCCACGAAGCGCTTTACGCAAACTCCAGGATCAGCGCGTCCACCGCCAGCGTCGCGCCGGCGCTGGCGTGGATCTTCTTCACCGTGCCGTCCTGCTCGGCGCGCAGCACGTTCTGCATCTTCATGGCTTCGACCACCGCCAGCGTCTCGCCGGCCTTGACCTCCTGCCCCTCGCTCACCGCGATCGAGACCACGAGGCCGGGCATCGGACAGAGCAGCTTCTTGCCGCTGTCGGAGGCCGTCGTCACCGGCATCAGCCGCGCAGAGGTCGCCTCCGCTTCGGTCCAGACATAGACCGGCACCTCGACACCCTGATGCGCGAGGCGGATGCCGTTGGCGATCGGACGCGCCTGCACCGCGACGAGGTGGCCGTCGATGGTGCCCTGCCAGACCGGATCGCCGGGCTTCCACGGCGACTGCAGCAGATGCGCATTGCCGGCCTTGCCCTCCGCGTCGACGAAGCGGATCGCGATCGCCTCGCCCTCGCGCGCGACCTCGAGCTGGATCTCCTGGCGGTCGAGCCAGACCGCGCGGCGCCGCTCGCGCTGCACGACGCGGCCGCCCATCTGGCCCGAGATCTGCCGCTTGCGCTCCCCCAGCACGTGATCGATCGCGGCGCCGACCGCGGCGATGCGCCGTGCGACCTCGCCTTCCGGCACGCGCACCGCAAAGCCCTTGGGAAATTCCTCGGCAATGAAGCCGGTCGACAGCCGCCCCTCGCGCCAGCGCGGATGATGCATCAGCGCCGACAGGAACGGGATGTTGTGACGGATGCCGTCGACATAGAACGAATCCAGCGCGGTCGACTGCGCCTCGATCGCAGCCGCGCGCGACGGCGCGTGGGTGACGAGCTTGGCGATCATCGGATCGTAATGGATCGAGATCTCGCCGCCCTCCTGCACGCCGGTGTCGTTGCGGATGGTGATGCCGTCCTGGCTCGCTTCCGCCGGCGGGCGATACTTCACGAGCCGCCCGATCGAGGGCAGGAAGTTGCGGAACGGATCTTCGGCATAGAGACGCGATTCCACCGCCCAGCCGGTCAACGTGACGTCCTTCTGCGCGAGGGCGAGCTGCTCGCCGGCGGCAACGCGGATCATCTGCTCGACGAGATCGATGCCGGTGACGAGTTCGGTAACGGGATGCTCGACCTGGAGGCGCGTGTTCATCTCCAGGAAATAGAAGCTCTTGTCCTGCCCGGCGACGAACTCGACGGTGCCGGCGGAATCATAGTTCACGGCCTTGGCCAGCGCGACGGCCTGCTCGCCCATCTTGCGGCGCGTCGCCTCGTCGAGCAGCGGCGACGGCGCCTCCTCGATGACCTTCTGGTTGCGGCGCTGGATCGAGCATTCGCGCTCGCCGAGATAGATGACGTTGCCGTGCTTGTCGCCCAGCACCTGGATCTCGATGTGGCGGGGATCGACGATGAACTTTTCGACGAAGACGCGGTCGTCGCCGAACGAGGCTTTCGCCTCGGCCTTGGCGAGATTGAAGCCTTCGGCGACCTCGGCCTTCGAATGCGCGATGCGCATGCCCTTGCCGCCGCCGCCCGCGGACGCCTTGATCATCACGGGATAGCCGATCTCGTCGGCGATCTTGACCGCGTGCTTGTCGTCCTCGATGACGCCGAGATGGCCCGGCACGGTCGAGACCTTGGCCTTGGCGGCCGCCTTCTTCGACTCGATCTTGTCGCCCATCGCCGCGATCGCGCCGGGGTTGGGACCGACGAAGACGATCCCGGCCGCCTCCAGCGCGCGCGGAAACGACTCGCGCTCGGACAGGAAGCCGTAGCCGGGATGCACGGCCTCGGCGCCTGTCTTGCGGCAGGCCTCCACGATCTTCTCGATCACCAGATAGCTCTCGGCGGCCGCCGGCGGACCGATCAGCACGGCCTCGTCGGCCATCTCGACATGGAGGGCGTCGCGGTCGGCCTCGGAATAGACCGCAACGGTCTGAATTCCCATGCGGCGAGCGGTCTTGATGACCCGGCAGGCGATTTCACCGCGATTGGCGATCAGAATGCGTTTGAACATGCTTTTTCTTGAGTCTCGACCTTGGGCGGGACCCTTCCCTGACCGTTGGGGCCTATGGGGGACGGGGCGTGTGGCTTCCGTGGTACATCAAAATGGGCTGGAGGCAACGGTCTAAATCCGGCCCGCTGCTGGCGTACCAGCGCAAGACCGAGACCGGTTCGGGAACGGGGCTGCCGAGCCCCCTTGTGCCCTACGCCTTCCCGGGCCTGGACGCGGACTTGGCCACGTCCTGGACCAGGCCGTGAATGAAGCCCAGCTTGCCGACGACCGCGGGCGACAGGATGAACGGATAGAGGTCGCGCAGGCCCATGGCGCGGTTGACGTTGTTCATGGCGAAGGTGAAGGGCAGCCATGCGTTGACCAGCGCCTCGACATCGCGGGCCTCGTAGGGGTTGAAGCGGATGCGCGCCGTCAACTCCCCGTCGCGGTCGACCTTGGGGCGCACCTCCATGCCGAACTCGCCGGCCATCTCCAGAGCATCCACGATGTGGACGTAGTGCGCCCAGGTTTCGGCGAAATCTTCCCAGGGGTGGGTCGTGGCATAGGCCGAGACGTAGGTCTGCTGCCAATCCGGCGGCGGGCCGTCGGCATAATGGCGCTGCAGGGCCTGGCCGTAATCGATGGAATCATCACCGAAGACGGCGCGGCATTCCTCGAGCTTGCCGCCGCCCTGCACCAGCACGTCCCAGAAATAGTGCCCGACCTCGTGACGGAAATGCCCGAGCAGCGTGCGGTACGGCTCGCCCATCTCGAGCCTGCGCCGCTCGCGCTCGATGGTGTCGGCTTCGGTGAGCGCGATCGTGATCAGACCGTTGTCGTGGCCGGTCAGGATCCTCTCGCCGCTGTTTGGATCGTCGGCGAGGAAATTGAAGATCAGACCATGCTCGTGGTCTTCATGCCGCGTCCGGAGCGGCAGCTTCCAGCGGATCAGGGAATAGAACAGACGGTGTTTCGCCACCTCCAGCTCGCGCCAGCCGGCGAGCTGGGCCGGATCCGAGAGGTTCGGCACCATCCCATTGTGGCGGCAGGCGCGGCAATAGCCGGTGGCGTCGTCCGCGTCCGTGAGCCAGTTGCAGGCGTCGTACCCGGCGTTCCGGCACAGCATCCGGCTTTCGCCCTTGCTGGCCAGCATCCTCCAGGCCTCTCCGTCGGGTTCGATCGCCGACATCGTTTCCTGCTCCGGCAGGAAAGCGACCCGATGGCCGCAGCGTTCGCAGGCGCGATTCTCGAAATACAGCACGTTGCCGCAGGTCTGGCAGAGAAAGAGCTTCAAGATTTAGCCTCTTCGGAAAGGAGAGCTTCATGGAAGCTGGTCATTGCGCCTCGCGACGACGCGTCCGCCGGCTGATCGTTCCAGTCTCTGGAACAAATTGCCAGACCAGGCATTGGCATGACGTAGTCTTTGCGGTCCGCGCAAGTCCTCATTTTCCCGCGACGCGCTCCCTCGTAGGCAATGGCCATCACGCTCCGTCTGTGTGAATATCGGTCCGGCACGTGCGCTCCCGCATGACAACGGCCGACGCCTTGAACGATCCCTTACCCGAGACCATCGCCGCCGAAAGGCTGCGCCAGCACCTCGAAGACGTCGCGCGCGAGCGCGACAACGCCTATCGCGCGCTCCAGGAGCGCGAGGCCGAGCTGGCACGCGTCCAGCGCATCGGCAAGGTCGGTGGCGTCGAGGTCGACTTTCGCGAGGGCTTCAAGAATCGCCGTTCACCTGAGTATCTGATCATCCACGGCCTGCCGCCGGAAGCTGCCCAGGAGTCGCACGAGGATTGGGTCAATCGTCTCCATCCCGACGACCGCGACGCCGCCGTCAAGCACTTCATCGATACGCTCGCCGGCACCAGCGAAGACTACACCGCGGAATACCGCATCATCCGCCCCAATGACGGCGAGACCCGCTGGATCCGGGTCGTCGCCAAGATCGAACGCGACAAGGATGGCCGCGCCGTCCGCCTCGTCGGCGCCCATATCGACATCACCGACCAGATGCTCGCCCGCGAGACCCTGCGCGAGAGCGAGGAGCGCTTCCGCCTGATCGCCGACAGCGCGCCGGTGCCGATCTGGGTGACCAAGCTCGACCGCAAGCGCTCCTTCGCCAACCAGGCCTATGTCGACTTCGTCGGCCTGCCCTACGATCAGGCCATCGACTTCGACTGGCGCAAGGTGCTGCACCCCGACGACCTGCCGCACGTGCTGCAGCAATCCGTTGAGGGCGAAGCGTCACTCAAGCCCTTCGTGCTGGAAGCGCGTTACAGGAATGCCAGCGGCGAATGGCGCTGGCTGCGCTCGGAATCGCAGCCGCGTTGGGATCCGACCGGCAAGCATATCGGCTTCATCGGCGTGGCCCACGACATCACCGTCGCCAAGCAGGCCGAGATCGAGCTGCGACAACTCAACGAGACGCTGGAACAGCGCATCGCCGAGCGGACTGCCGAGCTCGAGTCCAACGAGTCCCGGCTCCGCGCCATCCTGGCCACCAGCAACCAATATCAGGGCCTGGTCAACCTCGAGGGCGAATTGCTCTATGCCAACCGCACCGCGCTCGACGGCATCAAGGCGAGCGCCGCGGACGTGATCGGAAAGCCGTTCTGGGACACGCCCTGGTTCACCGGCACCGAGGGCATGAGCGCCGCCGTGCGCGAGGCCTTCGACACCGTGCTCAAGGGCGAGCCCGTGCGGCTGGAGATGCGCCTGCGCCTTCCCATCGGCGAGCGCGATTTCGACTTCGGCATGCGCCCCGTGCTCGACCGCCAGGGCAACATCACCGGCGCCGTGCCCGAGGCCGTCGACATCACCGAGCGACGCCTCGGCGAGGAAGCCTTGCGGCAGTCGCAGAAGATGGAAGCGATCGGCCAGCTCACCGGCGGCGTTGCGCATGACTTCAACAACCTCCTCACCATCATCCGCTCGGCCACCGATTTCCTGCGCCGCCGCGAGCTGCCGGAAGAGCGCCGCCGCCGCTACGTCGATGCCATCTCCGAGACGGTCGAACGCGCTTCCAAGCTGACCGCGCAACTCCTGGCGTTCGCGCGACGGCAGCCGCTGAAACCCCAGATTTTCAACGTCGGCAGCCAGGTGGAGGCCGTCGCGCAACTGGTCCGGCCGCTGGTCGGCGGCCGTATCGACATCGCGGTGGAGATTCACGACGCCGACTGCTTCACCGTCGCCGACATCGCCCAGTTCGAGGCCGCGCTGATCAACCTCGCCATCAACGCCCGCGACGCCATGGACGGCGAAGGCCGCCTCACCATCGCCGTGCGCAAGGTCTCCGGCATCCCCAGCCTGCGCGCGCAGTCTGCGCGCAGCGGCGACTACGTCGCCATCTCCGTCGCCGACACCGGCAGCGGCATCGCGCCGGAACATCTCGAATCGATCTTCGAGCCGTTCTTCACCACCAAGGAGGTCGGCAAGGGCACCGGCCTCGGCCTCAGCCAGGCCTTCGGCTTCGCGAAGCAGTCCGAGGGCGACATCGCGGTGACGAGCAGGCAAGGCAAAGGCGCCACCTTCACCATCTACCTGCCGCAGGCACAGAGTCCAGTCGCCGAGAAGGAAGCCGCGGCGCTGACCCACGAAGCCGCCACCACCGGGCGCGGCTACCGCGTGCTCGTGGTCGAGGACAATGACGATGTCGGTCAGTTCTCGACCGAGCTGCTGGAAGATCTCGGCTATGTCGTCCGCCGCGTCGCCAACGCCAACGCGGCCCTTGCCATCCTCGGCGAGAACGAATTCGCCGTCGACCTCGTCTTCTCCGACGTCATCATGCCCGGCATGAACGGCGTCGAGCTCGCCGGCGTCATTCGCGAGCGCTATCCCGGCCTGCCCGTGGTGCTCACCTCCGGCTACAGCAACGTGCTCGCCGAAAACGCCCATCGCGGTTTCGAACTGATCCAGAAGCCGTATTCGGTGGAATCGCTGTCGCGCATCCTGCGCAAGGCTATCACGGAGAAGCTGTCGGTGGCGCGGTAGATGTGAGCCAGCCAGAAAGCTGTCGTCCCGGACATGCGCGCCTCCAAGCGCGCGCCGATCCGGGTTTTGCAGGTTTTGCCCGCTACATGGGCGGCACCGTATTGAGGCTGGCGGATCCGTCCCGGGCACGGTAGTCAGGGGCGGTTTTTGGAGATCGACTTGCCGACCCCGCCGTCTGCCGCCATCTGGGCCTGGAGCATCATCGTCGTCGCGACCGCAGGCGTCATCATCCGTCCGTTTCGCCTGCCCGAGGCGGTCTGGGCCGTGATCGGCGCGAGCGCGCTGGTGCTGCTCGGCCTGCTGCCATGGCAGGACGCGCTCACCGGAATCGAAAAGGGCCTCGACGTCTACCTCTTCCTGATCGGCATGATGCTGATCGCCGAGCTCGCGCGGCTCGAGGGCCTGTTCGACTATCTCGCCGCGCTCGCGGTGGAATACGCGGCCGGCTCGCCGCAGCGTCTGTTCCTGCTGATCTATCTCGTCGGCACGCTGGTGACGGTGCTGCTCTCCAACGACGCCACCGCGATCGTGCTGACGCCCGCCGTCTATGCCGCGACGCGCGCGGCCGGCGCAAAGCCGCTGCCCTATCTCTTCGTTTGCGCCTTCATCGCCAATGCCGCAAGCTTCGTGCTGCCGATCTCCAATCCGGCCAATCTCGTCGTGTTCGGCGCGCGCATGCCGCCGCTGACCGAATGGCTGCGCCTGTTCGCCCTGCCGTCAATGGCCTCGATCCTGCTGACCTACATCGTGCTGCGCCTGACCCAGCACCGCGCGCTGAAGGAGGAGACGATTGCCCGCCGCGTGCCGCATCCCAAGCTCGGCCGCGGCGGCAAGCTGACGGCCGTCGGCATCGTCGCGATCGGCGTCGTGCTGGTCACGGCGTCGGCGCTGGACAGGCAACTGGGCCTGCCGACCTTCATCTGCGGCGGCGTGACGGCCACGATCGTGCTGCTGCTCAGCAGGCAGTCGCCCATGCCGGTGCTGCGGGGCGTGTCCTGGAGCGTGCTGCCGCTGGTCGGCGGGCTCTTTGTCATGGTGGAGGCGCTGATCAGGACCGGCGTGATCGCGCAGCTCAGCGCGCTGCTGCACCAGGCGGTGGCGCAATCGGTTCCCCAGGCGGCCTGGAGCGTCGGCATTGCGACCGCGCTCGCCGACAACATCGCCAACAACCTGCCGGTCGGCCTCGTCGCCGGCTCGGTCGCCGCTAGCGATCATTTGCCCGCACCTGTCGTCAGCGCCATCCTGATTGGCGTCGACCTCGGCCCCAATCTGTCGGTCACCGGATCGCTCGCCACCATCCTCTGGCTGGTCGCGCTCCGCCGGGAAAAGATCGAGGTCGGCGCCTGGCCGTTCCTCAAGCTCGGCCTCCTGGTGACGCCGCCCGCATTGATCGGGGCGCTGGCGGCGGCCATCAGGTAAGGCGCAGCTTTCGAAATTGAATGCAAGCTGTTTGCGGTGCGTCAATGCCGGTGGCGACGCCATGGCTAAGAATCGAGTGTCGCGCAAATCGGATGGATATCGCGCGGCAAGGAAGGTTCATCATGCCGATCCAATCGAAGGCGTTGCCGCAGAGCTCCTTTGTGCGCCGCGCGTTCCGGCGCCTCACCGCAGCGAGCGAGGGCGGCGCCGAGACGGCCCACCCCCTGCTGGTCGTCACCGCATTGGTGCTGTTCACCCTGTTCGCCATGGTGGAAATCGACCTCCACTCGGCCCAGCTTCAGGCGATCGGCCTGCTCGGCCATGGCACGGGAATCGATCCGGTCTTCCTGGGTCCGTAGTCGCCGGCGCGCAGCACCCCGAAAATATCTCCCGATCGCGGCGACGACGCCGCGACCGGGCAGCCTTTCTCAGTCGTTCTCGTAGCCGTAGACTTCCGGCAGGATGAAGATCGCGGCAAGCAATCCGATCAGCGGAAAGATCGCGACCATCAGCGTGGCATTGGCCTGCCCGATCGCGGCGAACACCGTCGGAAACAGGAAGATCGCCAGGAACGACGGCAGCTTCACGAACATGTAGGCGAAGCCGCTCGCGGTGCCCCGATACTTGGGCTTGGCGACCATGGTCGGGATCGTCATGCAGTTCGACGCGTCCCAATAATGGCCCCACAACATCGCAGCGGCCGCGAACGGCAGCAGGATCTTGTTGTCGGTGTAGAGCGCGAAGGCCGCGACCAGCAGCGCGGCCAGCACGATCGAGAAGCCCGCGATCGAGATGCCGCGGTGGCCGATCTTCGGCGTCAGCAGCGGACCGACCCAGCCCGACAATGCGGCGAAGGAGAACAGCGCCATCGTCACCAGATTGATGCCGAGCACACTCGACACGCCGACCATGACGAACAGGACCGGCAGATAGAACGCGAAGGTCGAGAACTCGCTGGCCTGCACGAAGCAGGCGATCCAGCCGTAGATCGTCGCACGCCAGCGGATCGGATCCTTCCTGAGATCGGCGAGGAATGCGCGGGTCGAGACCTTCGGCACCTCGACGTCCCGGTCCGGCAGC
The DNA here is from genome assembly GCF_056429085.1 of Bradyrhizobium sp. CFUWI. Classification (NCBI taxonomy): domain Bacteria; kingdom Pseudomonadati; phylum Pseudomonadota; class Alphaproteobacteria; order Hyphomicrobiales; family Nitrobacteraceae; genus Bradyrhizobium; species Bradyrhizobium sp. CFUWI. Next base: position 217,182 of record NZ_JBWJZE010000006.1, read on the forward strand.
ATGTCGAGATTGTCGTTGAACATCTCGCGCGCGACCTGCTTGGCCTCGCGGTAGCGGCCTTTCTGCACCAGCCATACCGCCGTCTCCGGCACGTCGTGCCGCATGATCAGGATGATCAGCGCCGGCACCGCGCCGAGGCCGAGCGTCACCCGCCACAGCATCTCGTGATTCATGTCGATCAGGAGGAAGATCACGATGACGCCGATGGTGAGGACCTCGCCGACCGCGAACATGAACTGCCAGCGGTTGCCCATGACCTCGCGCTCACCCTTGGCCATGGATTCCATGATGTAGGTGTAGCCGGTCGAGATGTCGGAGCCGAGCGGAATGCCGAGCAGGAAACGGATCACGATCAGCCAGGTGATATCGGGCACGAAGGCCTGCGCCAGCGCCAGCACGATGAACAGCACCATCGTGGCCAGGAACATGACGCGGCGGCCGATCTTGTCGGAGAGCCAGCCGCCGAGCAGTGCGCCGATCAGCGCGCCGCCCTGCGTGCCCGCCGCAGCAAGTCCGAGCATCAGTGCAGTGGGGTTGTACTGTTCCTTGATGAAGATCAGCACGAAGGCGATCGAATAGAGGTCCCAGGCCTCGACCAGGATCGAGGCCATCATCAGCCAGCCGACCTTGTTGCCCTTGGGGCTGTAGTTCGTGATGAGGTAGCGGACCGCGGCTTCGCTCGCGGTCGGTTGTGGCATCGCCATCGTTGACATTTTCTTGGGTCCTCTTCTTCGAAACTCTCTAGGTGCCGAGCAGCGGCTCGATGCTGCAATCAAGCAGGCGCGGGTCGATCCCCGCCTCCATGCCCGTGAACATCTCGCCCATGTAGTCGATCAGGGCATCGCTCGCCCTCACCGCGTCCTCGACGCGGCGGTTGGCAACGGCCGCGAGAATGGCGAGATGATGATCGATCGTGCCTGACAGATCCGCCTGCCCCGGCATGAAGCGATGGTGGATGTAGCCGATGCGCCGATACAGCGTGTGCAGCGGCCGCATCGTGTGCACCAGGAACGGCTCGCCGGCCGCCTCCAGCACCAGCGCGTCGATGCGGCGGTCGATATGATTGAATTGGTCGAGCGTCAGATTGGCGCGGCGCTCGCGCAGCAGCCGCTCGATATGCAGCGCCTGATTGCGATGCGACAGGCTGGCGCGATCAGCGGCGAGGCGGATCACGAAACGCTCCATGTCGCGGCGCAGCCCCAGCAGCATGCGCTCGCGCGCCAGATCGATCGGCGCGATGTGCAGGCCGTGACGGGGCCGGATGATGATCAGGGTATCGGCCGAGAGACGATTGACGGCGTGATGCACCGGTGTGCGCCCGAAGCCGGTGATGTGCTGCAATTCCAGCATCGTGATGAATTGTCCGGGCTTGAGCTCGCAGTGGACAAGGAGCTCTTCGATCTTCTGGTAGGCCAGCTCGAAGAAATTGAGCCGGTTGCGCCGCGAGGGCTTGCCCTCGCCGTCGTCGTCCTTTCTCACCACCTCGAGCGCGCGTTTGCGCTTTGCCATGTCGTTCTCTCCCGTCGGCCCGCGCTCTCGTTGCTGGATGGCGCCCTGTTTGTGCGAGCCTTAAAACATGTTGTGATATATTACAAGCGGGCGTAAAACTCCCGCGCGACCTGCAACATGTTGCAGTGCGAAATGAACGACGGACGCGCGACGTCTGTAATGGGAGGACAATTGCCGTGAAGATCACGTCGATCGAGACGCTGCGTACCGAGGAATTTTCCAACGTCATTTGGGTCCGCGTTCACACCGACACAGGTGTGATCGGGCTCGGCGAAACGTTCTACGGCGCAGGCGCGATCGAGGCGCAGATCCACGACACCTTTGCCGGCCGCCTGCTCGGCCGCAATCCTCTGCACATCGAAGCGATCCATCGCGACATGCTCAACCTGCCGATGGCACAGTCCTCCACCGGCGTCGAATATCGCGCGGCCTCGGCGATCGACATCGCGCTGTGGGATCTGTTCGGCAAGGTCTGCAATCAGCCGGTGCACCAGATGCTCGGCGGCCTCTGCCGTGACAAGCAGCGCATCTACAACACCTGCGCCGGCACGCAATATGTCCGCTCCACCAATATCAGCCCGGTCTCGAACTGGAATCTCGGCGCCGCCAAGGGGCCCTACGAAGACCTCGACGGCTTCATGAACCGCGCCGATGCGCTGGCCGAAAGCCTGCTCGAAAGCGGCATCTCCGCGATGAAGATCTGGCCGTTCGATCCGGCGGCGCAGGAGAACAAGGGGCTCTACATCACCGCCGCCCAGATGAAGCAGGCGATCGAGCCGTTCGAGAAGATCCGCAAAGCCGTCGGCGACAGGATGGAGATCATGGTCGAGCTCCACTCGCTGTGGAATCTGCCGACCGCCAAGCAGATCGCGCGCGCGCTCGAGCCCTACAAGCCGACCTGGTACGAGGATCCGATCCGGATGAACTCGCCGCAGGCGCTCGCCGAATACGCCCGTTCGACCGACGTCTGGGTCTGCGCCAGCGAGACGCTGGGCTCGCGCTTCCCCTACAAGGACATGCTCGACCGCGACGCCATGCACGTGGTGATGGCCGATCTGTGCTGGACCGGCGGCCTCACCGAAGGCCGCAAGATCGCCGCGATGGCCGAGACCTATCACCGGCCCTTCGCGCCGCACGATTGCATCGGCCCGATCGGCTTCATCGCCGCCATCCACATGTCGTTCAGCCAGCCCAACACGCTGATCCAGGAATCGGTGCGCGCCTTCTACAAGGGCTGGTATAATGAGCTCGTCACCACGATGCCGGTGATCAGGGACGGTTTCGTCTATCCGATGGAGGGTCCCGGCCTCGGCGTCGACCTCCTGCCTGATGTCTTCGACCGCTCCGATCTCACCGTGCGCCGCTCCAACGTCTAAAGGACTTCCGACATGAGCACTTCCCTGTTCGATCTCTCCGGCCGCACCGCGCTCGTGACCGGCTCGTCCCGCGGGCTCGGCCGCGCCATCGCCGAGGGCATGGCGAAGGCCGGCGCCAGGATCATCATCAACGGCGTCGATCCCAAGCGGGTCGAGCAGGCCGTCGCCGAATTCCGTGCGGCCGGCCATCAGGCCGAAGGCGCCGCGTTCAACGTCACCGACGAGCCCGCCATCCTCGCCGCGTTCAGCGACTTCGACAAAAAGGGTATCGCGGTCGACATCCTCGTCAACAATGCCGGCATCCAGCACCGCAAGCCGCTGGTCGAGTTCACCACCGACGAATGGCGCAAGGTGATCGAGACCAACCTCACCAGCGCCTTCGTGATCGGCCGCGAGGCGGCCAAGCGCATGATCCCGCGCAAGCACGGCAAGATCATCAATATCGGCTCGCTCGGCAGCGAGCTCGCCCGCCCCACCATTGCGCCCTACACCGCGGCCAAGGGCGGCATCAGGAACCTGACCCGCTCGATGGCGGTGGAATGGGCCCAGCACGGCATCCAGGCCAATGCGATCGGCCCCGGCTACATGCTGACCGACATGAACGAGGCGCTGGTCAACAATCCCGACTTCAACAATTGGCTGATGGGCCGCATTCCCTCGAAGCGCTGGGGCAAGCCGGACGAGCTGGTGGGTGCGGCGATCTTCCTGGCGTCGGACGCCTCCACCTACGTCAACGGCCAGATCATCTTTGTCGATGGCGGCATGATCGCCGCGATGTGATCGCGAACCAGGAGCAGCCCCATGCGTGCCGTCGTCATTCACGCCCCGAAGGATCTGCGGATCGACCTCTACCCCGATCCGGCGCCCGGCCCGGGCGAGGTCCGCGTCAAGATCGCCAATGGCGGCATCTGCGGCTCCGACCTGCATTACTACCATCACGGCGGTTTCGGCGTCGTCCGCATCCAGCAGCCGATGGCGCTGGGGCATGAGATCGCCGGCGTGGTCGCTGATGTCGGCGACGGCGTCACCTTCGTGAAGCCGGGCACGCGCGTTGCGGTCAACCCGAGCAAGCCGTGCGGTGTGTGCCTGCATTGCCAGGAGGGCATGCGCAACCAATGCCTCGACATGCGCTTCCTCGGCAGCGCGATGCGCTTTCCCCACGTGCAAGGCGGTTTCCGTGAGTTCATCACGGTCGACGCCACGCAAGCCGTGCCGATCGCGGACAAGCTCTCGCTCGCGGAAGCAGCGGTCTCCGAGCCGCTGGCGGTCTGCCTGCATGCCGGCAAGCAGGCCGGCCCCCTGCTCGGCAAGCGCGTGCTGATCACCGGCTGCGGCCCGATCGGCGCGCTGATGATTTTGGTGTCACGCTTCGGCGGCGCGGCCGAGATCGTGGTGACCGATGTCGCCGAGGCGCCGCTCGCGGTAGCCAGGAAGCTCGGCGCCAGTCACGCCATCAACGTCGCGGCCGATGCCACCGCGCTCGATCCCTGGCGCGCCGGCAAGGGCGTGTTCGACACGTTGTTCGAAGCCTCCGGCAACCAGGCCGCGCTCCGTACCGCGCTCGATGTGCTGCGCCCCGGCGCCACGCTGGTGCAGCTCGGCCTCGGCGGCGAGATGACGCTGCCGATCAACTCCATCGTCGCCAAGGAATTGCAGCTGCGCGGCACCTTCCGCTTCGACCCCGAGTTCGAGTTGGCGGTGCGCCTGATGGGCGAAGGCCTGATCGACGTCAAGCCGCTGATCACGGCCACCATGCCGTTCGACAACGCCGTCGCCGCCTTCGAGCTCGCCAGCGACCGCTCGCAGTCGATGAAGGTGCAGCTGACGTTCTGAACCGCGCTACTGGCTCTCGATCAGCCGGTCACTGACCAGCCGCACGGCCCCGCGCTTCCAGGAATAGTCCGCGCCCATGCGCAGGCCGCTGTCACCACGCGTCAGCACCGTGCCGGTCCTGGCGTCCCGCACCTGGAAGCCGAGCGTGTATTCGGTGCGGCTCACCCGCCGCACCACGCCGATCAGCGACTGATCCGCGCCGAGCTCTTTCGCGATCGCCGCCTCGCAACCGCCGCAATCGCGCAAGGCACGCCCCTTCTCCGTCTCGCCGCGCGCGCCGCCGACGTCGACGATGCGGTAGCGGCCGGATTGGCCCAGTGCCTCCCGCACGCTGCCGGTCACCTCGGCCATGTATGCCGCATCCGACGCCGCCGATGTGCCGGCCGAGGCTGCGGTCGTATCCTCGAGCTCGAAATCGAACACGGCGAGCGCAATCGGCGCGGGCGCTGCCAGCGCAGCCATGATCTCGCGGGAGACGAAGATCTCGGCGCGCTCCCAGGCTTCATCATTGTCGCCGCGGAAGCTGTAGAGCTTGTCCATCACGAGCCTCTTGGCGCCGACGTCGATCACCGCGACCTTGGCCCATTGCACCAGCGTGCTCGTCTTCTGGATGCCGCCGATGACCTTGAACGCGGCACCGTCCTCGGCAGAGGGCACCAGCCGATAGCGTCCACCCTCGCCGATATCCCGCCTGAGCGCGGCCATGAACGCCTGAAGCCGGCGTTCGTGGGCAGCAATCTGGTTGGTGGGCTCGCCCGATGTGTCGGTATAGCTGAAATCCTCCATGGCAACGCCAATGGCGGCCTCGGCGGCAGCAGGAGCATGGGGCAGGACCAAGAGGAGAACAGCAGCAAGGATCAATCGGAAGAAGTGCATGAGCAGGGCCTCGCCAAGACCAGCGGTTGGCAAATCTCGGCGGCAGGCCGAGGCCTCTGCAACGGCGACCGTCCCGGTGAGCCCCGGGAAAATTTCACGACGTTGCACTGCGATAACGCGCGGCGCTTTCCGCGGCCGGCGTTCTGCCGTTTAATGCGGAGGCGACAAAACCGTTCGCGCAAGGTGCCCCGATGTGGAACCGCCCGAGATTCGATCTCAAGGTCCGTCTGACGTTGCGCGTGGCCGCCATAACCGCCGCCTGCTTCGCCGCAATCTCCGCCTATTTCCTGATCGCCGCCGACCGCGACGCCCATGCCCGCATCGACGGCATCGCCGCGATCGTGGCGAAGTCGCTGGAGCTGCAACAAGGCAAGATCCAATGGGTGCCCGGTCCGCGCTCGGACTTTCCCAACCTTGACCCTGTCGCGGCCTATGTGATGACGCCCGGCCTATGCCTGGCATTCCGCGGCGCGAGCGGCGAGATGCTGCAGCGGTTCTGCAGCGGTGCGCCGGCCCCGGCGAGCCCGCCGCCGCAGGCCTTCGCGGCCTTCTATCGCAGCCTGTTCGATCCGGGCCGCGAGGCGGCACGGCCCGTGACGGTGCGCGGAGCCAGGCTCGGCGAGATCGTGGTGTCGGTCGATCCGGCGGTGCGGACGGCGGAGGCCTGGCACGACGCCGGCCGTCTGACGATCGCGCTTGCGATCGCGCTGCCGCTGTTGTGCCTCCTGGTCTACGCCGCGCTGGCACGCGCGCTGCGCCCGACCCGCCTGATCTGCACCGGCCTCGAGCGGATCGCGGCCAACGATCTCACGGCGCGGCTGCCGCCGTTCGATCTCGCCGAACTGTCCGCGATCCGCGACGGCTTCAACCATCTCGCCGAAAGCCTCGACAATGCGCTGGCCGAACGCAGCGAGCTGACGCGCAAGCTGATCGCGCTGCAGGACGACGAGCGCCGCCATCTCGCCCGCGAGCTGCACGACGAGTTCGGTCAGTCGCTGGCCGCCATCCGCGCGCTGGCCTCCTCTGCCCGCCACACCGCGGCCCAGGACTGCCCTGCTTTGCTGTCCGAATGCGACGGCATCGCGCGAACCGCGACCGGCATGATGGAGACGCTGCGCGGCGCGCTGTTCCGGCTGCGGCCGCCCGACGTCGAGGAGCTCGGCCTCGTTGCGAGCCTGGAAGGCCTCGTCGCCGGCTGGAACGGCCGCAGCCGCGGCGAGACGCGCTTCACGATCCAGTTCGACGGCGCGTTCGAGACCCTGCCGGCCGCGATCAGCGCCAATCTCTACCGCATCGTGCAGGAGGCGCTCACGAACGCCGCCAAGCATGCCGGCGCCACCAAGGTCGGGGTCCAATTGACGATGGCCGGAGAGGAGATCGCACTGGCAATCGACGACGACGGCCGGCCCGGCGATGCCTCGAGCAAGTCCGGCATGGGCCTGCTCGGCATGCGCGAGCGCGTGGCCGCCTTGCGCGGCCGGATGAGCTTCGACGTCGGCCCCAACGGCGGCTCGGCGCTGCGCGTCGTCATTCCGCTCGCCGCCACCGAGCCGCCGGTGCTGGAGCATGCGGCATGACCGCGGCCGATGCGTCGATCCTGCTGGTCGACGACCATTCCGTCGTCCGCGAGGGCTATCGCTCGGTGCTCCAGAAGCAGCCGGGCCTGCGCGTCATTGCCGAAGCGGCCGACGGCGCCGAGGCCTACCGGCTGTATAAATCGGAGGCGCCCGATCTCGTCATCATGGATTTGAGCATGCCCGGCATCGGCGGCATCGAGACGGTCAGGCGGATCAGGCAATGGGACAAGGGTGCGAGGATCCTCATCTTCACCATGCACCAGAATGCGGGTTTCGCGGTGCAGGCGATCCGCGCCGGTGCCAGGGGTTACGTCACCAAGACCAGCCCGCCGGAAACGCTGGTGCGCGCCGTGATGGACGTGCTCGCCGGCAAGATCGCTATCAGTCCCGACATCGACCACGAGCTCGCGCTGAGCCGGCTCGGCGGCGAAAGCTCGGCCGCCGACGTCCTCACCGCCCGCGAGTTCGAGGTGCTGCGGCTGCTGCTCGCCGAGAAGACGACGGACGAGATCGCCGGAACGCTCCATGTCAGCCCAAAGACGGTGGCGAACCTGCATTCGCTGATCAAGGACAAGCTCGGCGTCGGCTCCGACATCGAACTGGTCCGCCTCGCGCTCCGCCAGGGCCTGCTGACGGAGCCCGATCTCGGCGAGGGCTGATCGTCCTCGCGCCACCGCGGATCATTCGCGCGCGACCACCTGGTCCAGCCACGCGCAGTTCAGCGGCGGCACGCGCGGATCGGCGACGCGAACGCCACGGGCGGCCGCATCCAGCCGCATGTCGCGCAATCGCTTGCGCTGCTCTTCCGGCATATGGAGCCGCTCATGGCCCCACAGCGACGGCCCGTCGAAGGTCTCGTGCGGCTGCCAGGTCTCAGGATCGATCACGCGCCCGCCCCAGCCATATTCGATGAAGAAGCCGGAGGGCGTGTTCACGTAGAACGACGTCATGTGATCGTTGGTATGCCGGCCCAGCGTGTAGGCGACGCGGCCCTCGTCCAGCTGCGCCAGGTCGTAGCCCTGACCAACATCGTCGAGGCTGCCGAGCTCGACCATGAAATGATGCATCGCTTTCCGCCCGGAGCCGACCATCGCAAAGCTGTGGTGGCGGCCGTTGACGTGGAAGAAGTACAGTCCATAGGGCTTCAGGCCGAAATCAGAGACGTGAAAGCCCAGCACGTCGCGATAAAATGGCAAGAGCAGCTCGACATCCTCCACATTGAGCACGACGTGCCCCATGCCCAGCGCGCCGGTGCGAAAACCCGAGATCGGCCGGCCCGGCCTGAAGGGCTCGGCCGCAAGCTCGGGCTTGCAGAAGGCCTCGAGCCGATTGCCCGCTGGATCGGCGAACGAGATCAGCTCGGTGACATGCCGCTCATCGGCAAGCGAGCGCGATCCAGGCGTCACCTTGACGCCGTGGCTTTCCAGCCGGCCGGCGAGGCGGTCGAGCTCTGCGCTTGACGGAACTTCCCACCCCATCACAGCGAGGCCGGCATCGCTGCTGCCATCGACGATCAGCCGCTGCTTGCGATCGTCCATCCGGAAGGCGCGCATCTTGCCGCCGCGGTCGACCTGCTGCATGCCGAGCAGCCCCGTCGCCATCCGGCCCCATTGGTCGAGCTGCGATGAATTGATTCCGATATAGCCGAGCGCGGTGATTTCCATCGAAGTCCTCCCGAAGGCATCGCGTGTGCCGCAATGCGGCGAACTTGATACCGGCCGCGCACGATCCTACGGTGGCGCTCCGCAATCGCTTCGCGCTCGCAACGATAATCGCGGTACCGTGCACCACAAGGGAGGAAATGCGAAGTGTCCAAGGAGCGGACGGGGCCGAGGGCGCCGCGGCAGTCGGAAGGCGTCCGCGCCTTCAAGCGCGGGCTCGACGTGCTGCGGGAGGTCAACCGCTCCGGCGGCATCCGTGCCGGCGACGTTGCCCGCGCGCTCGACCTGCCCCGCCCCACCGTCTATCGCCTGCTCGAAACGCTGGAGGAACTCGGCTACATCGCCCGCAGCGCCAGCGACGACCGTTTTCGCGTGACCCGGCGGGCGCTGAGCCTCGGCGACGGCTACGATCCCGGCGTCGTGATCTGCCAGGCGGCGGCGCCCTATCTCGCCGAGCTCAGCAAGACCCTGGTCTGGCCGGTCGATCTCTCCACTTATGAGAACGCCGCGATGGTCGTGCAGGAGACCACTCACGCGCGCAGCCCGCTCTCGATCGACCGCGGCATGATCGGCAAGCGGCTGCCGATGCTGCGCACCTCGGCCGGCCGCGCCTATCTCGCCGCCTGCCCCGACCACGAGCGCGAGCTGATCCTCAATCACCTGCGCCGCATCGACGAGGCGGACGACCGCCCCTTCCTCGAGACAGGTCGGCTCGCCCGCATGATTGCCGAGACGCAATCGCGCGGCTACGCCATCCGCAGCGAGGGAGAGTACAATGCGAAGACCGCGTCGATCGCCGTGCCGATCGTGCGGGGCGGCGCGGTGTTCGGCTGCATCTCCATCATCTGGATTCGCTCGGCATTGGCGATCGAGGACGCGATTGCGCAGTTTGTCGGACCGATGCGCGATACCTCCGAGGCGATCCCGGTCGGCGCCTAAAGCATGATCCGGAAAAGTGCGCAGCGGTTTTCCGAAAAGATCATGCTTAAACAACAACCTAAAGCGCGATGACGATTCATCCTAATCGCATCGCGCTTTAGCTCACCCGTACCGGCAAGGATGCCAGGCCCCGCAACACGTTGTTGAGCGCCAGGACGGGCTCGCCGATATCGAAGTGCCGGACCTTCTCGACCAGAACTTCGAGCAGCGCGGTCATCTCCAACCGGGCCAGATGCAGGCCCGCACACATGTGGCTGCCATTGCCGAACCCGAGATGATCGCTGGCACGCCGACGCACATCGAAGCGCTCCGGATCCTGCCACTTCCGCTCGTCGCGATTGGCCGATGCATAGAGCAGCAGCACGCGACTGGCCTTCGGGACGGTGACGTCCCCGATCGTCGCGTGATCGGTCAGATGGCGCGTAAATCCCCGTATCGGAGATTCCAGGCGCAATGCTTCGTTGATCGCGCCCGGAATCAAGGCGGGGTCCTGCCGCACAAGATCCCATTGATCGGGATATTTGCCGAACAACAGGATCAGGTTCGCCGTCGCAAAGATCGTCGTGTCGAGGCTCGGCCCCAGATAATCGCGCATCAGCACCGGGCAGCGCTCGGGCTCGATCTCTCCACGGTCCGCGGCCGCGAAAATCCTGTCACCCCAGCTGCCCGGCCGCAGGCGCTCGCGGATGGCGGAACCGCCGAGATAGTGACGCATCTCCTGCACATCGGCCATGGCCGCACAGGCGCGATCATTCATCGCTCCGAGCACGTTGAACGTCGCTGACGCCCATCGAAGCATGCTGCCGCGCCCATACTCCTCCAGACCCACGAGCTTGGATACGATGGTCAGCGGCAGATGCTGCGCCAGATCCGTCACGGCGTCGAACCGCCCCCGGCTCACGAGATCCTCGACGAGTCGCCGCGCCTCCGCCCTGATCTCGGGTCCGATCTCGTCCAGCGCTCTCGGCAGCAAGGGAGCTGCGATGATCGCACGCAAGCGATCGTGCAACGGTGCATCGCTCGCGAGCGTCGTGCCTCTCGACATCTCGTTGACATGATCGTTGGCGGCAACGCCCTCGGCCGAGGAGAACAGGCCGGAATTGCGCAAGGCTGCGCGGACGTCCTCGAAACGGCCGACCGCGTAGAGCCCGTTGCGCGGGAGCCAAACAGCTGCCCCCAGATCGCGCAACGCGCGATAGTGCCGATAGGGTTGGCGCAGGACGTCGTCGGCGTAGAGATCGACGTCATAGACCGGACATTCCGTCACAGGCATGTTCCCCGCTCCGTTCTGCCGCTCAGCGCACTGCGATCCATTCGCCCTTGTCGAGCTTGCCGAGCGTCAGCGCGCTCGGGTCCAGTCCGGTGTGGTCGTTCGGCCCGTAATTGTAGACGCCGCGCGATCCCGCGACGCCCCTCAGCCCCTCGATGGCGCTTCGCAGACCTTCCCGAAATTCCGCGGTTCCCGGCTCTCCCGTCTTCAATGCCGCGGGCACCGCCTGCTCGATCAGGATCAACGCGTCGTAGGCCGAACCTGCAAAGATGTTGCGGCTGCCGGGTCCAAACTTGGCCTCGTAGCGCTGGATGAACGCGAGCGCCGCCTTCTTGGCGGGATAATCGTCCGGGAAAGACGCAGCGCCCACGGCCGGGCTCAGCGGCACGTAGATGCCGTTGCCCTGGGTGCCCGTCAGCTTGCGGAAATCGCCGAATGTGGCACCGAGCGTCCCGTAGATCTGCCCCTCATATCCCTTCTCCCGCAATTGCATCAGCGGAAGGGCCGCCGGTGCGCCCGAGGCCGCAATCAGAACCGCATCCGGCCGAGTTGCGATGATCTTGAGGATCTGCCCAACCACCGTGGTATCTGTCCGCGCGTATTTCTCGTCGGCGACGAGCTCGATCCCGGCAGTCGCGCACATGTCGGCGCTGACCTTGCTCCAGGCATCGCCATAGGAATCGCCAAAGCCGATCAGCGCGAGCTTCTTGACGCCGGTCTTCTTCATGTTCGCGAACAGCGGCGCCGCCTCGTGATCGTCATTGGTTGTGGTCTTGAATATCCAGCGCCGCCTGGCATCGACCGGGGCCACCAACGCATTGACGGGCGCAAGCGTGATCACCGGCAACTTGTATTCAACCGCCGGATCGATCACGGCGAAAGAGCCCGGCGTCGAGGTCGGCCCGACGAGGATGTCGATCTTGCTCTCCTGGTAGAGCTTCCGCAGCGCGCTGACCGCCGCGGTGCTGTCGGAGGCTTCGTCAAGGAAGAGATAGTTGACCTTCCTGCCGGCAATCTCGGCCGGGCCGAAAGCCGTGCCGTTCCGCTCGGCATTGCCGATCGCTGCGGCCGGTCCGGTTGCCGAGAGGATGATCCCGACGTTGATATCGGCAGCAAAACCCGGCGCGGCGCAGAGTTGCACCGCAAGGCATACGCCCAGCATCGTTCGCAGCATCGCCATCTCCTCCCGGCGGCCGCCTCGCAGGCAGCCTGCACTTTATTGCTGTTGCACTGATCCTCCTTAGCCACATGGAGCCTGAAGTGCTTAGTGCGATCGTCGAATCGTCCGGCTGGTGGACAGTGGGCGGAAGCCGGGACCGGCGTCCGCTGGGCGGACACTTCGGCCAGCGGCGTTGATGCTGCGGCGCAGCTTGGGGAAGAGATAGCTCCATGCAAGATAACGCCACGCCCGAAAACTTCGACGTCGTGATCGTCGGCCGCGGCCCGGTCGGCGCCACGCTCGCCAACCTGCTCGGCCTGTGCGGCGTGCGCACGCTGGTGCTGGAGCGCGAGGCGCGGACCTATCATTTGCCGCGCGCGGTGCATTTCGACGACGAATGCATGCGCGTGTTCCAGACCATCGGCCTGGCCGACGCCATCCTGCCGCACGTGATCCTGAGCCCCGGGATGCTGTTTCTCGACGCCGACGGCCGCATGCTGCTGGACTGGTCCCGTCCGCAAACGCTGACCCCGATGGGCTGGCATCTCAGCTATCGCTTCCACCAGCCCGAGCTGGAGGATGTCCTGATCGGCGGCCTCTCCCGCTGGCCACACGTCGCCTTGCGCAATCGGTGCGACGTCTTCGCGCTCGATCAGGACGAGCGTGGCGTGCGCGTCCGCTACGAAGACCTCTCGAACGGAAAGCTCACTGAAGTCCACGCAGCCTATGTGATCGGCTGCGACGGCGCACGCTCGCTGGTCCGCCGCTTCATCGGCTCCGGCATGGACGATCTCGGTTTCCACGAGCGCTGGCTGGTCATCGACGTGCTGCTCAAGCGCGCGCGCGACGATCTTGGCGACTACAGCCTCCAGCATTGCGATCCCAGGCGGCCCGCGACCTATGTGCGCGGCACCGGCACGCGGCGGCGCTGGGAGATCACGGTTCTTCCGGACGAGGACTCCCAGGACGTCGCGCAACCAGCCAAAGTCTGGGACCTGCTGTCGCGCTGGATCACACCCAACGATGCCGAGATCGAGCGTGCTGCGGTCTACACTTTTCATTCCGCGATTGCCCAGCAATGGCGGAATGGACGGTTGCTGCTCGCGGGCGATTCCGCACATCAGACCCCGCCCTTCCTCGGCCAGGGGATGTGCGCGGGCATCCGCGATGCCGCGAACCTTGCCTGGAAGCTCGACGCCATCATCCGGGGCGGCGCCAGGTCCGAACTGCTCGACAGCTATCAGAGCGAGCGCCTGCCGCATGTGCGCGAATTCATCGAGCTCGCCATTCGCCTCGGCGGATTGATCAACACCAAGGCGATCGAAGCGGGTCTGGCTGCGGGCGAGCCCCGCGAGAACGCGCCGGTGAAGCTCGAGGTGAAGAAGCCCCTGCTCGGCCCCGGGCTGGCACCCCGCGACCTGCCTCTCGCCGGAGATCTGGCGCCGCAGTTCGAGCTGCGAGACGGCAGCCGCAGCGACGACCAGGTCGGCTACAGCCATGTGCTGTTCGTCGCAAACGCGGCCGCTCTCTCCCTGCGCCCGGCCCTCGCCCAGACAGGACTCAAGATCCTGAGCAGCGATGACGCGCCGGCCATCGGCGACTGGCTGCGCAAGCACGACATCACCGCCGCGCTCGTTCGCCCCGACCGCTATGTGCGCGGCACGGCCCGTAGCGAAGCCGAACTCGACCAGTTGATCGCCGCCATCCAGCCTTTAGCCTGCGTGCCGTCCGCGGCCTGACCGAACATTTCTCAGGGATGATCTCATGAAGCTGCTTTCTTTCATCGCCGACGGCCGCTCCTCCTTCGGCGCCGTCAAGGACAATGCCGTCGTCGATCTCGGCGCGCGGATGACAGGCTGCACGACGCTGCGGCAATTGCTCGAAACCGGCCGCGTGGCCGAGGCGACCAGGCTGGTCGCGTCCACCGCGCCCGATCATCCGCTCGAGCGCATCACCTTCCTCCCGGTCATCCCCGATCCCGGCAAAATCATCTGCGTCGGCCTCAATTATCGGGACCACGTCGCGGAGACCGGCCGCACCGTCACCGAGAAGCCGGCGCTCTTCGCGCGCTTCGCCTGTAGCCAAGTCGGCCATCTCCGGCCGATCGTGAAGCCGAAGGTCAGCGACGATTTCGACTATGAAGGCGAGCTCGCGCTGGTCATCGGCAAGCAAGGGCGCCACATCCCACCAGACCGTGCGCTCGGGCACGTCGCCGGCTATTCCTGCTACAATGAAGGCAGCGTCCGCGACTGGCAGCGCCACACCAGCCAGTTCCTGTCCGGCAAGACCTTTGCCGAGAGCGGCAGCTTCGGTCCGTGGCTGGTGACGGCGGACGAGATTCCCGATCCGTCAAAGCTCAGCTTGCAGACGCGCCTGAACGGCACCGTCGTGCAGGACACCACCACCGATCTCCTGATCACCGCCATCCCCGAGCTGATCGCCTACATCTCCACGATCTGCCCGCTCGACCCCGGCGACGTCATCGTGACGGGCACGCCCGGCGGCGTCGGTGCCAAGCGCACGCCGCCCCTGTGGATGCGCCCGGGCGACACCGTCGAGGTCGAGATTTCCGGCATCGGAACCTTACGCAACAAGGTGATCGCCGAGCCGGCCTGACCGCCGCCTTCGCGATCAGAACGTTCACGCCAGATAGAGCGCCAGATAGCCCTGCATCGCATAGAGCGCGCAGAGCGCCAGGCTCGACCACACTGCGGCGCTGAAATACAGGAACATCCAGGTCAGCTCGCCCTTCCAATGCGCGATGTCGTGGGTCACCACCCAGCGCGTCGAGACGTCATGCAGGCCTTCGAGGAAGCCCATGAACGTATTGCCCTCGGCGTGCCCTGCCCGCCAGCGGCTGAGATACATCGGCACGTCGACGGTGACGAGGAAGGCGAGGAAGCAGGCGATGCCGACGATGCCTGACATCAGCGCCCAGCGCACCACGCCCTGGAATTCCGGCACCAGGCGGCACAATGCGATGCCGGCGAGGAAGAAGGTCACCGCCCACAGCGAGTTCTCGATCGCGTTGTAGAGGAAGTTGGTCGTCACCACCGCATACCAGGAGAAGCACTCCGCGAGGATGATGATGGGCACGATCACGAGCGCGATGTTCACCGCGGTCTCCGCGCCCGTCATGTGACCCAGCTGATGCAGGATGATGGCCCATTGCGCAACGAAGCAGAGCTCGGCCACGGTCGCGACCGTCCGGCCGACCACGACGCTCGACAGCCAGGTGTCGAACAGGCAGATGCGCTGCACGTCGGCGCGCGGCAGGAACGATCGGAACGCGCAGCCGAACACATAGCCGGCGCAGAGCAGGAACATCAGCCCGATGCCGGAGCCGGCACCGTAGCTGCCCGAAGGCGTCGGGTAGAACTCGCGGTACAGCATGAACCAGACCAGGATATTGGCGCTGCTTACAAGCGTGAGAGATCCCCACCACCACGCGAGGGGGTTTGACCGCGCCTGCCACTGCAACATTGAGCCGCTCCGCAAATAATTCGATCTGACATGTCGTCGTAATAATCCTGTCACAGGACGGCATGCAATCACGACAAAAATCTGTGTGCTTGGTCCTGCCGCGCGCGCTTTTCGGCGAAACGCCGGCGTCGTATGGGTGTCCACATATCGGACAATTTTAGCGGGAATGGCGAATCTATTGGACAGCGCCAGCATTCGCGTCTGATACTTCGGTATGGCCGCGACAACCCCATCCAAGCCGCGACATCCGCTCTCCTCTGCCGCCGCCGTGCTGGCGGAGAGCGTCGATGACGCCGCCTTCGCCACGACGCTGGCAAAGGGGCTCGTCGTGCTCGAAGCGTTCAAGGCCGGGAGCCCGCTGCTGGGCAACATGGAGCTGTCGACGCTGACGGGCATCCCGCGGCCCACAGTCGCGCGGCTCACCCACACGCTGGCCGAACTCGGCTACCTCCGCTACGACGCCGAGCGGGCCAAGTATCGCGTCGGGGCGCGGGCGCTGCGGATCGCGCATCCTCTGCTCGCAGGAATGCAGTTCCGCCAAGTGGCGCGGCCGATGATGCAGGAGCTGGCGCTCAGCGTCCGCGGCACGGTCTCGATCGGCCTGCTCGACGCCACCTCGATGATCTATGTCGAGACCGCGCGCTCCGGCGATGTCGGACCGCACGTGCCCGACATCGGCATGCCGATTCCCGTGGTGCTGACCGCGATGGGACGCGCCGCGGCGGCGACCCTGCCGCCGGCCGATGCCGACCGGCTCGAGCGGAACATCGCCGCCGAAGACGCCGAGCTATGGTCGGCCTTTCGCGACAAGTACCGCGCCGGGATCGCGCAATGCAAAAGCCGCGGCTTCTGCACCTGCTGGGGCGAGTACATGGCCTCCATCCATGCGGTCGCGGCACCGCTGTTCCACGCCGGCGAATCGAAGCAATCGTTCTCGATCAATTGCGGCATCCCCGCGTTCCGCCTCCAGTCTGGCCAGCTGGAAGGCGAGATCGGTCCGCGCATCGCGGCGCTCGCCGACAGCATCCGCGCCATCGTCGGGCAGGCAGAGCTCGCGCCGCCGCGCAAAACCAGGAAGGTCACAAGCGCTGCAACATGACATGCCTGGCCGCGCGAAGGACCGAAGGTTCTCGCCGCGGTGATGGAAGACGACCAACGATAAAAACGGGAGGAAGACCACAGTGGCATCGCTCGAAGTCACACGCCGAGCCCTGCTGGGCGCAATGGCAGGCGGCCTGGTCGCCGGCTCGGACCTGACGGCACGGGCCGAGGATGCATGGCCCTCGCGCCTGGTGCGGCTGATCTCGCCCTACGGGCCCGGCGGCTCCAACGACATCTCGCTGCGCCTGCTCGCCGAAGAGTTCGGCCGCAGTCTCCGTCAGCAATTCATCGTCGAGAACAAGCCGGGCGCCGGCACCCGCATCGCCAACGACATGGTCGCCCATGCCCCCGGCGACGGCTACACGCTTCTGTACGTCGCGGCCCCCTACGCCACCGCCGAGGCGCTGTTCGGCAAGCTGACCTATGACCGCAAGGAGCTGCAGCCGGTCGCAATGGCCGTGATCGCGCCGCTGTTTCTCATCATCAGCGCGGACGCACCGTTCAAGACGCTTCCCGAGCTGATCGCCTACGGCAAATCCAAGCCCGATGGGCTGACCTTCGCCTCTCCCGGCGCCGGCTCGCAGCCACATCTTGCCGGAGAGCTGCTGTTCCGCGACGCCGGCGTCAAGGGTCTCAATATCCCGTTCCGGGGCGATGCCGCCTCCTACACCGAGCTGCTCGCCGGCCGGGTCGATGCCACGCTGACGGCGCTGCCGACCGCCCTGCCCTACATCCAGAGCGGCAAGTTCATCGTGCTCGGCGTCGCCTCGGCCGAGCGCAGCGCGCTCTACCCGCAGGCGCCGACCCTGCGCGAGCAGGGCTTTCCCAACGTCGCTGCCGCCGGCTGGTACGGCTTCATGGCGCCTTCCACGACGCCGCGCGCGATCGTCGACAAATTCCAGGCCGAAGTCCTGCGCGCGCTCGCCGAGCCTGCCATCAAAGACAAGCTGACAGCTCAAGGCCTCGAAGTGCGCGCCGGCACCGCCGCCGAGTTCGGCCGGTTCATCGACAGCGAAACGCAGAAATGGACCAAGCTGATCCGCGACGCCGGGCTCAAGGGCGAATGACCGTGTGCGAACAGGGAATGGAAATGAAGAACCGTCTTCTCGGACGCATCGCGGCCTCCGCACTCGCTCTGGCGCTGTCGATCTCACAGGCTCACGCGCAGAAGAAATACGATCAGGGCGCTTCCGACACCGCGATCAAGGTCGGACAGACCGTGCCGCTGAGCGGTCCTGCCTCGGCCTACGCCGTGATCGGCAAGACCCAGGCGGCCTATATGAAGATGATCAACGACCAGGGCGGCGTGAACGGCCGCAAGGTCGAGCTGATCCAGTATGACGACGCCTATTCGCCGCCGAAGACGGTCGAGCAGGTCCGCAAGCTGGTGGAAAGCGACGAGGTGCTGCTGACGTTCCAGATCATCGGCACCGCGCCGAACGTCGCCGTGCAGAAATATCTCAACGCCAGGAAGATCCCGCAGCTGTTCGCGGCCACCGGCGCGGCACGCTTCACCGATCCCAAGACCTTTCCCTGGACCATGGGCTTCAACCCCTCCTACCTCGTCGAGGGCCGGATCTACGCGCAGTATCTCCTGAAGAACCACCCGAACGCCAGGATCGGCGTGCTCTATCAGAATGACGATCTGGGCAAGGACTATCTTGCCGGCCTCAAGGCGGGCCTCGGCGACAAGGCGAAGATGATCGTGGCCGAGACCTCCTACGAGATCACCGAGCCGACCATCGACTCGCAGATCTTGCGGTTGAAGGACGCCGGCGCCGACGTGCTGTTCAGCGCCACGACGCCGAAACAGGCGGCGCAGGCGATCAAGAAGGTCGCCGAGATCGGCTGGAAGCCGCTGCACATCATCGACATCAACGCCTCCTCGCTCAGCGCCGTGCTGAAGCCGGCGGGTCTGGACAATTCCAAGGGCGTCGTCAGCGTCGGTTACGTCAAGGATTCCGCCGATCCCGAATGGAAGGACGATGCCGGCATGAAGCGCTACCTCGCCTTCATGGCGAAATACTATCCCGAGGGCGACAAGGAATCGAACCTGAACGTCTACGGCTACATCACGGCCCAGCTGCTGGTGCAGGTGCTGAAGCAATGCGGCGACGATCTGACCCGCGAGAACGTGATGCGGCAGGCAGCGAGCCTCAGGAACGTCGTGCTCGATCTGACGCTTCCCGGAATCTCGGTGACGACAACGCCGACCGACTATCGCGTCAACAAGCAGTTCCAGATGGTGCAGTTCGACGGCCAGCGCTGGCAGAAGCTCGGAGACATCGTGACGGACGAGGCGAAGGAGTGAGGCGGCGAGACGCGAAAGCGGTCCCGGCGAATCCTTCGCCGGGACCGCCTTGGCATCAACGCTTCATGCCCGCCACATAGGCCGCGAGCTTGTCCAGCGTCTGATAGCCGTATTCGACCGCGCCGAAGCCGATCATGCCGTCGCGCTGCTCGGCGCTCGAGGCCAGCTGGCGCATCATCAGCACGGTCTTGCCGTTGCTCTGCTCGGCAAAGGTGACGGTGAAGCGGAACATGCCGGGATCCTCGTCCTGGTCGAGGCCGTGATCCATCTCCATCAGGGACGGCCGCTCGATGCGGCGGAAGCGCATGCGGTTCGGATAGACCGTGCCGTCGGGGCCGATCATGTTGAAGCGCCAGACGCCGCCGACCCGCACGTCGATCTCGAAGGTCTCGATCTTGAACCCCTTCGGCCCGAACCATTGCGGCAGGTGCTTCGGGTCGGACCAGGCCTCGAACACCAGATCGCGCGGCGCGTCGATCACGCGCGACATCACGATCTCGCGGTCGAGCGACCATTGCGACAGTGCGGGATTGGCGGACTTCGTCATCGCTCAGAACCTTTCCGTTTGGTTGTTCGGGACGGCCGCTTGACGGCCGCCCTCTCCTTCTCTTTCTTGAGCTTCATCACATAGGCCTCGAAGCGGTCGAGCCGCGCCTCCCAGATCGCGCGCTGCCGCTGGAACCAGTCCTCCGCACCGAGCAGCGCATTCGGGCTGAGACGGCAGGTGCGCACGCGGCCGGATTTCTCCGACATCAGCAGTCCGCTCGTCTCCAGCACGCGAATGTGTTTCATGAAACTCGGCAGCGCCATGTCGAAGGGATCGGCGAGCTCGCCGACCGAAGCCTCGCCGGCGCACAGCCGCATCACGATCGCCCGCCGGGTCGGATCGGCAAGCGCTGCGAAAACCTGGTCGAGGCGGGTCAATTGGTTATCCATGAAGCTAACTATAGGCGACTTGGTCAGCCGCGTCAACAATTGTTAGCTCATAAGCTAAGTGATTTTGATGCCGCGTGGCGATGCGGAACCTGCAGCGCGCAATTGTGAATTGGGCCGCGGGAGGTTTCCGGATAGAGCAGATCGGGGGCGCATCAACATCGTTGATCAGAGCAAGTGCGCCCTGTTGTCACCCCATCCCCGATCACTCGGCGAATCTTCACCCGCGCTGCCCTCGTTCCCCTTGCGATCGCGCTTGGCCCGCGCCGCGCCTTTGCGGATTCCGACATGATCGCGCAGATGCGCGACATCGTCGCGAGCGAGCTGGCGCCGACCGCGACGCCGGACCATGCCGGCGGCCTCGCCGCGGCCCTTTATGCCGGGCGCCATGTCGAGTTCTTCAGCTACGGCTTTGCCGATGATGCCACCAAACGGAAGGTGACGCCGGACACGCTGTTCAACCTCGCCTCGTTGCGCAAGCCGTTCGAGGCCACGCTGGTGGCGCTCGGCGCGGCGCGCGGCGAGCTGCGGCTCGACGACCGCCTGCCGAAATACCTGCCCGAGCTGAACGGCAACTACATCCGCAACGTCACTGTTGGCCAGTTGGCGGCGCACACGTCGGGCCTGTTGCTGCCGACCGACCATCCGCCCTGGCCGAACGAAGAGTACACGCGCGAGCATTTCATCGCCTTGCTGAACGCCTTCATGCCGGCGCCCGGCATCGCACCCGGCCGGCAACGCATCTACACCCATGCCGGCTACGTGCTGCTTCAGCTCGTGCTCGAGCGCTGCTACGGCATGCCGATCCATGCGCTGATCCAGCACCGCATTCTCCGCCCCCTCGCCATGGACTCCACTTTCGTCCCCGAGCGCGGCGCGGACAATCGCGCCGTCATGGACCGGGCCTGGATGCCGCGCCTGGTCCAGGGTTATTCCGACCAGGGCATGGCCATCGGCCCGATCGGCAACCAGCAGAGTTATTTTGACTTTCCCGGCACGGGCCAGATGTTCGGCTCCGCGCGGGATTTGGCGATCTTCGCGGCGGCCTGCGTCGACGGCCGCGCGATCAATCCGAATTTGCGCGAGGCGTTGCGGATGACGCAGCGCGAGGCCTTCCGCGTCGACGAAAAATTCGGACAGGGTATGGCCTGGGAGACCATGCATCTTCCGGGCGTCACCATCATCGACAAGCCCGGCGGCCTCAACAACGCCTCCGGCTATATCGGCCTGGTGCCGGCGCGGCGGATCGCCATCGTCCTGCTGGCCAATCGCGGCGAATATCCGCACGAGATCGCCCGCTACAGGATCCTGCCGGAACTGGTGAGGCTTGTCGCTTCACATTGAGGCGGCGCTCAGACCGAGCGCGTCAGCCCGCCGTCGACGCGGATGTTCTGGCCGGTGATGTAGGCGGCGCCGTCGGAGGCCAGGAACGAGATCGTCGCCGCGATCTCCTCCACTTTGCCGTAGCGCTTCATCGGCACGCTGTCGCGGCGCGTATCCTGCTGCGGCAGGCTGTCGATCCAGCCCGGCAAGACGTTGTTCATGCGGACGTTGTCGGCGGCATAGGTGTCGGTGAAGATCTTTGTGAAGGCGGCAAGGCCGGCGCGGAACACCGCCGAGGTCGGGAACATCGCGCTCGGCTCGAACGCCCAGGCGGTCGAGATGTTGATGATGGCGCCGCCCTTCTGCGCCTGCATCAGCGGCGTCACCAGCCGCGTCGGGCGGATCACGTTCAGGAGATAGGTGTCGAGGCCGCTGTGCCACTGCTCGTCGGTGATCTCGGTGATGGGAGCGCGCGGTCCGTGGCCGGCGCTGTTGACGAGCACGTCGATCCGTCCCCATTTCGTCATGGCACCGTCGACGAGACGCTTCAGGTCGTCGTTCTCCGTGTTCGAGCCGGTGACGCCGAGCCCGCCAAGCTCGGCGGCCAGCGCCTCGCCCTTGCCGGAGGACGACAGGATCGCGACGCGAAACCCGTCCGCCGCCAGCCGCCGCGCAGCCCCTGCCCCCATGCCGCTGCCGCCGGCGGTAACGAGCGCAACTTTCTCTGCTGCCATGACCGATCATCCCTTTGAGTTGAGGCGAGCTGCAGGCTCGGCCTATCATGCGGCCTTCTACAGCCAGACCTGTCGGCAGGTCCATGGTCGAAGGATGCATCCCATGAGCAACGCGCGATGAGTGACTTGCTGATCCGCAATCTGCGCCCCGAGGAAATCTCCCTCACCATCGACTGGGCCGCGGCCGAGGGCTGGAATCCGGGCCGCGGCGATGCCGCCTGCTTCGCAATCCCCGACGCGCAAGGCTTCTTCGTCGGCGAGATCGATGGCAAGCCGGCCGCGACCGTCTCTTGCGTCAATTACGACGATCGCTTCGCCTTCCTCGGCTTCTACATCGTGCGTGCAGACCTTCGCGGCTCCGGCCACGGCCTGCGGATCTGGAACGCGGCTATCGCCCATGCGGGCTCCCGCGTGATCGGGCTCGACGGCGTGGTGGCGCAGCAGGACAATTACAGGAAGTCCGGTTTCCAGCTTGCTTACGCCAATATCCGCTACGGCGGCGGCGTCGCCGCGCCGGCGAGGTCACCCGCCGATGTCGTCGCGCTCGACACGATCCCGTTCGCGCTTGTGGACGTCGACGACACCACGGTCTTCCCGGCCCGGCGCAGCGCCTTCCTGCGCGCCTGGATCAACACGCCAGGCCATGTCGGCCGCGCGCTATTGCGCGACGGCAAGCTCGCCGCCTGGGGCGTGATCCGGCCGTGCCGGACCGGCTACAAGATCGGCCCGCTGGTCGCCGACGGCCGCACGGCGGCGGAGGCGATCGTGCAAGCCCTGCTGGCCAGCGCGGATGGCGAGGTGTTTCTCGATGTCCCCGCCGTCAATCGCGAGGCCATCGCGCTCGCGGAGGCGCTCGGGCTCAAGCCGGTGTTCGAGACGGCACGGATGTACACGGGCGCGATCCCGCCGCTGCGCATCGATCGCGTCTTCGGCGTGACCAGCTTCGAGCTCGGCTAAAGCATGTTCCGGAAAAGTGCGCAGCGGTTTTCCGAAAAGATCATGCTCAAACAACAACCTAAAGCGCGATGACGATTCATCCTAATCGCATCGCGCTTTAGCGCCGCTCAGTAACAGCGCGTGATGTTGACGGTGTGCTCGCTGCCACCGCGTCCGGGCACCGTCACCTGCTCCGTCGGACAGCTCGGCACGTAGGGCCGGTCGGACGGCACGACGTTGGGCGGGAAACGATGCGTCCAATCCCACGGAACGTCATAAGTGTAGGTGTAGCGCACGTCGGCGGAGAGCGGCTGGGCTGGGTCGACGAAGGGCTGGCTGTAGCCGGCGCTGTCGTGGAAGAAGCCGCCGCCGCCGGGCCAGTAGACGAAGGGGTTGTTGCGCCGGTGGAACCGGGCGCCCGGCGCGATGGGCGGACGCGCGATTGCGCCGGACCGCGCCGCGGTCACCCCGTGCGGCGCAGCGCCACCGGGTTGTGCAGAACTATCGCTGAGGCTAAGGAGCAGCGCGGCTGCGCTGAGTGAGGCGAGCA
Source organism: Bradyrhizobium sp. CFUWI (assembly GCF_056429085.1). Lineage (NCBI taxonomy): Bacteria > Pseudomonadati > Pseudomonadota > Alphaproteobacteria > Hyphomicrobiales > Nitrobacteraceae > Bradyrhizobium > Bradyrhizobium sp. CFUWI. The sequence continues at coordinate 240,753 of NZ_JBWJZE010000006.1, forward strand.
AGGCCCCATGCATTCTGTAGGTCATGATACGCACCAACTCGTTTGGCTTCGGCGGCTCCCCGCAGCTACGCTAGGCCGGGCCGTCGCCCACCCGCAAACGTATAATTAATCTTTGGTTAAGGCACGGGATTAACCGGGGAACCGATGCGTCAAAGCGCGCCCGATTGCCGCCTTCTGGCTCGTTCGGCCTCGCAGGGCGACGTCGGCCCTGACGGGGACAACGCCGGCACCCTGACCGGCCGCTATCGCTGGTGGAGCCGCTCTCTCACCATCCGTTGCGTTGCCCGGCGGGCAAAACACCCGAGACCTAGGTCAACGCCCGTCGCCGAAAATATTCCACTTTACCGAAATTCGGAAATGACGTATGTGTCGCGCAACCCGGCCCAAGGAAGAGGGGCGTATCGCGATCGTCACGAACGCGGGCCGGGCGGCGGTGGACGCCGATGGCATCGGCGCGAAGGGTTTTGCAGGGCGGAGAGCCGTGAGCGAAACGTCTCGCGCACACGACCGATGCGATCGGCGTACGGCAAAATCGTGTGGTCCTGACGCCCGGGGTCTGGCGTCAAGTCTTGCGGTGATGTGGCGGCCCGACCGGGCACGCGCATCAGCCATCCGCAAGGCGACGGGGGCAATAGTGCAACGCTCCCCGGGGAGAGCACGACATAAGCCGTCAAACCACTGCGCAGGGAAGGCCGGATGTTTGGCTCCACCTGTATGCCGCTGTGCAGCTTTTCTTAAGCACACGCTTTCGCACAGTGGACCGTGGGTGCCCGGCCGGCACCCGGTCTTCCCTGCGCCCTCTTTCAATTGATGAGGGTGAGACGACCAGGCAAAGCTCGGGCGAAGTGCGCCGCGAGGATGCGACGCTGTGTCCGCATGAAGGCGAGTACGTTGCAAACCCTATGCACCACCGTCACCCTGAGGTGCGCGCGCTGCGGCGCGATAGCGTCGCAGAGCAAGCCTCGAAGGGCGACGGCCCCGCTGCACCAGCTCGGCCGCACATCCTTCGAGGCTCCGCATGCGATGCATTCGCATCGCACGCCTCGCACCTCAGGATGACGGATCAATTATTGTCGCGGCGGAGCGATTCTGACGATGCTGAGGCAGTATGCGCGAAGACTCCGGTCTCGTGCCCCGGACGCAGCGCAGCGTCCCTGGCGTTGCGAAGCATCGTCCGGTGCGGTGCGCTGCAGAGCCGGGGCCCATGCAGCAGAGAGTGCGCGTCTCACATGCCGATGTCGAACACGTTCGGCAATTGGCCCGCCAGCGGCAGCGCGGTGGCGCCGAGGAAGGTCGCCACCATCGCCATCAGGCGACGGTTGTTGTGGCGCTTGCCGCGCATCTGGCCGGCGATCCACTCCAGCATCTCGCTGTTGACCTTGGAGGCGTAGGACGGCGCCCAGCTCTCGATCTCGGTGTCGGCCGACAGCGCGACGCTGCGCGGCGGCACCTTCAGGCCCGAGGCGCTCGCGGCATAATGGGCAACGGCCTTGGCGAGCAGGTCGTCGAAGCGGCCGCCATCGCTGCGCTCGGTCGCGGCCTCGTTGATCTCGAACAGGACCTCGGCCTCAGCCCGGCTGACCGGCTGGTCGTTGACGGCGGTGGCGGCCAGGATCCGCATGCACCAAGCGGTGTCATCGGCATCGAGCGAACGGGAGAAGTGCACCCTTCCCTTGGTGGTCGGGCCTTCGCCGGTGATCACACCGTCACGCACGATGGAGAGTGCGTGCGCCGCGGTGTCGCGGCAGGACGGTTCGAGGGACGAGGACTCGACAGATTTAGGCGCAGCGGCAGACATAGTTCACTTCCAGACTTCTTCTGATCGGCCAGCATTTTCATGCCGGCGTAAAGGGGTGGTTAACGATTCGATACGGCGATCACGACTTTTCGAGATGGTTGCCAATTGGTCGCTGTCAGAACCGTTTTGGTTCCAGGACGCGCCGGGCGAGCGTGATGGAAGTCATAAAAGGCATAATCGGGGCGAGCGAGACCGTGCGACCCCGGGTGGAGATGTTTCGCCGCAGGGGCCGCTGTAACAATAAGTTGCTAGGAAATCGGGCCTTCAAGGAAGAAATTCACATTTTACTTGAACCGGTTCAGCGGCCGTTCACTTGGCTTGGTAAGGCCCTATAATGAGGATGACGGCCAGAGAAAAATTCCCCAGTAGATTCAATGCGATGAGGTAACATCATGACACTCCCGATCGGCACCACCGCACCCGACTTCGAAGCCGAGACCACCGAAGGGAAGATCAAGTTCCACGACTGGATCGGTAACAGCTGGGCGCTCTTGTTCTCGCACCCCAAGGACTTCACGCCGGTTTGCACGACCGAGCTCGGCGCCCTCGCCAAGCTGAAGCCGGAATTCGACAAGCGCGGCGTCAAGCTGATGGGCCTCTCGGTCGATCCGGTCGACAACCATGCCCGTTGGTCGGAGGACATCAAGGAGACGCAAGGCGCAGCGCCCAATTATCCGATGATCGGCGACACCGATTACAACGTCTCGAAGCTCTACGGCATGCTGCCGGCCGCGATCTCCGGCGATCCCCTCAAGCGCACCGCGGCCGACAACCAAACCGTCCGTAACGTCTTCATCATCGGGCCTGACAAGAAGATCAAGCTGGTGCTGGTCTATCCGATGACCACGGGCCGGAACTTCCAGGAGATCCTGCGCGTCATCGACTCGCTCCAGCTCACCGCCAAGCATCGCGTCGCCACGCCGGCCGACTGGACCCAGGGCGACGACGTCATCATCGCCGGCTCGGTCTCCAACGACGAGGCCAAGACGATCTATCCGCAGGGCTGGAAGGAGCCGAAGCCTTATCTGCGCATCGTGCCGCAGCCGAAATAGTCGACAGTCATTCCGGGGCGGTCCGAAGGACCGAGCCCGGAATCTCGAGATCCCGGGTTCGGTGCTTCGCACCGCCCCGGGATGACAACGCTGAATTAAGCCGTCCGCACGCGGTCGAGGAAACCGTCGACCTCTGCCTTCAGATGCAGGCTCTCGCCGGACAGCGCCTGCGCCGAGGCAAACATCCGGCTCGAGGTCTCGCCCGTCTCGCCGGCGCCCTTGGCGGCGTGCCGGACGTTGACGGCGACCTCGGCCGTGCCTGAGACCGCCGCGCGAACGCTCGCCACGATGTTGTGGGTTGCGCTTTTCTGCTGCTCGACCGCAGCCGAGATCGAGCCGGCAATCCCGCTGATGCGCTCGATGGTCTCGCTGATCGCCTTGATGGCGGCGACCGATTCCTCGGTCGCAAGCTGCATGCTCTCGATCTGGTTCGATATCTCGTCGGTCGCTTTCGCGGTCTGGCCGGCCAGCGTCTTGACCTCCTGGGCCACCACCGCAAAGCCGCGGCCGGCATCGCCCGCACGCGCGGCCTCGATGGTGGCGTTGAGCGCCAGCAGGTTGGTCTGCTCGGCGATCGAGGTGATCAGCTTGACGACGTCGCCAATGCGCGCGCCGGCTTCCGAGAGCTGCGCGATGCGCTGGTCGGTGGCCTCGGCCTGCCGGACGGCCTCGGCGGAAATCTCGTTCGATTCCTGCACGCGTCGGGCGATCTCGGAGATCGACTGAGACAGCTCGTCGGAGGCCGATGCCGCCGAACGCACGTGCTCGGAGGCATGTTCGGAAGCGCCCGCGGACTGCGCCGAGAGATCGGCGGTGGAGCGTGCGACGTCGGTCAGTTGTCGTGCCGCGCGCTCGAACTCGCCCGACGATGTCAGCACCTTGTCGAGGATGCCGCCGACGCTGCCGCGGAACTCCTCGACGAAGTTGCGCAGGTCGGATTTGCGCTGCTCGGCCGCCGCGGCCGAGGCCGCCGCCTGCTCGCTGCGCATGCGCGCCCGCTCCAGCGAATTGCTCTTGAACACGGCGACCGTGCGGGCGATCTCGCCGATTTCGTCGGCGCGATCCTCGCATTCGATCGTAACGTCGCTCTGGCCGTCGGCAAGTGCGGTGAGCGAGCGCGTAACGGAGGTGAGCGGTCGGGTGACGCGGCGGACGACCAGCAGGGTCAGGCCCAGCACCAGAAGCGCGGCAAGTCCGGCGGCCGCGGCCATGCTCTCGATCGCGTGGGCCAGCATGCTCTCGTACTGCACCATGGGGATGCCGACATAGAGAATACCGACGACCTTGCCGGCCGCGTCAGCGATGGGGAAATAGGCGGTCATGAAGGTCTTGCCGAACAGCGTGGCCGGACCTTTGTAGGCCTCGCCACGGCGCAGCGGCGCCTGTCCTGGATGGTCGGCGGCAAGCTGGGTGCCGACGGCGCGATCGCCGTTTTCCTTTTTCACGTTGGTGGAGCGGCGGACGAACTGCCCGCTCGCATCGTCGAACACGAACAGGGTCGCATTGCCGCCGACATAGGACACCGCCCGGTCGACGATGGCGTGATCCTTGAAGTCGGGCATCTTGGGGATTTCGGCGCGCACCACCGCGCCATCCCGCATCGTGATCTTGGCGGCCGGAACGATCTCGGTGAAGGCGAGCGCCAGCGTGCGCAGGTTGACTTCGATGTCGCGCAATGCGCGGTCATTGAAGGCGGAGGTCAGCGACCAATAGCCGGCGCCGACCACGAGTGCCGTGTTCACCGCGATCAGCAACACGGCGCACAGAACCGCTTTGGTGCCCAGCTTGAACTGCGGCAAGAACTTCCCGGTCAGAACCTTGGACATGAATGGAACCACCCCCGTAATCCCTGCATAATCCTGCAGTGGTATTACAGTCCCATTAACGACAGTTCCCTACCGCCGCCCCCGCATGCTTTCCAAATCGTAAACGAGGATCCCCTGACCGCGCCGAGCGTGCCGTCCATCATCGTCTGGTTTCGCGACGACCTTCGCCTGGCCGACCATCCTGCTCTGCACGCCGCTGCGAAGACCGGTGCGCCGGTGGTCTGCCTATACGTGCTCGACGACGGCCTCGCCCGACCGCCCGGCGCCGCGACGCGATGGTGGCTGGCGCAGTCGCTGCGAGCGCTCGGTGCCGCAATCGCTGCGTGCGGCGGATCACTGGTCCTGCGCAAGGGACCGGCGGCCAGGATCATTCCGGACGTGGCACGCGAAAGCGGTGCCCGCGCCGTCTACTGGAATGGAATTGCACAGGCACCGCATCAGGCCGTCGAGAGCCAGCTTGAGGCGGCGCTGACAAAGCTCGGCGTCGATTCGCAAAGCTTCCCCGGCGATCTCCTGGCCCCGCCCTCGGCCATCCGCACCAAGGAGGGCCGCGGCTTGCGCGTGTTCACGCCGTTCTGGCGGCGCGTACTGTCGCTCGGCGATCCGGCAAAACCGCTGCCTGCTCCGAAGCAGCTGCGCCCCGCACCGAAGATCGCCGGCGATGTGCTGGAGAGCTGGCGACTGGAGCCGGCCAAGCCGGATTGGGCGGGCGGCCTGCGCGAAACATGGACCCCGGGCGAGGCCTCGGCCCGGCAGCGCCTGCGCGACTTCCTCAGGCACAGCGCGCGCGCCTATGTCGGCAACCGCGACCGTCCGGACCGGGACGGCACCTCACGGCTCTCGCCGCATCTGAGGTTCGGCGAACTCAGCCCGCGCCAGATCTGGCACGCGGCACGGTTCGCGGCGGACGAAGACCCGGCACTCCGTCCCGGCATCGAGAAATTCCTGAGCGAGCTCGGCTGGCGCGAGTTCTGCCGCCATCTCCTCCACGATCACCCCGACCTCGCCACCAGAAACCTGCAAGCGAATTTCGACGGCTTCCCCTGGACGCGCGACATCAAGGCGCTCGCCGCCTGGCAGCGCGGCCGCACCGGCTATCCGATCGTCGATGCCGGCCTGCGCCAGCTCTGGCACACCGGAGCGATGCACAACCGGGTGCGGATGGTGGTGGCTTCCTTCCTGGTCAAGCACCTCTTGATCGACTGGCGCGAGGGCGAAGCCTGGTTCTGGGACACGCTGGTCGACGCGGACGCCGGCAGCAATCCCGCCAATTGGCAATGGGTCGCCGGCTGCGGCGCCGACGCTGCGCCCTATTTCCGCGTGTTCAATCCGCAGCTGCAGGGCGAGAAGTTCGATCCGGATGGAACCTATGTCCGGCGCTGGGTGCCGGAGCTGAAACAGATGCCGGCCAAGCTGATCCACCGCCCCTGGCAGGCAACGCCGATCGAGCTCGCGAGCGCAGGCATCACGCTCGGCGAGACCTATCCGCACCCGATAGTCGATCATGCCAGTGGACGCGAACGCGCGCTCGCAGCCTACGCGAAGATCCGCAAAGGTTGAGCGTTGCTTTGACACAATTATGAAACGCGCTATCGTCGTCGCTCCATACAAACCGTGGGGGACACGATATGGACGACGACAAGCCGATCACCGAACAAGCGATGGAAACGATCACCAATGCCGTGGAAGCGACCAAGGACGCGGCAGTCACCGCCGTCAAGAAGGTCAGGAAGGCCGCCAAGAAGGTCGCGAAGAAAGTAGCGCCGAAGAAGGCTTCCAAGAAGAAGGCCAAGAAGGCCGCGAAGAAGGGTTCGAAGAAGGCCGCCAAGAAGGCCACCAAGAAATCCTCGAAGAAAGCGGCCAAGAAGACCGTGAAGAAGACCGTGAAGAAGGCCGCCAAGAAAGCTGCAAAGAAGAAGAAAGCCAGGAAGGCGAAGCGCTGATCGAGCCGCTCAGACGGGTCTCCGGATGCGAGCGCCTCCGGAGACCCTGTCCCGCCGCGCTCTTTCCGGATCCCGATCTAGAAGCGGCGGTTGACCACGAACACCGCAGCGGCGCACATCGCCATGCCGGCGATCGCCAGTGCATCGAGCTCCTCGCCGAACAGCAGGTAGGCCATCAGCGCAGTCACGGCCGGCACCAGATAGAACAGGCTCGCGACCGAGGTCGCCGCGGCGTGGCGGATCAGCCAATACAGTAGCCCGATCGATCCGATCGAGAGCGCCACGGCGAGCCAGGCGAGCGCGAGCACGAACTCCCGCGTCCAGTGCACCACGCGGTCCTCGAACAGGAAGGCCCCGATCGCGAAGAAGATCGTGACCGCGGCATATTGCACGAGATTGCCGGCGCGCCAGTCGATCTGGTTGCAATAGCGGCGCTGATAGAGCGTGCCGAGCGTGATGCTGATCAGCGAAACCACCGAGGCGAGCCAGCCTAGCCCGGCGTCCCCCGTCATGGGACGGTTGTGCAGAATCATCACCACGCCGCCGAGGCCGAGCACGAGCCCGGCCCATTGCACCGGCGTCACCTTCTCGCCGAGCCAGCGGTTGGCGATCGTCGAGGTCAGGATCGGCTGAAGGCCCGGGATCAGCGCTGAGAGCCCGGCGGGAATCGAATGCGCGATCGCGATTGCGGTGCCGCCAAGATAAAAGCCATGGACGAGAATGCCCGCGACCGCGCTGTGGGCGATGCCGGCGCTGTCAGGCCATTTCGGCCGCGCGAGGCCGGCGATGATCGCCATCAGGCCGACCACGATCGCCATGCGGATAGCGAGATAGGTCAAGGGATCGGCGTTGTTGACGACGTATTTGGTGCCGATGAATCCGGTGCTCCAGAGCAGGACGAACAGGATCGGCGCGGCGCGGGCGGTCAGGGCTTCTTGATTATGGTTCATTGCCGCCCTCATTGCCCCACCGGGGGGATATGCGGCAATGCGAATTTCGTCCGGACGATGCTGCGTTGCGATGGAGGCTTGCGACTCAGCGCAGCCGCTCACCACTCTTCCGGACAGGGGTCGATGATCTTCCAGAGCTCGACGCCGTTCTTGATCTTCTTCATGTCGGTGGTGAGCCCGCCATTGCGACGAATCCAGTCCTTCACCGTATCGGGATAGTAGGACATCAGGTCGGAGGTCCCCTCGGAGCTGGTGACCTTGATGCCGAAGGTGAAGGCCTTGTCGTAATAGGCCTGATGGAAGCCAAGGCTTGCGCGCGGCGTCACGCAGATCTTGTTCATCGGCACGATGCCGAGCACCAGCGTGCAGGCCGAATTGCAGATGCCGTCGATGATGACGCGCTCGCCCTTTTCGCGGACCCGCTTGTACTTGGCCTTGTATTCCTCGACATAGCCGCCGTGGTCGCGGGTGATATGCAGCTCGGCTCGCGCCGGCGTAGCGGCGGCGAGACAGAGCAACAGCAGGCTCAGGTGCGTGATGCGCATGGCAAGGTGCGGCGATAGCCTTCAGGGAATGCACCGGCCTCGAAGGAGCCCCAAAAGGCCGGCGACAGGATTCTTTACCGAATAGTCTTTGGTCATACTTGTGTGGGGAATTCGTTAAGCATCCCGAGAAGGCCAAAAATGGGCAGGCCTGGCCGCCACTTGGGCAATTCTGTCACACCCACCCGGGAATCTGCGGGTTTGCCCCGGATTTCCGGCCGCCGGACGGGTGCCCCGGCGGCTCGAAATGGCTATAAATGGCTGACCTATTCGCGCGGGTCCCGGAGAATCGAGATGAGCAAGTTGACGCTAATCGCCGCGGTTGCGGCCCTGTCGGCCGCAATCCTAGCCCCTGGCCTGGCGGAGGCGGGGGGCCATCACCGGCACCACCGCGCCTATGCCAACCCGCTGCCCTACCCGATCAGCTATCTGCACAATTACGGTCCCGGCATCACCCCCGGCACCTTCGCCTATTACGACGGCCCCTCGACCAACCATTGTTACCAGAGCGCGGCCGCCTATCGCGGTCAGGACCGCCGCCGGCACCCCTGCTACTGAGGGACGCCGGCCGCGGCCTGTTTCCGGGCGCCTCTATTTGGCGGCGCCCGACAGCAGCAATTGCTTCTCGATCTCGTAGACCGGCAGCTTGACGAGATCCTTGCCGACCTCGCCCTGAAGCGCCTTGCGCACAAGGTCCGAGTAGTCGGCGCGGATCATGCCAAGCGCACGCGGCGAGGCCACCATGGTCAGGGAAGTGGTCTCGCCGGAGCTGACGGCGGCATCGAGCCGGCCGGCCAGGCTTCGCAGGAAAGCGCGCTCGGCCTCGTCGTGCCAATCGGTCTGCTCGACCGAGCTGCGGGCACCGCCGGCAGCGGCATGCACTCGCCCCGGCGCATCGCTCCCTTGCGCGCTGGTCGACGGATTCGGCTGCTCGTGCACCTCCTTGGTGTGAAGGTTGGGAAACATCTCGTCGCCGAGGTTCTCCAGAATCAGCGCCTTGCGCCCGTCGCACACCACCAGCCAGTCGCCCTTGTCGATTCTCATTTTATCCATTGCAACTCTCCTTGAAACTTACCGACGCGCATCGAGCATCAGAGATGGTCTTCGAATTCCTCGAAAGACTTGCCGAACTGCGCCATCGCCTCCTCCAAATAGTCGGCGAGCATTGGCGTGCCGATCAGGTAGGAAGCCGTGCGCGCGTTGTGCGCCTGCGCGGCCTGGGCATGCAATTCGCGCCAATTGGAGAGATCGCCGTCGCCGCGGCCAAGCCAGGTCAGCGCCACCAGATCGATCTGCTCGTCAACATTGAGATCGCGAATGAAGCCCGCGAGCTCCGCACGGTCGGTGGTCCCGCCGCGCCCGTTGCGGCCATAGCTCATGTCATCGTCGCCAGACTCCAGGATGACGCCGCCTCCGGCCGCCTCGCTGTCGGACCGGCGCGATTTCGAGATGACGAAGAAGACTTTCTCCGGCGAGATCGACAGATTTGGAATGACTCGCATCCAGTTCACCTTGCCCGGCAGCGAGCCCCATGCTGCCGCCACACAGCAACACTATGAGCCGAGGCGGATTTGCGAATTGCGCAGGATCAAGGTCGGAACGGCATTAGGCATGCGGCCAAGCCCAGCCCGGTGGGCGGATTTGCTGAAGATCTGTTCATCAGCATTACATTTCGGCTCCGCCACAATTTGATCAGAACCACTTCGATATCCTGTCTTGCGTAAGCGGAGGAAGACATCATGACTCGCAAGATTGGCCTCGTCGCCGCAGGCCTGTTCAGTGCCATGTTGGGTGCTCTGGCGGCATCGCCAACGGCGTCTGCCATGCCTATCGCGCCCGCGCCTGCAACATCCGATATCGCCGGCGTCGAGCAGGTGCGCATGGTCTGCGACGCCTGGGGGCGCTGCTGGTGGCGCCCGAACTACTATGGATATTACAGGCCCCGGCCGTATTACGCCCCTCGATATTATGGGCCGCCGCGCTATTACGGCCCGCGCCATTATGGCTATTACGGCTATCGCGGCTGGTAACATGTGAAGGGGCCCTCCGGGGCCCCTCGCTCTTGCGAGATCACGTCTTGCGCCGTTGTCGTCAGCCTGAAGCGATTCCAGAACTGATCTAGATCAAAGATGAAACCGCCCACACCGTCATTCTGCGGTGATGGCCGAGTTGATCGTCTTTCGATGCCCCGAGACGGGCATGAACGTGCAGACGCATCTGGAGAAGCAGGAGAGAACAGAGGGGCGGAGCTTTGCGTCCTTTGCCTGCCCCGTCTGCCCACGTCTGCACTTCATCGACCTCGCTTCCGGAAAGCCGATGAGCGGGGAGCGTGGACGTGACATTGATCCGACAGACATCATGACATGATGTCCGCAATAGTACGGCCTGAAATTCGGTTTACTGGAACGCGATGTTTCGCCATTGATGGCGCTGCATCGACGTTCATTTGATTGTCACTTTTCAGCAGCCGGTCAGACCCATGTTGTTCGACGCTCTCACTCCGTCCTCCGCGCTACAGCTGATCGGCTTTGCCGACGTCGACGCGTTTCGACCGATCGAGTCGATGGAGGATGCCCGAAGCATTCCGCTCGACATCCCGAACTTCGCCGCGGCCCGCGCCGTCGTCTCCCTTCCGGCGTGCCGCATCATCGTGATGAGATCGTTCGCGCGCATCCTGGACACGGCCTATCGGATGCCGGGCGGGATGGTGATCCTGTCCATGACCGACGACCTCCAGGTCAACCTCAAGGGCCTGGATCTCGATGCGCGCTTCTTCGTCACGCTCCGCGGCAACGATGAATGCCATTTCGTCGAGCCGCAGACCAATCATTACGCGATGATCATCTTCTCCCCCGGGCTGAAAGACCGAGGCTGGTTCGATCGCGCCGACGATTTGCGGGCCCGTGTCGCGAACCGGCCGGCCCTGCTCCACACGCGGCAACTCCTGCTCGACATCCTGCGGACCGCCTCGGTGCAGCCGCTCCTGTTCGAAACCACCGAAGTCGCGCTCCATCTCCAGGAAGGCCTGCTGCTCGCGCTCGACGATTTGTTTCAGACCGATTCGATGTCGGACCTGAGCGCCTCGGCCCAGGCCGAGCGTTCGATCAAGCTGGTGCAGCGGATCGACGATTACGTCGCGGCCCATCCGACCGCTGCGATCTATACCGCTGATCTCGCCGGCGAGTTCGGCGTCTCGATCCGGACGCTCGGCGGCGCGGTAAGCAAGGTGCGGGGCATGAGCCTGCATCAGTACATCCGGCTCAAGAGGCTGTGGGCGACCCGCGCCCGCCTCCTCAAGGGTGGCGGCGCCACCGTCACCACATGCGCGCGCGCCCAGGGCTTCCACCATCTGGGTGAATTTGCCGCGGCCTACCGCGCGATCTTCCACGAGACGCCCTCCGACACGCTGGCGCGTGGACGGCAGAGCGGTGTCCGTCAGGCTGACTGACCCAGCGAGCCTTGCGACGGTGCCCAGCCTCAGCGCCGGTTCGGAACATATCTGGAACGGGCTGGACAAAGGAGGACTGGCGCGCTCGGAAGGATTCGAACCTCCGACCCTCGGAATCGAAATCCGATGCTCTATCCAGCTGAGCTACGAGCGCCTGGGCCCGATTGGACCAGAACCGGGAAACACCGCACCGTGGCTGGCGAGCCAGCGCACCGACGGGCGTTCGGATGGATTGGAATTAGCAGAGAGACTGACCAATAAAAAGCCCTCCCCGCCTCGTTTCGAAGCGGGGCGTGGCCGTTTTTACCAGGTGTTGCCGAAGAAGCCGAATTGCGGACGCTGCGCGACCATCATCGGCCGGTCCTGCTGTTGCGGTACCGAATGCGCCCTGGCGATTCTGCGCTTCGGCGGCTGCGCCTGAGGCGCCTGAGCAGGCTGGGCTTGCGCTTGAACCTGCGGCTTGGTGTCCGCCTTGTTCGCTGCGGCGGCGCCCGCCTTCGGTCCTCCCGGCGTGAACTGGGCGAACGTCTCGCGCACCCGCGCCTTGGCCGACATCTCGGCGAGGGCTGCCGACGTGCTGTCCTGCACCGGCGGCTGAGGCGCAACCACAGCGGCAGTTTTCATCGCAGCCGGGACGAGCGTGGGCTGGGTAGTGTCGAGCACGACACGCTCGGGCAGATGGCGATCGGAGCGAATCCGGATCAGCGGCTGATCATTGCTTGCGGTGGCGACGGCCTGCGCAACCGGCTGCGATGGCAGAACGAAGTCCGCTGCGAACAGCAGTGCGAGCAAAGCTCCACCGACAAAGACGAAATATCGAAAGACAGGCATTGGCCACGCTCCGCCCCCCGCATCCCCGCGTGGGCTCTCCGCCTCAACAGGCGATCTCTTAATTGGTTCCTGGCCCAGCCTTCCGGTTCAAATGGCGACGCGAGGTTTTTTGGCCAAGGGCCGCGGAGGGTAACTTTTCCGCTACCGGAACATGCCGCCTTTATGCGCGGCGTGCCGCAACCAGGGAACATTTCGCCTGATCGGCATTCACGTTGACGAAGCCGACGGGAATCCGGGCGTAGGTCTTGCGGCTCCTCATGCCGACCGGGTCTGCCAGCACGCGACTGCGATCGGTGAGATGGCTGCCATCGCGCCGCGCAAAGGCGCAGACGATCTCGACATCTTTTACGGCATAGTCGTTGTCGTTTCGCAGCGTGAACGTCACCAGGGCTTTCGAGCCAAGGCCGCCGCGGCGCCAGGTCTGCGAGGAAATCCTGAGACGACCAAGGTCCGCCATGGCCGGGACCTGAGCTTCGGAAGCCAGCGACGCCGATCCGGCCGGATCGTTCGAAGGAGCCGTCTCGACGGCTGCCATCTCCGACTTGACCTGCTCAGCGCTATTGCCTTTGGACAGAGGCAGCAGCATCCAGACGCCGCAGCCGACGATGATGGCCGCCAGCAACCACAGAAGGCTGCGACCAAATGAGACGCTTGCAATCGTGACGGCTCGCGCCAGTCGCTCGCCGGTCCCTGCAAAGCGCCTCAATCCGATCCGGTCGAGCCTGGCGTTCATGGTTGCTTCACCGATCGCAGCCGAAGCCGTCGAGCGACGGAATGGGCCACTGCTTACCTTAATCCGGAAGACGACCTAGGGTTCCCGCACGCTTGCGAATCGGCAAGGACGGTGGCGATCACCGACCACGGCCGCTAACATGCGCGGCAACATCGCGCAGGACCATCAGGAGACATCGAAATGCCAGTCGTCACTTGGGATCACGTCCATCTGCGCAGCCCCGATCCGGAGGCGACCGCAGCCTGGCTGCGGGACATCCTCGGTGGCGAGATCGTCCGCGCGCCGGGGCGGATCGACGTGAACCTTGGCGGCGCCAGGATCTTCATCGCGCCGCTCGAGGGCGACAGCGCGGTCAACCCGCCGCCTCCGCACCCGCATCAGGGCCTCGACCATTTCGGGCTGACGGTGAAGGACATCGATGCCGTCGCGGCCGAGATCAAGGCCAAAGGCGTCACCTTCACGCGCGAGCCGACCACGATCCGGCCCGGGGTGCGCATCTGCTTCATCCGCGGCCCCGAAGGCATCTCCATCGAGCTGCTCGAGCGGGACAACAAATATACCTGACCCGCGCGCGCCGCGTCGACGCATCGGGCAACATGCCGCCGAGGCCGCTAAAGCATGATCCGGAAAAGGGCGCAGCGGCTTTCTGAAAAGACCATGCTCAAACAATAATCTAGAGCGCGATGACGATTCTTCCTCGCCTCATCGCGCTTCAGGTCATGCTGCCCGGCATGAAGCAGCGGACGGTGACGCCCATATAGCCGTAGATCGGCCACACCATGGTGCGCCCCACCCGGTTCGGCTCGGAGATCACGGCCTCCTCGGGGACATCGACCCAGACCAGCTCCTGCGGCTGTCCTTCCAGCCCGGAGCCGTAGCGCGGGAGGCGGACGCGGTAGTGCCCGTCCTTGCTGTCCCAGTCACTATCCGAGAGCGCCGAACCGTCGGCATCGGAGCAGCACGGCCCCTTGCCGCTGCGCAGGCCGTCGAACCAGGCTTTCAAATCCGGATTGGTGTTGGCGAACTGGCCGCGGTCGCGTGCCTGGCCGATGGGGGCTGCGAGCGCAAGCAAGACCAGGGCCCCTGCCAGTCTCGTCGCGCCTCGCCAGCGTGTTACGCTGCCGGAGCGCCGTCGTTCCGTTTTGCAATTCGTGGGACGCGCACTGTACAGACGCGGCTCATCGCCGCCGGAATCGATCCAGTTCCTCATCGTCTTGCTCCAGCACCCCGCGGCCAGTGCAGCTAGTTGTTGTGCATTTTGCGGGCCAACTCTGATTCGCAACGACCGGCCTCGCCCCATCATCAGACCGTCATGATTGCGTCAAGCACAAGTCGGGACAACTACGGCTCGCGGCAACCTCCGGCGGCGGCCGGCAAACTGCCGCGTTGCGCGGGGCGATACGCTTTGGCATAAAAGCCGGACCGGCTACGCCATTGGGCGATGGCGGCCGGCCCGTGGGACGTTATGAAGAACGGCCTCTATTCGATTCACGTGACCCTGCTCGATGGTCGAGTCGGCAAGGGCAGCGGCGTGATCCTTTTTCGCGACGGCAAGATTCTTGGCGGCGATGCCTACCTCTATTACACCGGCAGCTACGTGGTGAAGGACGACACCAGCTTCAAAGGCGAGGTGCTGGTGCAGCGGCACACCTCGCCGCGGGGCGACGACAATCCGCTGTTCGGCGGCCCTGCCCCGGTCGGCATCGGTGTCAACGGCACCTACACGGACACGCGCGCGGAGATGACGGGCACGGCGCTGGTCGGCAAAGCCAGCCTGATCTTCGGCGCAACGCTGCACAAGCTCGCTGACGTCGACTAAAGCGGATACCGGTTCGCGTCAAGAACGCGCGCCAAAACCAAAAGCTGGAGCGCGACTATTCCGCAGCCTGCTCCAGCGGCGCCACGCGCGGCAGGATGATCTGGATGCGCGTGCCGTTGCCCGGCTCGGAATCGAGATCGAGCCGCCCGCCGAGCCGATTGGTGACGATGCTGTAGACGATGTGCAATCCGAGGCCGGTGCCGCCCTGGTCGCGCCGCGTCGTGAAAAACGGATCGAAGGCGCGCCGACGCACGTCGAGCGACATGCCGCAGCCATTGTCGGAGAAGATGATCTCGACATTGTCCTTGCCGGACTCCCGCACCTGGATGTCGATCGTCCCCGGCCGGCCGTCCGGGAAGGCGTGCGCCACCGAATTGAGGAACAGATTGGTCAGCACCTGGCCATAGGGGCCCGGATAGCTGTTCATGGTGAGATCGGGCTGGCACTCGACATTGAGCGTCAGATTGTGCTTGCGCAGGCCCGGTCGCAGGCTCATCACCACCTGCTCGGTGAGGTCGCCGAGATCGAAAGTGCGCTGGTCCGAATAGTTGCGGTCGGCGGCGACCTGCTTGAACGACTGGATCAGCTCGGCGGCGCGGTTGAGATTGGAGACGAGCTGCGAGGACGCATCGCGGCTGGTGCTGAGGAAATCGTTGAGTGTGGAGCGGCGGAGCTCGCCGCGCTCGACCTCGGCGGTGAACATCGCAGTCTTGCGCTCCAGCGCGGAGGCGACAGTGAGGCTGATGCCGACGGGATTGTTGACCTCGTGCGCGACGCCGGCAACGAGGCGCCCGAGCGCGGCGAGCTTCTCGGCCTCGATCAGCGAGGCCTGCGTCTCGCGCAGATTACGCAGCGCGGTCTCGGCGGCTTCCTTGGCCTTGCGCATCTCCTGCTCACCGCGCTTGCGCTCGCCGATGTCGAGCGCGACGGTGACGATGCGCTCGATCTCGCCCTCGGCATCGAGCAGCGGCAGCTTGTTGACAAGCCATTGCCGCATGTTGCCGGAGACGTCCTTGTATTCCTCCTCGTAGAAGCCGAGCCCCTTTCGCAGGGCCAGCACGCGCTTGTCGTTCTCGTCGGTCTTGGCCGCGCCATAGCGCGACATCAGGTCCGCCGTGGTGCGGCCGAGCGCGTCGCCGGGCTCGATGCCGAAGATGCCGGCCATGTAGCGGTTCATCAGCACATAGCGCAGGTCGCGGTCCTTGACATTGATCACCGCCGGAACGGTGTCGATGACCTGCTGGAGCAGGCGCCGGCCTTCGGCAATGGCGTCTTCCGCCCGCTTCTGGTCGGTGATGTCGCGCAGCGTGCCCTCGTAGCGGACGATGTTGCCCGCTTCGTCCCGCACGCCGGTGGCGCTGTCGGAAAGCCACAGGATGTCGCCGCTGCGCTGGCGCACCTGATACTCGAATTCGCGCACCATGCCGTCACGCGCCATCAGCCGCTGGTATTCGGCGCGCGCCTCGGGATGGACATAGATCGTGTGGGCAATGTCGTTGATGCTGGCGATGAGATGCTGCGGGCTGTCGTAGCCCATCATCCGGGCCAGCGCCGGATTGGCGTTGAGGAGCTCGCCGGCCGGCGTCGTCACGTAGATGCCGTCGATCGAGCCCTCGAACAGTTTCCGGTAGCTCTCTTCGGCGAGGCGCTGCTCGGTGAGCGCGCGCACCGCCGCCTCGCGTGCCGTGTCGGCCTCCTCCAGCGCGCGGCGGAAGACTTCGGCGGCACGCGCGATGTCGCCGATCTCGTTGTCGAGGTCGGCCGACGGGATCGAGGTGTCTTTCCGGCCCGCCGCAAGCGCGCGGATGGAGCGTGCGATCTGAGCCAGCGGACGAACCGTCCGCCGCACCACGAAGCCGGCCGCCAGAATGCCGATCAGAACGCCGATGCTGCCCAGCACGATGCTCTGCCATCGCGCCTCCGTCAGCGTGCGGGCAAAGTCGCGCGACAGCACATGGCCGCGCCGGTCGCTGACCTCGCGCAGCAATTCGGTGACGCGGCCGATCAGCCGCCCCTCGGTTCCCAGCACCTCGCGGTCGATATCGGCGATCTGCCGCTCGCGGACGGCCACGGCCATAATGGCCTCGGCATAGTCGTTCACCGCCGCCTTGAGCTTGGCATCGCCGATGTCCAGTGCCCGCATGTTCTGGGCGGCCTGCTCCGCGGCGGACGGGTTGCGCGCGAGCAGCCCGAGCGCGATGCGGCTCTGGGTCTCCAACAGGCGCGAGGCCAGCTCACGGTCGGCGGTGCCGGAGACGGCCACATCGAACTGTTCGCGCAGCGGCGGCAGGCCGGCGAGCAGCTGGGCGCGGCGGTCGATCAGGGTCGATATCCGCTCGAGGCCGGTCCGATAGGTCGCGAGGCGTTCGGTGACCCCGTCGATCATGTCCTGCTGCTCTGGCGCGAGCTCGATGCGGGTCTTTTTCAGGATGTCGCTGAGCGTCGAGGCCGCCTCGCCCACCTGCTGGAACTGGATGCCGGCGCCGGGATCGGTGACGAAGTCGCGGGCGGCGAGGCGCAATTCGTTCATGCGGCGGTCGATGTCCTCGGCGAGGTCGCCGACGCTCTGGAGCCGCTGCAGCTCGGCGAAGGTGGTGTCGATGTGCCGGATCGCGATCACGCTCGCGGTCGAGGTGACGATGATCACCGCCAGCACCAACAGAAAGCTGCCGAAGGTGAGCTGGCCGATGGAGAGCGAGAAGGTTCGCTTTTTCTCAGGGGTCGGCGTCAATTCGGCGGACATTGGGATGATGAGAGGACCGGGCTATTGGCGGCCCAATATACGACGTATTGCCGCCCGGGGGGAACATGCCTCCGGACGCCGTTTATGCTTAATATCGCGGTCCCGGAGCCCCCGTCCCCGACCTATGACGGTTTGCCGCTCGCGAGCTGCCGGGCCGGGATCGTCATGGCGGCGACGCCGAGGACGACGCAGGCCAGCCCGATCCAGGCGGTCGGGCTCAGGCTCTCGCCGAGGAAGGCGACGCTGATGGCGACGCCGATGGGCACACGGAGATAGGCCTGCGCGGTGGTGCCGACCGAGCCAAGGGTCTGGATCAGGCGGAAGTAGATCGCAAACGCC
Source organism: Bradyrhizobium sp. CFUWI (assembly GCF_056429085.1). Lineage (NCBI taxonomy): Bacteria > Pseudomonadati > Pseudomonadota > Alphaproteobacteria > Hyphomicrobiales > Nitrobacteraceae > Bradyrhizobium > Bradyrhizobium sp. CFUWI. The sequence goes on from NZ_JBWJZE010000006.1 coordinate 258,777, forward strand.
GCGGCCGTCGAGAACACGGCGAGCGCAAGCAACGCCAGCACGGAGCTCAGCGACGGCGACAGCGTCCAGGGCTGCTCGACCGCGAGCGAGGCCGGGATCAGGACGGCGGCCCCGGCCAGCAGCGAGCCGGCGGCCGGCGCCATCGGGTCGAGGCCTCCAAAGCTGCGGCCGAAAATCGCGGCGCAGGCATAGCAGATGGTGGCCGCGACGATGGCGGCCTCGGCGAGGAGGCCGCCGCCGATGTCATGGAAGGCATCGACGCCGACGATGAGGCAGATGCCGGCCATCCCTGCCATCACGCCGAACAGCTTTCGCGGGCTCGTCGCCTCGTGGCGGGTGACGACGGCCGTGAGCAGGAAGGTGAAGATCGGTGCGGCGGAGTTGAGAATGGTGGCGAGGGCGGCATCGACATGGCGCTCGCCCCAGGCGATCAGCGTCCAGGGGACGACGCTGTTGAGCACGGCCTGGAAGGCGAAGCGCCGCCAGGTCGCGGCGTCGCTGGGCATCTTGATGCCTCGCGCCGCCATGACGCCGAGCAGCAGGAGGCCGGCGATCGCGGTTCGCGCGGCGATCAACGTGATCGGCGGAATGGTGGCAACGCCGAGCTTGATGAACGTGTAGGAGCCGCCCCACAGCGTTGCGAGCGCGACCAGCAGCGCCAGCTCGGCGGCGATGTTGGTGTCCTGCCTGATATCCATGGCCTGCTCCGTCCTTCACAATGGACGGAACCTAACGCGACCACGGTCCTCAATACTTCGTCGGGCGTCGAAGTGTATTAGCCCAGCGCCCCGACCTCGAACACCTCGCCGTCATAGCCGGCCTCGCGGGGAATGCGGAGCTGGCGGCCGGTGTCGGTCTTGGTCATGACCGGCATCACCGTGACGATCGACAGGCTGCGGGCATGCTCGAGCGCGGCTTGCACCGTTGGCTGCTTCGCCAGCCGGATCAAATTGCGCGTGGTCGGGAACGGCAGCTTGAAGCGGCCGCTTTCGCCGCCCTCCACCGCCTCGCGCGGCGACACCCAGATCGAATCGGTGGATTCCCGGCCGTCATGGGCGCCGAGCTGGTCCGGCGGCGCGGCCGCCAGGAAGAACCAGGTGTCGAAACGCTTGGGCATGCCCTCCGGCGTGATCCAGTGCGCGTAAGGCACCAGCGTGTCGAGCGCGAGCTGCAGACCGTTGTCGGCCAGGATGCTCAGGAAGCTGACTTTGTGCTCGTTGAGCGCGACGCGATGCGCGTCTGCGATCTCGCCGGCACGCCTGGCGTCAACGGGAGCGCCCGTCGCCTTTGACCGCGCCAGCAGGATGCCGCTCTCCTCAAAAGTCTCGCGGATCGCGGCGATACGAAAACCCCGGTCCGCCTCGCTCAAGCCCTCCCCGCCCGAATAGAGGTCCGCACGGGCGACGATCTCCTTGTCGCCGGCATCGACGCTGCCGCCGGGAAACACCAGCGCGCCCGAATTGAACTCGATCTGATGATGGCGAACCATCATGAAGAGCTCGATCTCGCCGCGGCTCTTGCCGTCGGCCTGCTCGCCGTCACGGAGCAGGAGGATCGTCGAGGCCGGGCGTGATGCTGATGTCTCGGCCATGCAGCTAACCTGCGGCGCTGGATTGCGGGCCGAGATTGGCGCGCTTGTCGAAGCGGGCGACGCGCGACAGCAGATAATCCACCTCGGCCTTCGCCGTCGCGGTGATCGTCGCGCCCGGCTTGCGCTGCGCGCTGGAGGCGATGATGCCGCGCTTCTGCAGCACGTATTTGCGCACGGTCAGGCCGACGCCGGGCTGCTGCTCGTAGCGGATCAGCGGCAGATGCGCGTCAAACAGATCATGCGCGGCATCGCGCTTGCCGGCCTTGGAGAGGTTGACGACGTCGATCAGAAGCTCCGGGAAGGCGTAGCCGGTCATGGCGCCGTCGGCGCCGCGCTCCATCTCGAAGTCCAGGAACGTGCCGCCATTGCCGCAGAGGATCGAGAGCGGCCGGAGCGAGCCGTCCTTCTGGAAGCCGCGCAGCGTCGTGATCTTCTCCAGGCCCGGCCAGTCCTCGTGCTTGAGCATCACGCAGTTCGGATTGTCCATCACGATCTTGCGGATCACGGCGGGGGTGAACACCACCTGCAAGGTGAGCGGGTAATCCTGCAGCACCCAGGGCACGTCGGGGCCGATCGCCTCGGCCGCCTGCTTGAAATAGCCGATGATCTGATCGTCGGTGCGCAAGCTCGGCGGCGGCGCGATCATCACGCCGGCCGCGCCGGCGTCCATCGAGGCCTTGGCCAGCGAGCGCATGGTGGCAAAGCCCGGCGCGGAGACGCCGACGATGACCTGCATCTTCTTGGCGCGCTTGACGTAGCGCACCGCCACCTGCTCGGCCTCGCTGGCATCGAGCTTCGGGGCCTCGCCGAGGATGCCCAGCACCGTGACGCCGTCGCAGCCGACCTCCTCGTAGAAATCGGTCAAACGGTCGATCGAGCGCTCGTCGATGCGGCCGTCGTCATGGAACGGCGTCGGCGCGATTGCGAAAGTGCCCTTGGCGTCGGCGGTCAGTTTCATCAGTCCTCTTGTCCTCTTGTTCGTCATTCCGGGGCGATGCGCAGCATCGAACCCGGAATCTCGAGGTTCCGGGTTCACGCTACGCGTGCCCCGGAACGACAGTTCAAGCTAAAACCTCCGCGCGCCCATCTTGATCTGCTCCTCGGAGAAGAAGATCTCCTTGGCATGATCGACGATGTCCTCGGCCTTCCAGCCCGAATGCGGCGGTTTCCAGCCTTCCATCTCCATCATCCGCATCTCGCGCACGCCGCGGGGCCCGGACACGCCCAGCACCTTGCCGGTCTGGTCGCCCGACAAGTCGCTGACCATGTATAGCACGGCCGGCGCGATGCCGTCCGGTCCCAGCGCCGCCCCCGGGTTCTCCTTATAGCGGGGCAGGTCTGCGGTCATGCGGGTCAGGGCGCCGGGGGCGAGCGTCCAGATCCGGATGTTGTACTTGCGGCCCTCGATCGCCAGCACGTTGGACAGACCCCAGATGCCGCCCTTCGCCGCGCCGTAATTGGTCTGGCCGAAATTGCCGATCAGCCCTGATGTCGAGGAGGTGTTGACGATGACGCCGCCGCCGTTTTCCCGCATCCAGCGAAACACCGGCAGGGTGCAACAAAAGGTGCCCTTGAGGTGGACCTTGATGACCTTGTCCCAGTCGGCCTCCGAAGCCTTGTGAAAGGTCTGGTCGCGCAGGATGCCGGCATTGTTGACCAGGATGTCGGCGCGGCCGAAATGCTTGATGGCGTCGTCGAACACCGACTGACCGCCCCCCATGGTGGAGATGTCGGCGCCGTTGGCGACCGCCTTGCCGCCCTCGGCCCTGATCGCATCCACCACCTGCTGCGCCATGGACTTGTCGGCGCCGGAACCGTCACGAGGCCCGCCGAGGTCGTTGACGACGACCGAGGCCCCTTCCCGCGCGAACAGCTTTGCGTAGGCCTCGCCGAGGCCCCCGCCCGCACCGGTGATCAGCGCAACCTTGCCGTCGAGCAATCCCATGGTGGCGTCTCCCTGTTTGTTATTGTCATTCCGGGGCAGCGCGCAGCGCTGAACCCGGAATCCAGAGATTGTAGCGCGAGATTCCGGGTTCGCGCTGCGCGCGCCCCGGAATGACAACGGAGATTAACCCAGCACCGTCTTGCCGTTCTTGATCACGGTGACGCCGCGCGACTTCACCTTGGCTTCGAACGAGATCACGTTGCCGTCCTTCCAGAGATCCATGGTCACGGTCTCGCCGGGATAGACCGGCGAGGAGAACCGCGCGACGTGCTGGCGGAACGCGCCGGCGTCGTAGTTGGCATAGGTCTGGAGCACGCCGCGGCAGGTGATGCCGTAGGTGCACATGCCGTGCAGGATCGGGCGCGGGAAGCCGGCCTTCTTGGCGAATTCGGGATCGGAGTGCAGCGGGTTGCGGTCACCGCAGAGGCGATAGACCAGCGCCTGGTCGGGGCGCGTGGTGATGTCGATGGTCTTGTCGGGGCTGCGCGATGGGATCTTGTGCGGATCGGGTTGGGTCAGGTTCGGACCGCCAAAGCCGCCATCGCCGCGGGCGAAGCGCGAGGCGACGAGGGTTGCGAGCTTCTCGCCCTTCTCGTTCTTCAGCACGGTCTGATGCACGATGACGACGCCCTTGTCCTTGCCCTTGTCGTAGACCTCGAGCACGGAGGAATCGGCGGTGATGTTCGCGGCCACCGGCAGCGGCTGGTGGAAGGTGATGTCGCGCTCGCCGTCGACCACCATGACGCGGTTGAGGTTCATCTCGCCCGGCCCCGAGCCCCACGCCGCCACGGACGCAAAGGTCGGCACCACCTTGAGCGGCCGCGGCGTCAACGTGCCCTCGTTGACGAAGGCGAGCTCGTTCTCGTCCATGGGATCGGCGCCGAGGCCGATGCCGTAGGCGTAGAGCATCACCTCGCGATCGGTGTAGGCGTATTTCTGGCCGAGGCTTTTGAGGGACTTGAGCTCTTCGTATCTGGCGGACATTTTGTTTGGTTTCCTCTGGTTCTCATCCTCATGGTGAGGAGGCGCTCTTGCGCCGTCTCGAACCATGAGGATGCCCGAAACGCTTCTTCGTTGTGGCCATCCTTCGAGACGCTTGCTTCGCAAGCTCCTCAGGATGAGGACCGTCCTACACAAGGTTGAGGACGGAGAATTCGTAGGATGGGTAGAGCGCAGCGAAACCCATCATTGCCTGCGTCGGTGGGTTTCGCTTCGCTCTACCCACCCTACGCAGCTTCGCGTCAGGCCGGCGTGAAGAACGGCAGCGGCGCGCCGTCGGTCGGCTTGAACACCACCTTCACCTTCTGGCCGATCTTGAGCGTCGTGAGATCGCAGTCGACGAAATTGGTCTGCACCGACGGCCCCTCCTTCAGCGTGACATAGCCAATCGCATAAGGGCCGGTCGGCGACTTCCGCATCAGGCTCCAGGTGTAGATCGTGCCCTCGCCCGAGGCCTGCTCCCACACCGTCTTGTCGGAATAGCAGAACGGGCAGATCGAGCGCGGGAAGTAGTGCGCCTCGCCGCACGCCGTGCAGCGCTTGATCATGAACTTGCCCTCTTTCGCCGCGTCCCAGAACGCGGCGGTCTCGGGGTTCGTCACCGGGGCCGGATACTTCTTCGCTTCACTCATCACACGCGCTCCAGAATGGCCGTCGAGGCGGCGTGGCGGACGCCCAGGAGGCCGCCGGTGCCGTGGGCGATGGCGAGATCGCAATTCTTGACCTGCACCTTCGGATGCGCCTCGCCGCGCAGCTGCCGTACGGCCTCGATGATCTTGGTCATGCCGCCGCGGTTGACGGGATGGTTGCTGCAGAGGCCGCCGCCGTCGGTGTTGAACGGCAGCTTGCCGACGCCCGAGATCAGGTTGCCGTCGGCGACGAACTTGCCGCCCTCGCCCTTCTTGCAGAAGCCGAGGTCCTCGAGCTGCATCAGCACCGTGATGGTGAAGCTGTCGTAGATCGAAGCGTACTTGATGTCCTTCGGCGTGATGCCGGCTTCCTCGAATGCACGCGGGCCGGACCAGATGCCGGCCGAATGAGTGAGGTCGAGATCCTTGCCGCCGCGCGGTCCCTTCATCGCCTCGCCATGGCCGATCAGGCGCACCAGCGGCTTCTTCAGGCTCTTGGCGATCTCGGGCGTTGTCACGATCAGCGCGCCGCCGCCGTCGGAGACGACGCAGCAATCCATGCGGTGGAGGGGATCGGAGATCATCGGCGAGTTCAGCACGTCCTCGACGGTGACGACGTCCTTGAGCATCGCATGCGGATTGTACTGAGCGTGATGCGAGGCCGCGACCTTGATCCAGGCCAGCTGCTCCGACGTGGTGCCATAGTCGTGCATGTGGCGCATGGCACACATGCCGTAGGCATTGTGCGTGGTCGCGCCGTAAGCGGATTCGAAATCGGCCTCGGCGCCGGCGGCGCGCGGCGGCATCGCGCCGGTGCGCGGCTTGCCGGCCAGCGTGACGAGCGCGATCGAGCACTTGCCCGCGGCGATCGCCTCGGCGGCATGGCCGAGATGGATGATGTAGGAGCAGCCGCCGGTCTCGGTGGAATCGATATGGCGGAGCTTCTTGGTGTTCAGGCCGAGATAATCGACCATCGGCCAGGCGCCACCGGGCGCATCGCCCGCGCAGAAATAGCCGTCGATGTCGTCCTTGCTGATCCCTGCATCCTCGATGGCCCCCTTGGCGACCTCGGCGTGGAGCTGGGCGGTGGATTTGTCCGGCGCATGCCGGGTCGGGTGTTCGTAGATACCGGCAATGTAGGCCTTGCCCTTGATGGTCAAACTCAGGTCTCCGCTCGCGTTTCTTATTGCCCCGTTTTTCTGAACCGCGGTGGGCGGATTGGCAAGCGCGGAAATATTCCGTCCTGCGAGAGGGCCGCGGGCGAGCGCAAGCGGAGATGCTCTGGTGTCCCGGACGCGCTGCACCGCTTCAGCGTTGCTGCGCAGAGCCGGCACCGATGCGGCTGCGAATTCAATGCACGAAGGTTCTGGGGCCCGGCTCTGCAACGCACCGCCAAGAAGCGCTGCGCCGCGTCCGGGGCACGACAGGCTGAGCAAGATCAGAGGTGCTCTGCCCGACGCTTCGGTTTTGCGAAAACAACCCCATGCACAGTAGAACGGTGGTTGATTTCACACGAGAATTCGCAGGGTGGGCAAAGCGACTTGTCTGCCATAGCTCGAAGAGCGACGGCGGAAGCGTGCCCACGTCTTTTGCGCAACTACGGCGAGATGGTGGGCACGGCGCTTTGCGCCTTTGCCCACCCTACGGGGCCGTCCTACTCCGCCGCGATCTGCCTTGGCGCCGGCGGGGGGGTTGCCAGATCGGCGGCGAGCTGCGCGTAACGCACCTTGGCGTCGTTTACCGCCTTCTCCTTCACCGGGCCGTAGCCGCGGATGCGATCGGGTAGCGAGAGCAATTCGACCGCGGTGTCGATCGTCACCGGCGACAACAGGCCGAGCACGGTCGTGACGTCCTTCTCGTAGCCGGCGATCAGGTCGCGTTCGAGCTTGCGGTCGGCGCTGCGGCCGAAGATGTCGAACGGGGTGCCGCGCAGGAATTTGAACTTTGCCAGGACGCGAAAGACGTTCAGCATCCACGGGCCGAAGGCGCGCTTCTTCGGGCGCCCCAGCGCATCGACGCCGCTCGCCAAAATCGGCGGCGCGAGGTTGAAGTTGAACTTGAAATCGCCCTCGAACTGATCGCGGAGCTGTTGCTCGAAAGCGCCGTCGGTGTAGAGGCGCGCGACTTCGTATTCGTCCTTGTAGGCCAGCAGCTTGGCATAATTCACAGCGACCGCGCGCGGCAGCGCGTCGCCATAGCCGCCCTTCACCGCGGCCTCGCGAACCTGATCCACCAGCTTGCGATAGCGTTTGGCCAGACGGCTGTTCTGATAGGCGGTGAGGTGCTTGACGCGATGCTCGATGACCTCGTCCAGCGTCATCGCGTCCAGAGTCTTGGGCGCAACGACCTCATCTGTGCCCTTCAGCATGTCGGCCAGGCGCTGGGGATCTGCGACCGCGAGGCGGCCGAGGCGGAAGGCTTCCTTGTTCATCTTGATCGAGACGCCGTTGACCTCGATCGCCTGCTCGATCGCTTCCGCCGACAGCGGGAACAGACCCTTCTGATAGGCGTAGCCCATCATCATCATGTTGGTGGCGATGGCATCGCCGAGCAGTTGCTCGGCCGGCTTGGTGAAGTCGAAGAAGATGGAGTCCTTGTGCAGCGCCGTCTCCAGCACCGCGTTCAGCTTGCGGGTCTGGAAGTTGAAGTCGCGGTTGAGGACGAAATCGGCGGTGGGAATGACGTGGCTGTTGATGATGCCGCGGGTGCGGCTGGAGTCACACAGCGAGATGGTGTCCTTGGCGACGGCAACCACTTCATCTGCCGCAAGCACCAGATCGGCCGTGCCGGTGACGATGCGCGAGCAGGTCACCTCGGCCGGATGATCCGACAGGCGGACGTGGCTGAGCACCGCCCCACCCTTCTGCGCCAGGCCTGACATGTCCAGGATCATCGAGGCCTTGCCCTCGATATGGGCGGCCATGCCGAGCAGCGCACCGATGGTGAGCACGCCGGTGCCGCCGACGCCGCCGACCGCGATGTTATATGGCCTATCAAGCGTCGGGCGCGACGCCGGCTCGGGCAATTCGCCGATCTCGCTGAGCTCGGCCGGTGCGCGGTGGCGCGGCTTGCCGCCGTCCACGGTGACGAAGGACGGGCAGAAACCCTTGAGGCAGGAATAATCCTTGTTGCAGGACGACTGGTTGATGGCGCGCTTGCGGCCGAACTCGGTCTCCAGCGGCTCGACCGAGATGCAGTTCGACTGCACCGAGCAGTCGCCGCAGCCTTCGCAGACCGCCGGATTGATCATGACGCGGCGCGCCGGATCTTCCATCAGGCCGCGCTTGCGGCGGCGGCGCTTTTCTGCCGCGCAGGTCTGCACGAACACGATGGCCGAGGTGCCCTTGTAATCCCGGCACATCTTCATGACCTTGTCGAGCTCGTCGCGGTGATACTTCTTCACGCCGGGCGCGATCGTGTCGGCCGGATAGGAGTCGGGCGCCTCCGACACCAGGTAGATCTCGCGGATGCCTTCGGCGTGCAGCTGGTGGGTGATCTGCTGCGGCGAGAGATCGCCGTCGTGGCGCTGGCCGCCCGTCATGGCGACGGCGTCGTTGTAGAGGATCTTGTAGGTGATGTTGGTCTTGGAGGCGACCGCCTGGCGGATCGCAAGAATGCCGGAGTGGAAGTAGGTGCCGTCGCCGAGATTGGCGAAGATGTGGTTCTCGTTGGTGAACGGCGCGATGCCGACCCACGGCACGCCCTCGCCGCCCATATGCGTAAAGGTCTCGGTCGAGCGATCCATCCACAGCGCCATGAAATGGCAGCCGATGCCGGCGAGCGCTCGGCTGCCTTCTGGAACTTTCGTCGAGGTGTTGTGGGGGCAGCCGGAGCAGAAATAAGGAGTGCGGGAGACGGGCGCGACCGCCTGCATCTGGGTCGCCTGGCGGCCGTTGAACCAGTCGGCCTTGACGCGGAGCATCTCCGCGATTTCAGGGTTGAGATTAAGCCTGAGCAGCCGCTCGGTGAGCGAGGTCGCAAGCGAGGCGACGCTGAGCTCGGCGGCGAAGGTCAAGAAGCGCTTGTCGTGCTCGTCCATCTTGCCGACGATGCGCGGGCGGACGTCGTCGCGCCAGTTGAACAGCTCCTGCTTGACCTGGTTCTCGACGATCTCGCGGCGCTCTTCGACGATGAATATCTCTTCGAGCCCGACCGCGAACTGGCGCACCCCTTCCGGCTCGAGCGGCCAGGGCATGCCGATCTTGTAGAGGCGAAGGCCGATCTTTGCGGCGACCTCCTCGGTGATGCCGAGCTCGCGCAACGCCTGGCGGACGTCCTCATAGCTCTTGCCCGAGGCCATGATGCCGAAGCGAGCATTCGGCGAATCCATGGTGACGCGGTTGACCTTGTTGGCGCGCGCAAAGGCGATGGCGGCAAAGCCCTTGTAATCCTGCAGCCGGCGGTCTTGCTCGAAACGGTCATCGGGCCAGCGCAGATTGAGGCCGCCGGGCGGCAGCTCGAAATCGGCGGGGATGATGAAGGGCTTCATCTCGTCGGTGAGGTCGATCTCGGCGGTGGTTTCCACCGTCTCCGTGATCACCTTCATGCCGACCCAGCAGCCGGAATAGCGCGACATCGCGATGCCGAGCAGGCCCATCTCGATCATCTCGTGGATGCTCGAGGGATAGAGATAGGGCATCAGCGCGGACATGAAGGCGTGGTCGGACTGATGCGGGACGGTCGAGGATTTTGCGCCGTGGTCGTCACCGGCGAGGCACAGCACGCCGCCGTTCTTGGCCGAGCCCGCGGCATTGCCGTGGCGGAACACGTCGCCGCAGCGATCGACGCCGGGGCCCTTGCCGTACCAGATGCCGACCACGCCGTCGTACTTCGCGCCGGGCGAGAGGTTGAGCTGCTGCGAGCCCCAGACCGCAGTGGCCGCCAGATCCTCGTTCACGCCGGGCTGGAACTTGATGTTGTACTGTTCGAGATGCTTGCGGGCGGCAAAGAGCTGCTGGTCATAGCCGCCGAGCGGGGAGCCGCGATAGCCGGAGATGAAGCCGGCGGTGTTCAGCCCCGCCGCGCGGTCGCGCCGGATCTGGGCCATGGGCAGGCGGACCAGGGCCTGAATGCCCGTGGTGAAGACGTGCCCGGTCTCCTGCGTGTATTTCTGATCGAGACTGATCGGACCCTGGTTGATGCCCATGCTGTCCTCTTTTGCCGCCCTGTTCAGGTCTTGCCGACTTAAGCCGTTGCCGTCCCGTTGTTTTTAGCTAGGGCGCGCCGACCAATTCCGCCACTCTATGTCGGATATTTCACGCTCCGCATCACAAATCTGGAGCAAGGCGAGCGCCGGGTAAAAATCGCAATTTCGTGGCCTGAAACACGCATGCCGTTTTCAATTTGTGTCACGATACCCCCGCCGTCGCGAAATGAATGGATGCTCCCTCGTGCCGGATGCGGGCGTTTGGTCGCAGGAGTGGCTTCGATGCGGACGATTCTGGCTTGCTCGGTTGTTGTCGGTTTGGCGTTGTGCAGTGCGATTGCATGCGCAGCCCACGCCGCCGAGCCGTCGGCGGAGCTGATCGCCCATGGCAAGGCGCTGGCCGAAGCCGGCGGCTGCGCGGGCTGCCACACCGCCGATCCGGCAAAACCCTTCGCCGGGGGCAAGCGCATTGAGACGCCCTTCGGCGCGATCTATGCGCCGAACCTGACCCCGGACCGCGACACCGGGATCGGCGCCTGGACGGATGCCGACTTCGTGCGCGCGGTGCGCACCGGCATCGCGCCTGACGGCTCGAACTATTACCCGGCCTTCCCGTATCCCTACTTCACGAAGATGACGAAGGACGACACGCTGGCGATCCGCGCCTATCTCGGCACGCTCGCGCCTGTCGTGAGCCGCAACAAGCCGCCGGAGCTGCGCTGGCCATTCGGCTATCGCGGCCTGATGCGGGTCTGGAACGCCATGTATTTCAAGCCCGGCCTGTTCGAACCGGACCAGAGCAAGAGCGCGGCCTGGAACAGAGGCGGCTATCTCGTCACCGGGCTCGGCCATTGCGGCGCATGTCATACCCCGAAGAATTTTTTCGGCGCTGACAGGGACGCGCAGGCGCTGTCCGGCAATGAGGTCGCGGGCTGGTTCGCTCCCCGGCTCGATGGCGCCGCGCGCACGGGATTGAAATCGTGGAGCGAGGCGGACATCGCGGAATATCTGCAGAGCGGACGCAACGCCAGGAGCCACGCCGGCGGACCGATGGCGGACGTCATCGTCAACTCGACCTCCAGGATGAGCGATGCCGATGTGCGCGCGATCGCGCTCTATCTGAAGAGCCTGCCGCCGGCACGGCGCGAGACCATCGTGACGCCGCCTGACGATGCCGAGATGAAAGCCGGCCAGGCGGTCTACGCGAAGCTCTGCGTCGCCTGCCACGAAGCGGACGGCACCGGCGCCCCGCGCATCTATCCGCCACTGCCGGGCAATGCGCTGCTGCAATCCAACAATCCGTCCTCCACCTTGCGCATCATCCTCGACGGCGCCCACACCCTGACCACGCCGCGCGCGCCGAACGCCGGCGAGATGCCGGGCTATGCCAGGCAATTGTCCAACGAGGAGATCGCGGCCGTGACGAACTACATCCGCAATTCCTGGGGCAATTCGGGACTGCTGGTGACGCCGGCGCAGGTCGCGAAGGCGAGGCAGCAGGGGGCGAATGGGGAGTAGCGAATAGCGAGTAGCCTAGATCCATTCGCTAATCGCCATTCGCTATTCGCGCGCGATCGCGCCTACTTCTCCTCATCCTCCGTGAACACGAATTTCGGCATCTCCCATTTGTAGCGCACCGCCAGCAGGCGGAAGCTGATGCCGAGCGCGAAGGTCAAAATGGTCGAGAGCTCGGCGTTGAGCTTGAGGCCGAACGCGGTCGCATAGAAAAGGCCGGTCACCACCGACACGCTGGCGTAAAGCTCGGAGCGGAACAGCAGCGGCACGTCGTTGCAGAGCACGTCGCGCAACACGCCGCCGGCGCAGCCGGTCACCATGCCCGAGACGATGACGATCGGCAGCGAGGCGTCCATCTGCCAGGCGACGTCGCAGCCCGCCATGGTGAAGACGACGAGCCCGATGGCGTCGAGCACGATGAAGGCGACCTTCAATCGGTGCACGAGACGCGCGAACAGGATGGTGAGGAAGGCCGCGCCGCCGGCCAGCGCGAGATAGATCGGGTTCTGCACCCAGGCCAGCGGATAATGTCCAAGGAAGAGATCGCGCAGCGTGCCGCCGCCGAGCGCGGTGATGCAACCGAGAAAGCAGACCCCCAACCAGTCCATGCTGCGGCGTCCGGCAGCCAGCGCGGCCGTCATGCCCTGTGCGGCGACCGCGATCAGCGAAAGAAAATGCAGCACGCTGTCGGTCGGCGGCAGGCTCCACATCGGCTTGTTCCCTCCTCGTTGCCTCCCTGGAACTCGCTTCAGTTCCCGGGAACAACTGGTTCCCGATTCCCGGGGGCTGAGCAACATGCGACGAAAGCACAAGGGGGCGCGGAACAGAATCTCGCATCCCCGGGTTGTCCGGGCGTCTTAACCGAGGAGACCAAATCGATGGCTGACGACCGTTTTCCCAACGATCCGTACCGCCCGAACCTCGCCGACGATGAGTATCTTCGCGCGGCGCGCCGGGATGCCGACCTTCAGGCCGATCCCGAGCTTGGCGAAGGCCCCGCCTCCAGCGGCAAGGTTGCCTTGTTCGCCGTTGCGATTGCACTGGTGCTGGGCGCCGTGTTCTACGGCCTGAACAATACCAGCACGACCAATCAGGCCAGCAACGCGCCGACCTCGCAGACGGCACAGACGCAGCCCGCCAATCCGACCGCGCCTCCGCCTCCCGGCATGCGCGACGTGACGCCGCGCACCAACACCGCACCGGGCGTGACCACGGGTGCGGCGCCGAGCAAGCCGGCCCCGGATGCGCAGACGCCGTCTGAGGGCGCGAAGTAACAGGCGACCGCTTCACGCACAACTGTCATCGCCCGGCTTGACCGGGCGATCCAGTACTCCGAGACAGTCGTGGTTGAATCGAAAGGCCGCGGCGTACTGGATGCCCCGCCTGCGCGGGACATGACACCGAGAGGATGAGAGAGCGGCGGAACTCATAAAGTCCCGCCGCTTTTGTTTGGTCAGCTAAACATCTTGTTGAGCTCGCCGCCGGGATAGCCGCTGCCGAGCTCGGTAAACGTCCCCTTCTCCGCCATCTCCTTCGCCGCGCGCATGAAGCCGCCCCAGGCGGTGCGGGCCAGCGAGCCGCCGACGCTGATCCGGCGCACGCCGAGATCCTCGGCCTCCTTCAGCGACAGGCCGGACGCGCCAATCAAGAGATTGAACGGCTTTGGTGCGACAGCCTTCACCACGGCGCTGATGTCCTCGCGAGTCTTCAGGCCCGGCGCATAAAGGCAGTCGGCGCCGGCGTCGGCATAGGCGGTCAACCTGTCGATGACGAGCTTGAGATCGGTCACGCCCCACAAATAGGCTTCGCAGCGGCCGACCAGCAACGTGCCGCTGTCACCGATCGCCTTGCGCGAGGCCTTGATGCGCTCGACCGCGAGCGTGCGGTCGTAGAGCGGCTTGGCCTTGTCGCCGGTGGAGTCTTCGATCGACAGACCAGCGACGCCGGTGCGCACGCAGCGCTCGACATTGTCGGCCACCTTGTCCGGCTCGACCGCAAAGCCGCCCTCGAAATCGGCGTTGAGGGGAATGTCGACCGCCGAGCTCAATGCTGCCAGATGCTGACAGACGTCCTCGACAGTGACGTGGTTGTCGGCCTTGCCAATGGTCCAGGCAAAGCCCGCGCTCGACGAGGCGATCGCCTTGAAACCGAGATGCTGCAACGCCTTGGCGCTGCCGACGTCGACCGGATTGGGCAGGATGAAGCACCCGCTCTCGTGCATCTTCTTGAAGGTCGCGCGCTTGTCAGCAGTTGTCACATGCATGTTTCTCTCCCAATTTGCCGCGAAGACATAAGCGCGCATTCACGGCAGCGCCAGAGCGCGCCGGACAGCGCTAGTGGGCGTCGTGCACCGCGCGACTGTCCTTCGGCGCCTGCTCGCGATCGTTCATGCTGTAGTCCCTGATCACGCTGGCGATGCGCAGATGATAGTCGGCGAAGATTTTTGCGCGGCCCTTGGCCTGGGTGCGGCGATGCTCCATCGTGTTGCGCCAGGCGGCGACGGCCGCCTCGTCCCGCCAGAACGACACCGACAGGATCTTGCCCTTCTCGGTCAGGCTCTCGAAGCGCTCGACCGAGATGAAGCCGTCGATGGTTTGCAGCAGCGGCTTCAGGTCGGCTGCGAGGTCGAAATAATCCTGGCGGTGTTCCGGCTTCGGCCAGACCTCGAAGATCACGGCGATCATGGGCGTCTCCTCGTCGTTGTTGGCCTACCATACCACTCATAGGACCACCTTGCGCAGGAAGGTGCGTTCTTCGGCGAGGATGAATTTGTGTTCCTCGGCGAAATGAAAGTTGGCCATGCCTTCGGCATCCTGACGCAGCCGGGCGCGATAGGATTCGTAGGCGGCCAGGCTCTCGAACGTGATCAGCCCAAAGGCGATGTTGTTGGTGCCCTCATGCGGCATGAAATAGCCGATCAGATCGCCACCGCATTTGGGGATGATGGTGAGCCAGCGTTTCGAATAGTCCTCGAACTGCGCGCGCTTGAAGGGGTCGAGCTGATAGCGGATGAAGACGGTGACGGACATGATAGGGCTCCTGTGTTTCGGTCGTCATTGCGAGCAGAGCGAGGTCTCGTAGGGTGGGCAAAGCGAAGCGTGCCCACGTCCTTTGTCCGCAACGACGATTGGTGGGCACGTCGCTGCGCTCCTTTGCCCACCCTACGGCTTCGCTCCTCGCGATGACGTGTTTGCAGAGACACGTTACGCGCTTGCCCGACCGCAATGCTTCGGCTACCATCGAAGCATGAAATCAGGACCCGACATCGCCATGGTCGCTGCGCTGGTCGGCGACCCCGCCCGCGCCAACATGCTCACCGCGCTGATGAACGGCCGCGCGCTGACCGCGAGCGAGCTGGCGCAGGAGGCCGGCATCACGCCGCAGACGGCGAGCTCGCACCTGGCCAAGCTCGAGGCCGGCGGCCTGATCGAGCCGGAGAAGCAGGGCCGCCACCGCTATTATCGCCTCACCGACGACGACGTCGCCGGCGTGCTCGAAGGTCTCGCCGGACTTGCGGCGCGGACCGGCCATATGCGGGTGCGCACCGGGCCAAAGGATCCGGCGCTGCGGCGCGCGCGGATCTGCTACGACCATCTCGCCGGCGATCTCGGCGTGCAGATGCTCGATTCCTTGCGCGAGGGGAATCTAGTCAGACAGAAGAAGCAGGACATCGAGCTGACCGCCGAGGGCGAGCGCTTCCTCGCAAAGCATCTGCAGATCTCGCCCGACATGCTGGCTCATCCGCGCCGTCCGGTGTGCAAGGCCTGCCTCGACTGGAGCGAGCGGCGGCATCACCTCGCCGGCACGCTGGGGGCCGCCATGATGCAGCGTTTCGCCGAACTGAAATGGGCCTCGCGCGATGCCACGCCGGGCAGCCGCGTGGTGAATTTCACCCGCACCGGCGAGAAGCAGTTCGCCGCGCTGTTCGGCAGCGTGCAGGACTGATCACGCGGGGCGCGTGGGTTCGCACGTTTGCGTGTGAATGCGCGCTCTCGTCGCGGCCGGGCTTGACCCGGCCATTCACGCGTTTATGGCCACGTCATTCCGGGGCGGCTCGTAGAGCAGAGCCCGGAATCTCGAGGTTCCGGGTTCGATGCTTCGCATCGTCCCGGAACGACATGGCCAACCACGAGACCCCCATGATCCGCATCCTCTCCGCCGCACTTGCGGTCGCCCTCCTCGCTTTCCCCCTCACGCCTACGCGCGCCGCCGACAGCCCGCCCCGTGAGCCCTATGGCATCGCGCTCGAAGGCTTTGCCTATCCCTACCCCGTGCACCTCCTGCCGGTCGTCAACGACGGCGAGCAGCTCAGCATGGCCTACATGGACGTGTCTCCCGCGCAGCCGAACGGCCGCACCGTCGTGCTGCTGCACGGGCGCAATTTCAGGTCGAGCTATTGGGCACCCGTGATCAAGATGCTGAGCGAGGCCGGCTTTCGCGTCGTGGTGCCGGACCAGATCGGATTCGGCAAATCCTCCAAGCCGCAGGGCGAACTGCATTTCGACAATCTGGCGCGCAACACCATTGCGCTGCTCGATCACCTCAAGATCGACAAGGCCGAGATCGTCGCCCACTCGCTCGGCGGCATGCTCGGCGTGCGCATCGCCCGCGCCTATCCCGACCGCGTCGCCCATCTGGTGCTGACCGCGCCGATCGGGCTGGAGGATTACCGCCTCTACGTACCCCCGACGCCGACCGAGAAGATGATCGAGACCGAGGACAAGCTCACGGCGGAAGGCTATCGCAAGCAGCTCCAGACCAATTACGCGATCAAGCTGCCGGCCGAGGCAATCACGCCGTTCATCGATGCCCGCTTCAACATCAAGGGCAGCCCCGACTATCCGCGCTGGCTGCGCGCCTTCGTCAGTTCCGGCCAGATGATCTACCGAGAGCCAGTGGCGCACGAGATTCCGCTCATCGCGCTGCCCACGCTGTTCATCATGGGGGCCGACGACCACAACGCGCCGGGCCGGCCACTCGCGCCCGAGGCGCTGCGGGCCAAGATGGGGCAGAACGCCGAGCTGGCGAAGGCGCTGGCGACGAAGATGCCGAATGCGCGGGCAGAAGTGATCCCGAACACCGGCCATCTCGTCTTCCTGGAGGCGCCCGAGAAGTACAAGGAGCTGGTGCTTGGTTTTCTCGGCCGCTAGCGACACTTGCGTGTCGTCTGAGGCAGGATGCGCGGAACGTTCATGCCGCATTCAGGTCATGATTGGCAGGTTTGGATTGCGCGGTGCCGATGTGTTGCCAGATTTGACATGTCGAATCGCGTCCTCTGATTCATTGTGCGCCACGAGCGCCGCCCCCAAAGACTTGCCCCAAAAGACGAGAAGGAAGATCAAATGAAATATCTGTTCGCCGCCGCCATGCTGGCCAGCGCGGTCGTCGGTTTCGGCGAGGCGGCCAGCGCCGCCGAGGGTTGCGGCCGAGGGTTCTATCGCGGTCCCTATGGCCATTGCCGCCCGATGCGCGGCGCGGTCGTGGTGCGCCCCGCGCCCGTGGTGGTCGCCCCGCCGGTCGTCGTCGTGCCCCGCGCGCGCGTATGCCCCTATGGCTTCCGCTGGTACGCCGGCCGCTGCCGCCCGTTCTGATCTTTCTTCATCGCAACATGGCCGCGCGGCGAAAGCCTGCGCGGCCTTTTTTTCGTTTCAGGGTGCTGCCGGCGATTCGCCGCGAAACTGGAGCACCTCAAAATCGAAACGGGGACCGCCGGCTGCGATCCCCGTCCAATTTACTTCTCTGCCGCGGGCCTACCAGTAATGGCGACGGTGCCAGCGCCGGTAATGTCGGCGCCAATGACGGCGACGCCAGCCCCAGTGGCGGTGATGGCCATGCCAGTGCACCTGCTCGGGCGTCAGCTTCTCGGCTTCCTCGCTGGTGGTGACGGCAGCGTCGGGACTGCCCTCCGGCGTGCGGGCGGGATCAGCGACAGGAAGCGGCGACAGCGGCGCGGCCTGCGCGGTCGCAGCGAAGACGGCGGCGCCCGCCGTCACCCCCAAGGCAAGTTTCAAAAAGTTCCGGCGCTCCATGACATGTCCTCTAGGCTATCGAGCAAGTGATGCAGAGGAAGTGTCGCGGCCACGACCTGAACCAAGGCTGAATCGTGCGTTCAGACTCGCTGCGAAGCGACGGTTCGAAATGCTCTACGTCGAAAACTGCTGCGCCAGCACCATGGTCTCGCGCGAGCGCTTCACGTCGGGCCAGTCGCGGTTGAAATCGGCGACCAGCTTTTGCAGCGCGTCACCTTTCAGCATCGCCGCGAGCTTGGCCTCGTCATCGAACTGATACATCGCCTGGTGCAGCGAGGGATCATCGAGGCTCCAGAACCGCGACGCTCTGCTGACACCGAATGCCTTCACCGCATCGGGCAGATGTTCCGTCTCGTACCACCTGTCGAAGGCGGCGCGCTTTTCGGCGTCGGGGACAATGGCGCGGACGACGAAGAAGGCGGCAGGCATCGGATTTCCTCCTGTTGTTTGAACCCAGATTAACCGCTTGCGCCGCCGGCGACAAAAAGAGTTGGCACCGGTGTCGGAATGGGCGCCCCTCGTCCGTCCTTTGCTTCGAACCAGGACACGGAGACAGCAGATGGCCGACCTCACCCTCACCACTTTCGATTGGGTTCCCGAAGGGCCGCGTGGCCTCGTGCGCGACCTGCGCGTGCGCTGGGCCCTCGAAGAGGCCGCTCTGCCCTATCGCGTCGCCAGCGTGCCGTTCGACGATCGCGGGCCCGCGCACTTCGCGCACCAGCCGTTCGGCCAGGTGCCGTGGCTGACCGACGGCGACCTCTCGATCTTCGAGACCGGCGCGATCCTGCTGCATCTTGGCGAACGCAGCGAGAAGCTGATGCCCACAGGTCCGCGCGGTCGGGCCGAGACGACGAAATGGGTGTTCGCGGCGCTCAATTCGGTGGAGATGGCGAGCCTGCCCTGGGCAATCTCGAAATTCATGGGACATCCGACCGACACGGCGGCGTGGAAGTTCGTGGACGACTTCCTCAAGCTTCGGCTGAAGCATCTCGAACCGGTATTGGCTAGCCGCGAATGGCTGGCCGGTTCCTTCTCCGTCGCCGACATCTTGATGGCGGACGTGCTGCGCGTCGTCGATCAATTCGGCGGGCTGACGGACAGTCCTGCCTGCCGCGCCTACGTCGCGCGCGCCACCGGCCGTCCGCCGTTCATCAAGGCGCACGCCGACCAGTTGGCGCATTTCGCTGCGGCGGACAAGGCGCGCGAAACGTGATGCGCCTCACACAATCGATCCAGCGCCCGGCCTATAGTCGCCAGCACCGGACGGAAGCAATCGAAAGGTGACACATGGTCCGCATCGAATATCTCAAGCAACAGATCGCCCGCGCCGAGCGGCTGGCCAAAGCCATCCTCGACCGGCAGACCGCCGAGCGGCTGCAAGCCTTCGCCGCCGAATGCCGCACGGAATTGTCGGAGCTGACGCTCAAGACCGCCGCGTGAGACGTGCTGGCGCGCGTCACACCAGCTTCAGCGGCGCATCGGCAACGACGCGGAGGTCGATGCTGCCGATCAGCGCCGCACGCCGCGCCTCCGCAGCGCTGATAGCCTCGTCCGTCTGCCGCAACGTCGAGACGTTCGAGCCGAGCGAGACGATCCCGCCCAGCACCAGGGCGATCGAGCCGAGCGCGGCGGTCTGACCGAACCCGAACACGCCGAGGATCGTGACCACCAGCAGCGCGGCCCCGCCCCCGATCGCGATCTTGGACGCCAGGATGTACTTCCGGCAGCGCTCGGCGATCTCGGCGAGCCGCTCGATGCGATCTTCGATGTCGGAGATTTCGTCGGTCGGGTCGTCTTCAATCATCGGATTTGCGAGTGAACGGATCGGGGCACAAACGAACTTCGTTGATAGAGCACGCCACCGCCTAGGACACCGGCACGACGCATGCGGGGATAGGCCCAGGCGACATAGCGGGCTCGCGCGAAGAATCACCAGGGCTGGCCGGTACGTCGGAATCCTTTCCAACGCCGGGTAAGACCGTGACGCGAACAGCCACCCGATCCCGCCTTCGATCGGTGATCGCTTCGTAGCGCAGACTATCCGGCCCGCTGTAACCAGCTCGAGCCGAATAGAAAATGCTTATGCCGCGGACCCAGCGCCCGACACAAAATTGATCTCTTCCAGAGTCGCTCGCCACCTCGAAATCCTCAATGCGGTAACAGACGCTCCCATGTTCCGGTGTCTTCACGAGCAAGAGCCGGGGAAGCTCGACCGGCGCGCACGTATTGTCCGCGTCGGCGTAGCCTTCGATCACGGTCTCTTCCGACGTCCGGGCGGTGACGGTCATCTCGCTCTCTTGCGCGAAGCTCGAGATGTTCATCGTCAGGACTGCGGACAACACGCCCAATATCAGGTCGCACGATCCGATGGCGCGCCGCCATAATCTCGATCGACGACGCCGAATTGCCATGACGTTTCCCGCCCCCTCTACAACGGCAAATTGTCGTGCTTCTTCGCCGGCGCTTCCACCTTCTTGTCCTTCAGCATCGCCAGCGCGCGCGCGATGCGCTTGCGGGTCGAGTGCGGCATGATGACGTCGTCGATGTAGCCGCGCTCGGCGGCGATGAAGGGGGACAGGAAGCGGTCTTCGTATTCCTTGGTCCGGGCTGCGATCTTGTCGGGGTCGCCGATGTCGGAACGGAAGATGATCTCGACCGCGCCCTTGGCGCCCATCACCGCGATCTGGGCGGTCGGCCAGGCGTAGTTCATGTCGGCGCCGATTTCCTTGGAGGCCATGACGTCGAAGGCGCCGCCATAGGCCTTGCGGGTGATGACGGTGACCAGCGGCACGGTGCATTGCGAATAAGCGAACAGCAGCTTTGCGCCGTGCTTGATCAGGCCGCCATATTCCTGCGCGGTGCCGGGCAGGAAGCCCGGCACGTCGACGAAGGTGACGATCGGGATGTTGAAGGCGTCGCAGAAGCGGACGAAGCGTGCGGCTTTCCGCGATGCGTCGCTGTCGAGCACGCCGGCCAACACCATCGGCTGGTTGGCGACGAAGCCGACGGTGCGCCCCGCGATGCGGCCGAAGCCGGTGACGATGTTCTTGGCGAAGGCTTCCGCGATCTCGAAGAAGTCGCCCTCGTCCACGACCTTCAGGATCAGCTCCTTCATGTCGTAGGGCTTGTTCGGATTGTCGGGGATCAGCGTGTCGAGCGACATGTCGACGCGGCCGATGTCGTCGAAGCTCGGCCATTCCGGCACGCCGTCGGTGTTGTTGGACGGCAGGAAGTCGATCAGGCGGCGCATCTGCAGCAGCGTCTCGACGTCGTTCTCGAAGGCGCCGTCCGCGATCGAGGAGCGCGTGGCGTGCACCGAGGCGCCGCCGAGCTCTTCCGCGGTGACGACCTCGTTGGTGACGGTCTTCACGACGTCCGGGCCGGTGACGAACATGTAGCTGGTGTTCTTCACCATGAAGATGAAGTCGGTCATCGCAGGCGAATAGACGTCGCCGCCGGCGCAGGGGCCCATGATGACGGAGATCTGCGGGATCACGCCCGAGGCCAGCACGTTGCGGCGGAACACGTAGGAATAGCCGGCGAGCGCGGCGACGCCTTCCTGGATGCGGGCTCCGCCCGCGTCGTAGAGGCCGATGATGGGCGCCCTCGCCTTCATCGCCATGTCCTGGAGTTTTGTAATTTTCAGCGCGTGGGTCTCGGACAGCGAGCCGCCGAACACGGTGAAATCCTTGGCGAAGACGAAGGTCTTGCGGCCGTTGACGGTGCCCCAGCCGGTGACGACGCCGTCGCCGGGTACCTTTGTCTTCTCCATGCCGAACTCGGTGGAGCGGTGCTCGACGAACATGTCGAACTCCTCGAACGATCCCTTGTCGAGCAACAGCTCGATACGCTCGCGCGCCGTCAGCTTGCCGCGGGCGTGCTGCGCCTCGATGCGCTTCTCCCCGCCGCCGAGCTTGGCGCCGGCGCGACGATCTTCAAGGGCGTCCAGGATGTGTTTCATTTGCTCCCGCCAGTTCTTAAGTGATGGGCGGGTTCTAACACGGCATTTTGCGGCCCGGAAAGCCGCTTTCACCGTCGCAGGGCTGCCCTGCCGTAGCGGGAAAGCGCAAGGAATTACAAAGTTTTGCCCAGGAGGCGAGCGTGACGGAAGGAACGGCCGAGACGGGCGCTGCGACGGGCGGCGTCAACATCCTGCTGCGGCTGGAGGGCCTGACCCTGTTTGCAGGGATGGTGACGCTCTATGCGGCCTGGGACGGGTCGTGGCTGGTGTTTGCGCTGCTGTTCTTCGTGCCCGATCTGAGCTTCCTGGCCTACCTGTCCGACGCCCGGTTCGGCGCGATGGTCTACAACGCCGCCCACAGCTACATGGCGCCGGTG
This sequence comes from Bradyrhizobium sp. CFUWI, assembly GCF_056429085.1. NCBI lineage: Bacteria > Pseudomonadati > Pseudomonadota > Alphaproteobacteria > Hyphomicrobiales > Nitrobacteraceae > Bradyrhizobium > Bradyrhizobium sp. CFUWI. The sequence continues at coordinate 280,969 of NZ_JBWJZE010000006.1, forward strand.
GCGCTGCTGACGCTGGGCTTCGCCCTCGCCTCGCCCCTCACTCTCTCCATCGCCTTGATCTGGCTCGCCCATATCGGCATCGACCGGGCACTCGGCTATGGCCTGAAATATTCCGCCGGGTTCGGCTTCACCCATCTGGGGCGGATCGGGCGGCAGAAGGATTCATGATCTCAAATTTGGCAGCCCGGCAGGTTGACCGGGCCGACCGATTCAGGCTTGCTCCGAGTCAGATCAGGCGCCGAATGTTGCGTGAGCCCAGTCGGTACGGCGGTGATCCCTGACTCCAGCATCTACCTACTGGCATCACCGAGATGTCCGCAACGGTCGTTCCCCTGCCGCCGAACCCATCGTCCGAAACCATCGACTTCCTGCGCCGCATGGCCGGCATGGTGTCGGGTCGGAACGGCGAGATGCTGCTGCGCGCAGCCAGCATGATCGAGACGCTGAGCCAGCGGGCGATGTCGGCCGAGCGGCTCTATCATCAGGCGCAGGAAGAGAGCACGCGCAATGCCGAGCTGCGCGAATCCGCCGAACTCGCCTCCGACGCCATGGTCGGCCAGATCGCGGCGCTGCGGGCGCAGCTCGCCGAGCTCACCGCCGCGACCGCAGCCGAGCGCGCCGCCTTCGATGCCGAGCGCGGCAAGCTGCTTGAGCTGATGCAGCATGCCGAGAGACATATCGGCAAGCTCACGACGGAGCTCGGCAGCTTGCGCGCCTCCGTCGACAGCTTCAACGAGACCGCGGTCTCGGTGCCGATCGAGGTGCTGCGGCTGGCGCGGTCGCAGTTCGATTATCTCTCGAGCGGCTTTGCCCGGCGCGGCGATCCGATCTCGCAGGCCATGAGTGAGATCGGCGGCTTCGCCATCGACCGGGCCCTGACGGCGAAGCCTGACCCTGCCTGAACGCCGCCCGGCGAGCGAAACAGGTGCTGCCGCGGTCTCGCAAGCGGGAGAGGGAGCGCACGACGCGAACGAACTGGAGCAGGTTGAGCAGCTGCTGATGGCTGCGTGGTGTTGCCACGGCGTCATCATAGCCGTGACATCGAAACCACTACAAGGCCGGGCGTCGGAAGCGATATCAGCTCGCGACAAGAACCCACGTCCGGAGAGAACAATGTTCGTCGATATCGATAGTGCCTCACTCGAAACGGCAGGCTCGAGCTTGCCCGGAGATCAACCCATCTTCATGCTCAATCTTCTCCGCTATCGGGATGAGGCCTTGTACCCGGACAAATCCGAGCTTCCGGCCTGTAGCGGCCGCGAAGCCTACTACGCGCGCTATGTCCCCGCATTTCGCAAGGTCGCGATCCCGCTAGGGGTCACGCCAACTTGGCTCGGATCTGTCGGAGCTCTGCTGGTGGCAGCGCAAGGCGAAGCCTGGCACGACGCCGCAATGGTCCGCTACCCCGACTTCGCGACCTTTCGCGCCATCGTCTCGAGCTCCGATTATCGGCGTGAGGCCGAGCCCCACCGCTTGGCCGCGCTCGCCGATTGGCGCCTGATTGCGACGACCGAGGTTCAGGTGCCGGGTTGAGTGCAATCGCGCGCATTGAGGTGGGCCGTGTGCGACGGGTCGCTTCTCCATCAAACCACACGGTCACGCTAAAGCGCGATGCGATTAGGATGGTTCGTTATCGCGCTTTAGGTTATTGTTTGAGCATGATCTTTCCGGAAAACCGCTTCACACTTTTCCGGATCATGCTCTAGATCGCGCCGATGTCGGCAAGGCAGGCTTGCGTCAGCGACATGCGCTCGCCGACGAGGCGCGGCTCCTTGCAATCCATGTTGAGCGCAAACACCGTGTGCGCCTCGCCCTTCTCGGCCCAGCCGACCATCCAGCCGAGCGACGGCTCGCCGCGCTCGGCGCCCAGGAGACCGGATTTGGCGCGGATGACGGCGTCGCCGACTTTGGTCACCGGCAGGATGTCGGCGACCAGATCCTGGCTGCGCTTTGAGACCGGCAGCGCGCGGCGGCGCAGCCGGTCGACGAAATCGATCTGCTCGACGGGATCGATGCGCAGGGCCCCCGTGAGCCAGAACTGGTCGATGCCGCCGCCGATGTCGCGGTTGCCGTAGTCGAACTCGTCGACATATTTCTGCATGCGCTCCTGGCCGATGCGGCGCGCGATCTCCTGATAGACCGGCACCGCGCTCACGGCGATCGCACTGCGCAGCGTGTGATCCTTGTTCCAGGCCTCGATGGGACGTTTCACGCCGTCCCACGGGAAGACGTCCTTGTCGGGGTCGGCGACCACGCCGGTCTCGAGCGCGATCAGCGAGTTCGGGATCTTGAACGTCGAGGCCGGCAGCTTGCCCTCGCCGGAGCGATCCTTGTCGCTGGCGACGACCAGATAGTCCTCCACCTTGTAGCCGACGAAAGTCCCCGATGTGCCGAGGTCGGTGAAGCGCTTTGCGAGACTGTCACGGATCTCGTTGCGCGGCGGGGCGACGTGAGCGAACGCGCGCCGCGGCAGGATGGCGGATGCGGCGAGAAGGCCGAGAGTGGAGCGGCGGGTCAGCAAGCGGGCCATCCTGAATTGAGAAACACGTCGGCACCATGGAGGCGCCACGTGGTGAAACGATGACGGGCTAAAGCATGATCCGGAAAAGTGCGCAGCGGTTTTCCGATAAGATCATGCTTAAACAACAACCTAAAGCGCGATGACGATTCATCCTAATCGCATCGCGCTTTAGCGCCCCCGGCCCGACAGCCGCAGCACGAACACCAGGACCTCGGCAACGGCCTTGTAGAGGTCGGGCGGGATCTCCTCGCCGAGCTCGACCTTGGACAGCGCACCGGCCAGGACCTCGTTTTCCTCGATCGGGATGTCGTGGGCCCTGGCGATCTCGACGATCTTTTCGCCGATCGTACCCTTGCCCTTGGCGACGACGACCGGCGCGCCCGAGCCCTTCTCGTAATGCAGCGCGATCGCGAGCTTGGACGGGTCGCTCATGTGGCGCGATCCAGAAAGTGGCCGGCGCGGGCCGGCGCCGGTTGCGGTGGCGTACCGTCGCCAACCAGGATGTCGCCGGGCTTGAGCTCGGCCCGCATCAGGGCCTGGCTGAGCTCACCGATGCCGGCGCGGAGCTGCTGCGCGGTGGCCGGCCGCTCGGCCCACATCCGCACGAAGGTCTTGTCGCCGCTCAGCGTGATCAGCGCGTGGACGGGGCCCGCCGGCTCGACATTGAGCGTGAAGCGCGCGCGCCAGGCCTGCTTGGCGGCATCGGCGGATTCGCCGGCGCCATCGCGCGAGATCTCGAACTGCGCCATCGCGGTGCCTTGCGGCGTTGCAAAGGGAATCTCGAAATTCCACTGCGGCACACTTGGATCAACGCGGTGACCGCTGGCGTCGGTGCGATCGGGAAGCGATGCGACCTGGAGCAGGGTCTGTCGCGCGATCGCGGCATCGGTCTCGTCGAGCAGCCGATGCACGGTCGCAGAGAGCGGCGTATCCGGCGCGAGCGAGGGCGAGGCGATGGATTGCGCCGATGGCAGCGCGCCACGGAACGGCGGCGGTGTCGCGCGCGCCGCCTCCTCGAAGATCTGACCGTCGGCCACCGCTTTGTTGGAGCCGGGAACATTGCCGGTCAGGCGCGGCAGGTTTTGCGTGGCCTCCTGGAGCAGGCTCGCGGCAAGGCCGGCGGACATGCGCGGCATCGCCGTTTGCGGCGCGCCGGCCGCCAGGTTGCCCAGCACCGCCGCTGCGAGATTGGCGTTGCGCAGCATTTGCGGCTGTTGGGCCATTTCGGGTGCGATCGACGGCGATACGGCGTGTGCGACCTCACCTGCCGGCTGAGCCGGCGCGGCGGCGACCTGCGGCGTCGCCGCGGTGATGGCCGGGATCGTGGCGCCCAGGCTCTGCGGCGCGGCCGTCCCGATCGTGGCCAAGGTCTGGCGCAACACCAGCAACGCCGCTTTCAAATCCGGAACGGCCCCGGACGACGTCGTGCCCGCAGCCAGCGAAGCCTCGAGGAACAGCCCCGACTTCTGGAAGGCGGATTCGATGTCGCCGCCGTCGAGCGCGGGGTCGAGCGGCGTCTGCTGTGCCAGCACGTCCAGCACCGCCTGCTTCAAGCCCGCCGGCAAATCGCTGCCGGTGACGACGGCCGCCAGATTGGCGAACAGCGGCGCCTGGCTGCCCTGCTTTGCCGCAGCCTCGGCCGAGGCCGCGGTGACGGCGACCTGCTCCAACGGCGTGAGCGTATTGCGCGGCGCGGTCGCGGACGGCGAGAGCGGCGGGCTTTCCACCAGCGAGGCAGCGCGAGGCGTGAGCGTAACCTGATCGGGCGTTGCCTCGCCTGCGCCGCTCATCACCGCAAGACGGATGGTGCCGTCGCTCTGCGACACCGCGAGCTGCAGATTCTGCCCCGGTGTCAGCGCCACTTCCGACATCACGTCCATCGAGAGGTTGGCGATCGCGATCCGCACCAGATTGTCGGCCATCACGCTGACGACGCGTGCGTCCACGACGCTGCCCGCCTGAAGGACGAGGTCAGGCGTCGTCGCGTCAGCCACAGGGCTGGCGGCACTGACGCGAACGATGGACGTGACCGGCGTCGGCATCTCAGGGGGCCCAAGGGAGCGCAGAAGGGAACACGGGAGGGAGCACGAGCCACCCTAACGCCTGCGTCGTAAACCTCTCGTTAAGGACCTCTGGCCAGGGGCGCCTTGACCGCCGCCAATACCGTCACGGCGGCCTCGAAATCGCGCAGGCGCGTGGCCCGGCGGGCGGCCGCCTCCTCGTCCACGCCCCAGTGCTCGGCGTTCCAGTCCTCATCGACATGGGCGGCGGCCCAGACCTGGCCGGCATCGCGCACGCCATGGGCCAGCGCCAAGGCCAGCAGCGCCGAACCGGTCAGGGTCGTCACCATGTGGAGAGCGGCGACCGACCAGGCGTCCTCGGGCAGCGCGGCACGCGCTGCCTTCAGCGCCTCGTCCGGCTGCTTCACGTGCATGACGCCCTCGGACAGGATGAAATGCGCCCCCAGCGCCTCCGCTGCCCAGAACAGCACGGGGTCCCAATGCGCCGCCTCGCGGGCGACGAGCCCTTCCGGATGGCCGGCGCGATAGAACAGCAAATCGGACTCGAAGTATTTCGCGAGATCATCGCTGACCAGCTCGACGCGGTCGACGACGCCCTCGACCACGCTATTGGCAATCCGCGTCAGCGGCATGCGCACCGGGTCGATGCTCTCGCCCTGGGCCGCCCATTCCGCGGCCACGGCATCGGCTAGCGTCCGCGGGGGGATCACCACCTGGCGGCCGGACGGCGTGCGGATCGGCCTGCCATCGAGCGTAACGGCAAAACCGCCCTCGGCATCGGCGACACCGGCCTCCTTGTAGAAGCGCTTGCGCAGCGGCGTGCGCGCGGACGCGCGCGCCGATTCCCGCGGATCCGGCGGGGGCTGGCTTGCTGCTTCTTCGAACAATTCACGCATCGGTTTTTCGATCCCTGTCGTTCGTCAAGTTACCGCCAACACCACAAGACAGATCGAGAGCCGTGTCATGGCGGACATGTCGTGCCTCCGCCCCCCGTTCAACCCGGCTATTCCTCCGGCGCGTTCTCGATCGGATCGAACCGGCTTGCATCGAGCCCGAGCAGATTCCACGATTGCTGCATGTGCGGCGGCAGCGGCGCGGTGGCGTCGATCACGCCGCCGCGCGGATGCGGGATGACGATGCGGCGTGCCAAGAGATGCAACCGGTTCTGCAGGCCGCCCGGCAGCTGCCAGTTCTCGATGTTGAAATATTTGGGATCGCCAACGATGGGATGGCCGATATGGGCCATGTGCGCGCGCAGCTGGTGGGTGCGGCCCGTCACAGGCTTCAGCGACACCCAGGTCAGCTTGTTGCCGGCGGTCTCGACCACCGCGTAATAGGTCACCGCGTGGCTCGCGCCATCGTCGCCGTGCTGGGCGATGCGCATGATGGTGTCGTCCTCGCTCTCCTCCTTGGCGAGGAACGTCGAGATGCGACCCTGCTTCGGCTTCGGCAGGCCCGGCACCAGCGCCCAATAGACTTTTCGCGCCGACCGCGAGCGGAACGCGCCGGTCAGATGCGAGGCCGCGAAGCGCGTCTTGGCGATCAACAGACAGCCCGACGTCTCGCGATCGATGCGGTGCACGAGGCGCGGCTTCTGGCCCTTGGCATCGCGCATCACCTCGAGCATCTGGTCGATGTGCCGCGTCATGCCGGAGCCGCCCTGCACGGCAAGGCCGGCCGGCTTGTTGAGGACGAGAACGTCGTCGTCCTCGTAGATCGTCATCTCCTTCAGCGCCTTCAGCGTCTTCTGCGCAGCTTCCGAGAGCTCGCCGACGACCTTCGGCGCATCGAGCTTCAGCGGCGGGATGCGGACGCTCTGCCCCTCCTCGAGGCGGTCCTTGCTGTCGACGCGCTTGCCGTCGACGCGCAGCTCGCCTTTGCGGACGACGCGCTGGATATGGGAGAACGACAGCCCGGGAAAGCGCGCCTCGAGGAAGCGGTCGACACGCATGTTGTTCTCGTCCGCCGTCACCTTGACGGTCTGGACCTTGGTCGGCAGCAGCGGTTCGATGGATTTTTCCGGCGCGAACGTTTCCGGCGCAGCGGCTTTTGCCACGCGCCGCTCGGTCCGCTCCGCCGCGAGACGGGGCGGCTTGCCCCCAGGCTTGCCGCCCGGCCGCGACGTTGCCTTTGATGAGCCGCGCGCCTGATACGGACGTGCCTCCTTGCGCTCATCGCGCTCCCGAGGCTTCGGGTTCATTCTCTTGATGCGACGGCTCATACGGTCTTTCCAAGCTTGCGTGTCGATTGCGCGCTGGCGCGGCGTGGCAGCGACGCAAGTTGCGCGCCCACCTCCTCCGCCAACCGCAACTCATATTGCTGTTGCAGGTTCATCCAGAATTGCGGGCTGGTGCCGAACCAGTGACCCAGCCGCAGCGCCGTGTCAGCGGTGATGCCGCGCTGCCCGTTGATGATCCCGGTGATGCGATTGACCGGCACGTCGATCTGACGCGACAGCTCAGCGGCGGTGATGCCGAGCTCGCGTAGCTCTTCAACAAGCTGTTCGCCGGGATGAACGGGCGTCCCGCGCGCGATCACTCCGGATGAAAGCAACGTCATACCAATTCGACTTTCAGCGTCCGTCCCACAGCGCTCGCGGCGCGCTGCAAGGTATCAAGCGTCACGGAGGGCGTCGTTGGATCAAGGAGTCTGTCAAGTTGCCGACGACTCGTCTTCATACGTTCCGCCATCGCCGTCTTCGTAATTCCTTGCGTCTTCATTGCTTCCGTTAGTTGCTCGGCTATGAGTTCCTTGATGGCGCGCTCCTCACACGCACCAAGTATACCTTGCTCAGCAAGAAATTCGTCGAACGTCTCTTCGCTTACGTGCGCTTTTCTCTTCGCCATTACGTCACCTCTCGTCTGCGCTTCAGCGCGAGGTCGAGATCCTGCTTTGGTACCTTTCGTGTCTTCTTGACGAAGCCATGAAGCAGAATCATCTGGCCGCCTTCCAGACAGAAGATCACTCGCGCAATTCGGTTTCTGTCGAGATCACTCCGGACCTCCCACAATCCATCTCCCAGCGGAGCGCAATGCGGGCGCCCTATGGGCCAACCGAATTCGACTTTCTGAATATCCTTCCCGACAGTTCGACGATCTTCCGCAGGCAATTCCAATATCCACTCGCGAACAGGATTTCGACCTGTCGAGCTGACGTAAAATCTCGCGGGAAGCTTCTTCGTGCGATCGATCATCCGGCCGCATTCATGTGTCATTTTTGACACGCAAATGCAAGCCTTCGTTTGGCGCCGGAGACCCTACTTCCCGCCCCGCTCCTTGCGCAGCTTGGCCCAGTAATCCAGCCGCTTCCGGATCTCGCGCTCGAAGCCGCGCTCCGGCGGGTCGTAGAAGGTCTGGCGGCCCAGGGCTTCCGGAAAATAGTCCTGGCCGGAGAAGGCCTCGGGGGCGTCGTGGTCGTATTCGTAAGCTGCGCCGTAGCCTTCCGACTTCATCAGCTTGGTCGGGGAGTTGAGGATGTGCTTTGGCGGCAGCAGCGAACCGGCCTGTTTGGCAACCTGCATCGCCGTGCCGAAGGCGGTGTAGACCGCGTTCGATTTCGGTGCGGTGGCGAGATAGACCACGGCCTGCGCGATGGCGAGCTCGCCTTCGGGATGGCCGAGGAAGTCGAAGGCATCCTTGGCCGCGTTGGCGATGACGAGCGCCTGCGGGTCGGCCAGCCCGATGTCCTCGACCGCCATGCGCACGACGCGGCGGGCCAGGAACAACGGGTCCTCGCCGGCGTCCAGCATCCGCGCGAGATAGTACAGCGCCGCATCGGGATCGGAGCCGCGCACCGACTTATGCAGCGCCGAGATCAGGTTGTAATGGCCGTCCGCCGACTTGTCGTAGATCGGGGCGCGGCGCTGCAGGATCTCCTGCAATTGCGCGGCATTGAAGATCTCGTCCGCCCGCGCCGAGCGCCAGACCTCTTCGGCGAGCGTCAGTGAGGCCCGGCCATCGCCGTCGGCCATGCGCACCAGCACGGCGCGCGCCTCTGCGTCGAGCGGCAGCTTCCTGCCCTCGACCGCCTCGGCGTGCGCGAACAGTTTTTCGATCGCGGCCGCGTCGAGCGAGCGAAACACCAGGACGCGCGCGCGCGACAGAAGCGCCGCGTTGAGCTCGAAGGACGGGTTCTCGGTGGTGGCGCCCACCATCACCACCGTGCCGTCCTCCATCACGGGCAGAAACGAATCCTGCTGGGCACGGTTGAATCTGTGGACCTCGTCGACGAACAACAGCGTGCCCTTGCCCATCTCGCGGCGGGCGCGCGCCGCGTCGAAGGCTTTCTTCAGATCGGCGACGCCGGAGAACACCGCGGAGATCTGCTCGAAATGCAGGTCAGTCGCATCCGCCAAGAGCCGCGCCACCGTGGTCTTGCCGGTGCCGGGCGGTCCCCAGAACACCAGCGAGCCCAGCGTGCGCGTTTCCAGCATACGCGTCAGCGCACCATCGGGGCCGAGGATATGGTCCTGGCCGACGACCTCCGACAGTACGCGCGGGCGCAACCGATCCGGCAGCGGATGCGGCGCATCGTGGTCGAGCCCCGCCGCGGCAAAGAGCGTTGGCGTCTCTTGTGGTCGCTTCGGACTCATCCGCCCAGCGTGACGTTGATCTGCTGGCCGCCGCGCACCAGCGTGATACGCCAGATCCGCTGACGCTCGCCTGCGGCCTTCTCGAGATCTCCGGTCTTGCTGATCTTCTGGTTGTTGACGGCCAGGATGATGTCGCCCTTCTGGAAGCCGACATTCGCAGCCGTGCTGTCGCCGCCGAGGTCGGTGATCACGACGCCTTCGGTGTCCGCGTCGAGACGCAGCTCGTCGGCGACCGCCGGGGTGATGGTCGAAACCTTCGCGCCCTGGAACGGCGAACGCGCGGTGACGACGAGCTCGTTGCGTCCCGTATCGGGCGCAGTCTCCAGCGCAACCGTCAGCTTCAGCGGCTTGCCGCCACGTTGCACGTCGATCTGCGCGGAGCCGCCGAGCAGACGGGTGGCGAAGCGATAATCGAAGGCATTGGGATCGTCCACCGTCTGGCCGTCGATCCCGGTGATGAGATCGGAAGATTTCAGACCGGCCTTCGCCGCAGGGCCATTCGACACCACGCTCGCGACCAGCGCACCGGTCGGCGAACGCAGGCCGAGACTCTCGGCGATCTCGGGCGTCACCGCCTGCAACTTTGCCCCCAACCATGGCCGCTTGACCGCCTTACCGCCGCTCTTGGCGGAGGCGACGACGACGCGCACCATGTTGGCGGGAATTGCAAAGCCGATGCCTTGCGAGCCGCCGGAGCGCGAGTAGATCGCGGTGTTGATGCCGGCGAGCCGGCCGTTCATGTCGACCAGCGCACCGCCGGAATTGCCGGGATTGATCGCCGCATCGGTCTGGATGAAGAACTGGTAGTCGGTGATCCCGACCTGCGTGCGCGCAAGCGCCGAGATGATGCCGTGGGTGACGGTCTGGCCGACGCCGAAGGGATTGCCGATCGCGAGCACGACGTCGCCGACCAGCAGCTCATCGGAATTGGTGAATTCGAGCGCCGGAAACTTCTCCTTCAAATCTTTCAGGCGCAGCACCGCAAGATCGGTGCGGGAATCCTTCAGCACGATCTCGGCCTCGAACTCGCGCTTGTCCGACAGCGACACCTTCACCTGGTCGGCGCCTTCGATGACATGGACGTTGGTGACGACGAGGCCGGACGTATCGACGATGACACCGGAGCCGAGCGAGCGCTGCACTTGCTCGGGCTGCTGGCCCGGCACACCGAAGAAGCGGCGGAAGATCGGATCGTCCAGCAGCGGATTGCGGTTCTGCACCACCTTGGCGGCATAGACGTTGACCACAGCCGGCTGAACCTTTTGCACGATCGGCGCATAGGACAGCCGCAGCTCGGCCGGCGAGGACGGGACGCGGCGGTCCTGCGCTGAGGCCGGATTGAAATGGGCCGAAAAGGCTATGCACAAGGCCGTGACGGCGGCGGTCCAGGTCGATCGAAACATTCCTACCTCTTGGAAAAGACGCCGGAATATAGGCGCGTTCGCCCCTCAATAGAAGGGCGCGGGGTGGCAATATTCGGCCTCATTCCGACGGCTCGAGCCCCTCGCCAGGCGTGCGAAACGACAACTTGCCGGCGGCGCGGATTGGCATGACACGCATCAATCTTGCATGCTCGCTCTCGGCAGATTCGGTTGCGACGAATTTGCATCAGCGGGAACCAGCGCAACCGAGGCTCGCCGTCGCGGGGCAGTCATCGACCGTTCTTAGGCTCTGCGCTGACGACTTGGGGAAGTTGGTCCAACCGATGGAGTGATGACGTGAGCAGGACAAGAATTACAGCCACGGCGATTGGTCTCGCCGGCGCCCTGGCAGCCTCGCAGGCTCAGGCCCAATCGGCGAGCAGCAGCGAGCAGGAGATCGCGCTGCTGAAGCAGCAGTTGAAGCTGCTGGAGCAGAAGCTCGACAAGCTCCAGAATCAAACCGCGGCGAACACGGCGGCCGCGGCCAAAGCCAGGGCCGAAGCGAAGGCTGAAGCGAAGGCCGAGGCGCGCTCGGAGGCAAAGGCCGTCGTTGCCAACGCCAATGCCGCGATTCCCGTCAAAGGGCCGGCCCCGGCATCCGGCGTCGTCGTGACGATGCCGAACAACCGCCCGACGATCTGCACCGCCGACCAGGCCAATTGCGTCGCCATCACCAGCCGCCTGCATTGGGATGTCGGCGGCTACGACTATCGCCCCAACACCGCGGCCACCGTGCCGCAGAAGCTCGACAGCGGCCAGAACGTCCGCCGTGCGCGCATCGGCGTCACCGGCAAGTTCTTCAACGACTGGAACTTCGCGCTGGTCTACGATTTCGGCGGCTCCTCCGACGGGTTTGGCGGGACGGCTCCGGGATCGCTGCCGGGCGGCGGCGTCTCCGGTGTCGAGAACGCCTATCTCAGCTACACCGGCCTGAAACCGTTCGGCGGGCGGATGGCGATCGAGGCGGGCATCATGGACCTGCCCTACACCATGGACGAGGCCACCAGCTCCAACGACATCATGTTCATGGAGCGTGCCTCACCGGGCGTGATCGCGACCAACATCGCCGCCGGCGACTTCCGCTCCGCGGCCGGCACACGCTGGTACAACGACCAGCTCTGGATCGGCGGCTATGTCACGGGACCGTCGACCGGCGCGATCCACTCCGCCTCGAGCGCTGCCCCCGCGGGCACGAGCGAGCAGTATGGCGCGGTGGCGCGCGTCGCCGGCAATCCCATCAGCGGCAAGGACTATTCGGTGCACATCGGCGCCAACGCGCAATGGCTGATCCAGCCGCCGCGCAACCTCATCGCCAACACGCAGACATTGACGCTCAGCGATCGCCCCGAACTGCGGCTTGATCCAACGACGCTGGTCTCGACAGGCGCGATGGCCAACGTCTCGGGCGCGCAGGTCTATAGCGTCGAGGCGGCCGCAACCTACGGGCCGCTCATCGTCCAGGGCGAGTACTTCTGGTACAATGTCGACCGCACCGCCAACACCGGCGTGCCGCTGGTCGGCGCGCCCAGCCTGAAATTCCAGGGCGGATATGCGCAGGCCGGCTACGTGCTGACGGGCGAAGGCCGGACCTACAACGCCGCCAACGCCGCCTATCACGGCGTCAAGCCGGCGCATCCGTTCTCGCTCGACGGCGGCGGCTGGGGCGCGTGGGAAATCGCGGGGCGGTTCTCGACGATCGACCTCAATGACCAGCTCGCAACCGTGACCGGCGTCGCCGGCGGCCGGCAGACCGTCTACACCCTCGCGCTCAACTGGTACGTCAACGGCAATGTCCGCTTCATGCTGGACTATCTGCACGGCACCGTGTCACGACAGGCCTCGCCGGTCTCCACCGCCGATGTCGGCTCGAAGTTCGACGCGGTCGCGATGCGGACGCAGTTCGCATTCTGAGGCTCACCTTTTCCGGGAGCGTACGATCCGCTCCCGGAAAACTCACGCCGCGCGCTTCGGCTTTTTCACCACGACCGGCTCAGGCGCGCAGGACAGCCGCTCCTGATGGCTCTCGCCCCAGGCCTTCAGGGTGTCGATGACCGGCTTGAGGCTCTCGCCGAGCTCGGAGAGGCAGTACTCCACCCGCGGCGGCACCTCGGCATAGACCTTGCGGATGACGAGCTTGTCCTCCTCCAGAGCGCGCAGCTGTTTTGTCAGCATGCGCTGGGTGATGCCGGGCATCCGGCGGCGCAATTCGCCGAAGCGCTGGGTGCCGCTCTGCAGGTGATAGAGGATCACGCCCTTCCACTTGCCGTCGATCAGGTCCAGCGTCGCCTCGACCGAGCAGCCGGGACGACGGGCAAAATTGCGCCGTTTCATGCGTCTTTCCCAATAGTATCCAAACGGGGACTATATCCCCGAATTTACAGTACTTGCCAAGTCGGAGCCAGAGCGACAGTTAGGACGGCAGGCGAGCAAGCCATCTGATGGAGACAAGCCATGAAGGCCGTCGGCTACAAGAAATCGCTTCCGATCGAGGACGCGGATTCGCTGTTCGATTTCGAGACCGCAAAACCGGAGCCCAAAGGGCGCGACATCCGCGTCGCCGTGAAGGCGATCTCGGCCAATCCGGTCGATTACAAGGTGCGCAAGCGCGCAGCCCCGCCCGAGGGCGAGACCAAGATCCTGGGCTATGACGCAGCCGGCGTGGTCGATGCCGTCGGGCCCGAGGTTACGTTGTTCAAGCCGGGCGACGAGGTGTTCTACGCCGGCTCGATCCTGCGCCAGGGCACCAACGCCGAATTCCACCTGGTCGATGAGCGCATCGTCGGCAACAAGCCGAAGAGCCTGTCATTCGCGCAAGGAGCCGCCCTTCCCCTCACCTCCATCACCGCCTGGGAATTGCTGTTCGATCGGCTCGGCGCGGTACCCGGCAAGAGCGTCGATCCGCGCACGCTCCTGATCACGGGCGGCGCCGGCGGCGTCGGCTCGATCCTGATCCAACTTGCCCGCCGCCTCACCGGGCTGACGGTACTTGCCACCGCGACGCGGCCGGAGTCGCAGAAATGGTGCCTCGATCTCGGCGCTCATGCGGTGATCGACCACGGCAAGCCGATGAAGGACCAGATCGAGAAGTTGAAGCTGCCGCCGGTCGCGCTGGTGGCGAGCCTCACCTTCACCGATCAGCACTACAAGGCGATCGCGGACTTCATGGCACCGCAGGGCAAGTTCGGCCTGATCGACGATCCGCCGGAATTCACCATGAGCACGTTCAAGGGCAAGGCGATCTCGGTGCACTGGGAATCGATGTTCACCCGCTCCTCGTTCCAGACGGCGGACATGATCGCGCAGCATCATCTGCTGAACGACGTCGCCGACCTCATCGACAAGGGCGTGCTGCGCACCACGCTCGACCAGACCTTCGGCACGATCAACGCCGCCAATCTCAAGCGCGCGCATGCGCTGCTCGAGAGCGGCAAATCGCGCGGCAAGATCGTGCTGGAGGGGTGGTAGGCGAAGGATTCGCAGGGTGGGCAAAGGCGCACTTGCGCCGTGCCCACCACCTCTCTCGGTCGCCAAAAGTGTGTGGGCACGCTGTCGCTTTGCCCACCCTACGGCAGCGACGCTTCCGCCACCCCCTCGACGAACAGCAGCCGCCGCTCCAGCGCCGTCTGACGCAACTTCAGCGCCTCGGCATATTCCGGCGAGGCGTACCATTCCTTCAGCCTCGCCATCGACGGAAATTCGACGATGACGATCGCCTTCGCCGGGAGGTTGCCTTCGGCAAGCTCGGCCTTGCCGCCACGGACGAGATAACGTCCGCCGTACCGCTCGATCGTCTTCGCGGCGAGCGTGCGATAGGCTGCAAATCCGTCGGGATCGCGCATCTCGACTTCGGAGATCACATAGGCTGTCATGCGCGGCCTCAGGCAATGGTGTTGACGATGCCGCCTTCTGCGCGCAGCGCCGCGCCGTTGGTGGCGGATGCCTGCTTCGAGGCGACGTAGACCACCATGTTGGCGATCTCGTCGACGCCGGCGAAACGCTGAAGCAGAGAGCTCGGACGGTGCTGCTTGACGAAATTGGCAGCGGCCTCGTCCACCGACTGTCCGTTCTGCCTGGCGAGATCCTTCACGAAAGTCTCGACACCCTCCGACATGGTCGGGCCCGGCAGCACGGAGTTGACGGTGACACCGGTGCCACGGGTGAGCTGCGCCAGGCCGCGGGCGACCGAGAGCTGCGCCGTCTTGGTCATGCCGTAATGGATCATCTCGACGGGAATGTTGAGGCCGGACTCCGAGGAGATGAAGACGATGCGGCCCCAATTGCGCTCGAGCATGCCCTTCATGTAGGCCCGCGACAGCCGCACGCCGCTCATGACGTTGACCTCGAAGAAGCGGCTCCAGTCCTCGTCGGGAATGTCGAAGAAGTCCTTCGGCTCGAAGATGCCGGCATTGTTGACGAGGATGTCGACGTCCGGCAGTGCCGCAACCAGCGTCTTGCAGCCCGCAGCAGTCGAGACGTCGGCGGCGATGCCGCGGACCTTGGCGCCCGTCCCTTCCAGCTTGCGCACGGCGGCATCGACCTTGTCCTGGCCGCGGCCGTTGATCACGACGCTGGCGCCGGAGGCCGCCAGGCCTTTGGCGATGGCATGGCCGATGCCCGCGGTCGAGCCGGTCACCAGGGCGGTTTTTCCCGAGAGGTCGATGTTCATGTAATATCTCCATCAGATCGATGCCGGGGATATCGGACGCGATGGACCGGCTCGCAATCGGCGCTCACCAATCAGTGAGACGATCGGGAGCTGTTCCGCCTCGGCCCGAGTGCAGGTGGAATGAATATTGCTAAACCGGACCCGAGCATCTGCGCTCATGCGAACACGGAAGGACCATGCGATGAAGAGAACCGCCCTCACTGTTGCGCTCGGGTTGCTCGGCCTGATGGGCAGCAATTCGCTCGCGCCGGCGCAAGCGGTCTATCCGGACAAAGCCCTGCAATTGATCGTCCCTTTCCCGCCCGGCGGCGCCTCCGACGTGGTGGCGCGCATCATCGGCGGCGATCTGGAGACGCGGCTCGGCAAGCCCGTGATCATCATGAACCGCCCCGGCGGCGGCACCACGATTGCGGCCAAGGAAGTGGCGCGAGCGGCGCCGGACGGATACACCCTGTTCTTCAGCTCGAACTCGAGCTTCACGCTGCCGGCAGCCGTCAAGGAAAGCGTGCCCTACGACGCGGCCAAGGATTTCGAGCCACTCGGCCAGGTCGGCAAAATCACGTTGGTACTGGTCACCTACAAGGACAATCCGGTCAAGGACGTGGCTGCGCTCGTCGCCGAGGCCAAGGCCAATCCCGACAAGCTCTCGCTGGCGTCTTTCGGCGTCGCGACCGTCTCGCACTTTGCCGGCGAGCTGTTCAAATCGGCGGCCGGGATCAAGATGGTCCACCTGCCCTACAAGGGCAGCGCGCCGGCGATGAACGACCTCATCGGCAAGCACATCCAGTACCACGTCGACACCGTGATCGCGGTCAAGCCGCAGATCGAGGCGGGCGCCGTCAAGGTGCTCGCCGTGTTCTCGGCCAAGCGCACGCCGTTCCTGCCTGACGTGCCGACGCTCGCCGAGCTCGGCTATGGCAACATCGACTTCGCCTCATGGGGCGCCGTGGTCACTCCCAAGGGCCTGCCGCCGGCCGTTCACGACAAGCTCTCGGCAACGCTGGAGGAGACGATCAAAAATCCCTCCGTGGCCGAGCGCTTCGCCAAGGTCGGCTTCGAGCCCGGCTTCGCGCGTTTCGGCGATTGGGCGGGAGCGATCGGCAAGGAGACCGCAGAAATGAAGGACATCGCGCAAAAGGCGGGGATCAAGGAGGAATAGTCCCGCGCATCTGCGCGGTCCCAGAAACAAAAACGGCGCCCGAGGGCGCCGTTTTCAATCCATAACCACCGAACGGCTTACGCCGCCTCGGCTTCCTTTTCCTGCACGGGCCCGGAATCCTGACCCTTGGCATCGACGTCGCGGTCGACGAACTCGATCACGGCCATCGCGGCGTTGTCGCCGTAGCGGAAGCCGGCCTTGATGATGCGGGTGTAGCCGCCCTGACGGTCCTTGTAGCGGGTCGCCAGCGTGTCGAAGAGCTTCTTGACCATGTCGACGTCGCGCAGCTCCGAGATCGCCTGGCGGCGCAGCGACAGGCCGCCCTTCTTGCCGAGGGTGACGAGCTTCTCGACGATCGGTCGGAGCTCCTTGGCCTTCGGCAGCGTGGTGACGATCTGCTCGTGCTTGATCAGCGCGGCCGCCATGTTGGCGAACATCGCCTTGCGATGCTCGGCCGTACGGTTGAGCTTCCGATGAACCTTGCCGTGACGCATGTGAGTAAGTCCTTACGTTAAAACTGCCGCGACGGTTCGTCGGACATGTTGCTCAGGTGGGCTGCCTGCGTTCGCCCGGATAGCGAGTAGTGAATGGCGAGTAGCGAGTTGTATTCGCTATTCGCCACTCCCCATTCGCCAAACTCAGTAATGATCCTCGAAGCGCTTGGCGAGCTCGTCGATGTTCTCCGGCGGCCAGCCCGGCACTTCCATGCCGAGATGCAGACCCATCTGGGCCAGCACTTCCTTGATCTCGTTCAGCGACTTGCGGCCGAAGTTCGGGGTGCGGAGCATTTCGGCTTCGCTCTTCTGCACGAGGTCGCCGATATAGACGATGTTGTCGTTCTTCAGGCAGTTGGCCGAACGCACCGACAGCTCGAGCTCGTCCACCTTCTTGAGGAAGGCCGGGTTGAAGGCGAGGTCCGGAATGATCTCCTGGGCGACTTCCTTGCGCGGCTCTTCGAAGTTGACGAACACGTTGAGCTGGTCCTGCAGGATGCGGGCAGCGTAAGCCACCGAGTCATCCGGCGAGATCGCACCGTTGGTCTCGATCGTCATGGTCAGCTTGTCGTAGTCGAGGATCTGGCCCTCGCGGGTGTTCTCGACCTTGTAGGAGACCTTGCGGACCGGCGAGTAGAGGCTGTCGACCGGGATCAGGCCGATCGGCGCATCCTCGGGACGGTTGCGCTCGGCGGGCACGTAGCCCTTGCCGGTGGCGACCGTGAACTCCATGCGGATCTCGGCGCCCTCGTCGAGGGTGCAGATCTGCAGGTCCGGGTTGAGCACGACGACGTCGCCGACGGTCTGGATGTCACCGGCGGTGACGACGCCGGGGCCCTGCTTCTTCACGACCATGCGCTTGGGGCCTTCGCCCTGCATCTTGATCGAGATGTCCTTGATGTTCAGCACGATGTCGGTGACGTCCTCACGGACGCCCGCGATCGAGGAGAACTCGTGCAGCACGCCGTCGATGTGCACCGACTGCACCGCCGCGCCCTGGAGCGAGGATAGCAGGATGCGGCGCAGGGCGTTGCCGAGCGTCTGGCCGAAGCCGCGCTCGAGCGGCTCGGCGACGATCGTCGCGAAACGCGAGGAATCGCTGCCGGGCGTCACCTGGAGCTTGTTCGGCCGAATCAGTTCTTGCCAATTTTTCTGGATCGTCACTGTTTCACCCATACAGGCCAGCCAATTTGAGGCATCAAATACTGGCGTTGGAGAAAGGCCGCAGAGCATTCCTGCGGCTTCTTGCAAAGTCATTGCGGGCGCCGATGCGCCCGCAACTCGTAAAAATCAAACGCGACGACGCTTGCGCGGACGGCAACCGTTGTGCGGGATCGTGGTCACGTCGCGGATCGAGGTGACGGTGAAGCCGGCGGCCTGAAGCGCACGGAGCGCCGATTCGCGGCCCGAACCGGGACCGGCGACTTCGACTTCCAGCGTGCGCATGCCGTGCTCCTGCGCCTTCTTGGACACGTCCTCGGCGGCAACCTGCGCCGCGTACGGGGTCGACTTGCGCGAGCCCTTGAAGCCCATCGTGCCGGCGGAGGACCAGGCAATCGTGTTGCCCTGCGCGTCGGTGATGGTGATGGTCGTGTTGTTGAACGACGAGTTCACATGCGCGACGCCGGAGGCGATGTTCTTGCGCTCACGACGACGAACGCGGGTGGCTTCCTTGCCCATTGAGTCCCTTTCCTGAAGATCTCAAACGCCGCCGTAATGCCAGCGGCTACACCTGTGGAAGCAAATAGTGAGTAGCGAATGGCGAATAGGGATGCTCCCTACTCGCCATTCGCCATTCCCTATTCGCGAGCTTACTTCTTCTTGCCGGCGATGGCTTTCGCCGGACCCTTGCGCGTACGCGCATTGGTGTGGGTGCGCTGGCCGCGCACCGGCAGACCGCGACGATGACGCAGACCGCGATAGCAGCCGAGGTCCATCAGACGCTTGATGTTGATACCGACCTCGCGGCGCAGGTCGCCCTCGACGAGATAGTCGCGGTCGATCACTTCGCGGATCTGGAGCACTTCAGCATCGCTGAGCTGATTGACGCGACGATCCACGGGGATCTTCACCTTCTCCAGGATCTCACCGGCGATCTTCTGACCGATGCCATGGATGTACTGGAGCGCGATCAGCACGCGCTTGTTGGTGGGAATGTTCACGCCGGCAATACGGGCCACGGCCTTCTCTCCTGTTGCCGATCCTCGTCAGGATCGGGCTTTAAGTGCTTGTGTTCTCGGGCAGGTGTTCACAAACGCGAACACGACGCCCTCCCCCGGTCTTCCTGGGGCCCGGCATCGTCTGAAACTATCCGACTTGGATGCGGGGCTTATTAGGGGATTCCGGGGGCTTTCGTCAACCGCTGCTAGCGCTTGGCTCGCTTTTTCGTGACCTTTTTTGCAACCTTCTTGGCACCCTTTTTGACCGCCTTTTTGGCGGTCTTCTTGGCTGCCTTCTTGACCGTTTTTTTGACGCTTTTCTTGGCCGCGTTCCTGGGACCCTTCACGGCCTTCTTGCTTGCCTTTTTGGCGGATTTGGCCGGTTTGGCGGCCTTTTTGGCTGCTTTCGCCGGCTTTTTGGCCGATTTCTTCGCCGCCCTGGCCTTCTTGACCGGGGCGGTCTTGGCCGCGCTCCTGGTCTTTCCCTTGCCAGCCTCCTGGGGCTCGACCGCCCCCAGCGCCTGGAGCTGGCGATCAATGGCGCGGGTGACCTCGTCGATGGCCATCATACCGTCGATGGTCGAGAGCTTCCGCCGCTCGGAATAGTAGTGAATCAGCGGTTCCGTTTGGCTGCGGTAGTTGGCGAGTCGCTTGGTCAGAACCTCCGGCGTGTCGTCGAGCCGGACCTCCTCGCCACGCTCCCGCATCTGGGCGACGCGGGTTTCGACACGGTGCAGGAGCGCGCTCTCGTTGACGCGGAGCTCGATCACGGCGTCGAGCTTGAGGCGCTTGGCCTTGAGCAGTTCGTCGAGCGCTTCGGCCTGCGGCACGGTGCGCGGGAAGCCGTCGAGGATGAAACCGTTCCTGGCGTCGGGCTGGTCGATGCGATCGGAGATGATTCCGACCACGACCTCGTCGGGCACGAGGCTGCCGCTGGCCATGATCTCCTTGGCCTTGAGTCCGACCGGCGTTCCGGCCGCCACCGCGGCGCGCAGCATCTCGCCGGTCGAGAGCTGGACGATGCCATAGCGCTGCACCAACAGCTGCGCCTGCGTCCCCTTGCCCGACCCCGGCGGTCCCAGAAGTATAATTCTCATCGGCGTACGCCCCCCGGACTGGTGAGCGATACGTCGCGCACCTGTGTTTGAAATCGAAGAACAGTGCAAACCACAATCGGCGCTGCACCGCTACCCTATCATAGGGGAGCAGATGGGTGGACGCCAAGAAGGGCTTTGAAATCAGTGATTGCGCAGCAGTGAGAGCAGCTCTGCCGAAGCAACCGAACGATCGCCTCCAGGCGGCGGCGCGCTGCTCGCGCGGCGAATCGGCGGCGCGGTCGCGCGCCGCCTTGAGAGCACGCCGCGTTTAGCGGCGGCGGCCGCGCAGCTTCGACTTGCGGATCAGGCCTTCATACTGGTGCGCCAGCAGATAGCCCTGCACCTGTGCCACCGTATCCATGGTGACGCTGACGACGATCAGCAGCGAGGTGCCGCCGAAGTAGAACGGCACCGAGGCGTAGGAGATCAGGACCTCCGGGATCAAGCAGACGATCGCCAGATAGGCGGCGCCGAGCACGGTGATGCGCGAGAGCACGTAGTCGATGTATTCCGCGGTGCGCTCGCCGGGACGGATGCCCGGAATGAAACCGCCGTGCTTCTTCAAATTGTCCGCGGTCTCGGTCGGGTTGAACACGATCGCGGTGTAGAAGAAGGCGAAGAACACGATCAGCGCCAGATACATGAACAGGAACAGCGGACGGCCGTGGCCGAGCTGGGTGGTGATCCACTGGAACCATTCCGGACCGCTGCCCGCGTTGAAATTCGCGACCGTCGTCGGCAGCAGCAACAGCGAGGACGCGAAGATCGGCGGAATCACGCCGGAGGTATTGAGCTTGAGCGGCAGATGCGAGGACTGGCCCTCGAACATCTTGTTGCCGACCTGGCGCTTCGGATACTGGATGAGGAGGCGGCGCTGCGCGCGCTCCATGAACACGATGAAGGCGATCACGGCGACGGCCATGATGATGACGACCAGAATCAGGCCGGTCGACATCGCGCCCTGACGGCCGAGCTCGAGCATGCTGGCGAGCGCAGCGGGCAGCTCGGCGACGATGCCGGCGAGAATGATCAGCGAGATGCCGTTGCCGATGCCGCGCGAGGTGATCTGCTCGCCCAGCCACATCAGGAACATGGTGCCGCCGGTCAGCGTGATCGCGGTCGAGAGCCGGAAGAACATGCCGGGTTCGCTGACGACGTTGCCGGCGCCTTCGAGGCCGACCGCGATGCCGTAAGACTGGAACGCGGCCAGGATCACGGTGAGATAGCGGGTGTACTGGTTCAGCAGCTTGCGGCCCGACTCGCCCTCCTTCTTCAGCGCCTCGAGTTGCGGCGAGACGGTGGTGAGGAGCTGGATGATGATCGAGGCCGAGATATACGGCATGATGTTCAACGCGAAGATCGCCATGCGGTGGATGCCGCCGCCGGCGAACATGTTGAACATGCCGAGGATGCCGCCCGCCTGGGAGCGGAACACCTGCTCCCAAATATTGGGATCGATGCCGGGCAGCGGGATATAGGTCCCGAGCCGATAAACGAGCAGCGCACCCAGGGTGAACCAGATGCGCTTCTTCAGTTCGTCAGCCTTGGCGAACGCACTGAAATTGAGATTGGCTGCCAGTTGTTCCGCTGCAGAGGCCATCTTGGACTTTCTCCCGCCGCCTATCGCGCCGTCATGCCCGCGGCCGGGCTACATTATACCGGACACCGGACATTATCTGGGGCTCGGCTTCGATAAGTCCATCGTCCCACATGCGTAAAGGCCCGCGCGCCGCGGGCCGATGACGCAGTTGTTACGCCGCCTCGCCTTCTTCCTTGGTAGGGGCGAGGATCTTCACCGAGCCGCCGGCCTTCTCGACCGCCTCAATCGCGGTCTTGCTGGCGCCGTGGACTTCGATGTTGAGCTTGGATTTGAGCTCGCCACGGCCGAGCAGCCGCAGGCCGCCCTTGGCGCGGCGCAGCACGCCGCCCTTCACCAGGGCCTCGACGTTCACGACGCTGCCGGCGTCGATCTTCTTGGCATCGACCGCTTCCTGGAGCCGGTCGAGATTGATCTCGGCGAACTCGACGCGGAAGATGTTGTTGAAGCCGCGCTTGGGCAGGCGGCGATGCATCGGCATCTGGCCGCCTTCGAAACCCTTGATGCGCACGCCGGAACGCGCGGTCTGGCCCTTGCCGCCGCGGCCGGACTGCTTGCCCTTGCCCGAACCGATGCCGCGGCCGACGCGCATACGCTTCTTGCGCGAGCCGGCGTTGTCGGCGATATCGCTGAGCTTCATCGCCCTTCTCCTTGTGTCTTGCGCCTGATCTTCGCCGAAAACGGGTAGCCCGCTGTTCGGGATCGTGCGCCCTTGCTTACTTCTCGTCGACGATGCGGACGAGATGGTGAACCTTCTCGATCATGCCACGAACCGCCGGGGTATCCGGCAGTTCGCTGGTGCGGCCGATCTTGTTGAGCTTGAGCCCAATCAGCGTCGAGCGCTGCGAGTGATGGCGGCGGATCGCGCTGCCGGTCTGCTCGAGCTTGATCGTCTTTGCGGCCTTGGCCATGGGAGTCTACTCCGAAAAGCTTCCGTTAGTCGGCAGCCGCCTCGGCGTCGCCACCGATACGGCGGGACTGGAGGGTGGACACCTTGATATTGCGGCGGGCAGCGACCGAGCGCGGCGAGTCCTGGTGCTTCAGCGCGTCGAAGGTCGCACGAACCATGTTGTAGGGGTTCGACGAGCCGATCGACTTCGCCACCACGTCCTGGACACCGAGCGTCTCGAACACGGCGCGCATCGGACCACCGGCGATGATCCCGGTACCGGCCGGAGCTGCACGCAGGTAGACACGGCCCGCGCCATGACGGCCGGCGATGTCGTGATGCAGCGTGCGGCCCTCGCGCAGCGACACGCGGGTCAGGTTGCGCTTGGCGGACTCGGTGGCCTTGCGGATCGCCTCGGGCACTTCGCGCGCCTTGCCGTGACCGAAGCCGGCGCGGCCCTTCTGGTCGCCGATCACGACCAGCGCTGCGAAACCGAAGCGCTTGCCGCCCTTGACGACCTTGGCCACGCGATTGATGTGGACGAGCTTGTCGACGAACTCGCTGTCGCGCTCCTCGCGCTCCCTGCGTTCACGTCCGCCGCCGCGTTGATCGCGTCCACCACGTTGTTCGCGTTCAGCTGCCATGGTTTTTCCAATCCTTCAGAGGCTTACGCCTCAATCCTCAAATTCCGTTAGAAGCTCAGCCCACTCTCACGCGCAGCGTCGGCGAGAGCCTTGACGCGCCCGTGATAGAGGTAGCTGCCCCGATCGAACACGACTTCCTTGACACCCTTCTCGGCGGCGCGCTCGGCCAGCAGCTTGCCGACCGCCTTTGCCGCATCGATGTCGGCGCCGGTCTTGCCGCCGTCGCGCATCGACTTCTCGAGCGAGGAGGCAGAGGCCAGCGTCTCGCCCTTCAGGTCGTCGATGACCTGGGCGTAGATGTGCTTGGACGAGCGGAACACCGACAGACGCGGACGACCACCACCGGAGCGGCGCAGCTTCAGCCGCACACTCCGCTTGCGCCGGGCATTGGTAACCTTGGCTTTGGACATGACCGGCTCCGTTACTTCTTCTTGCCTTCCTTGCGGAAGATGAATTCGCCAACATACTTCACGCCCTTGCCCTTGTAGGGCTCCGGCGGGCGATAGCTGCGGATCTCGGCCGCGACCTGGCCGACACGCTGGATGTCGCTGCCGGACACCGTGATCTCGGTCGGCTTCGGCACCGTGATCGTGATCCCTTCCGGGATCGCGTAGACCACGTCGTGGCTGTACCCGAGCGCGAGCTGCAGGTTCTTGCCCTGCATCGCGGCGCGGTAACCGACGCCGGTGATCTCGAGCTTCTTCTCGAAGCCCTTGGTGACGCCTTCGACCAGATTCGCGACCTGGGCGCGAGCGGTCCCGTACAGGGCACGCGCGCGATTGGTCTCGAAGCGCGGCTGAACCTTGATCTGGCCGCTATCGAGCTTCACCTCGACGTCGTCATGGACGACGAACTGAAGCTGGCCCTTCGGCCCCTTCATCTTGACGGTCTGCCCATCGACAGTCGCGGTAACACCCGACGGCACCGCCACAGGCCTTTTGCCAACACGTGACATGGATGAAAAATCCTTCTCAGAACACCGTGAAGAGGACTTCACCGCCCACATTCGCGTCGCGCGCGCTGTGGTCGGCCATGATCCCCTTCGGCGTCGACAACACCGAAATGCCGAGCCCGTTGTTGACCCGCGGCAGGTTCTTCACCGAGGCGTAGACGCGGCGCCCGGGCTTGGAGACACGTTCGATCTCGCGGATGACGGGCTCGCCGTCGAAATACTTCAGCTCGATCTCGATCTCGCTGCGGCCCGAGGAATGCTCGAGCGTGGCGTAGCCGCGGATGTAACCCTCGGACTTGAGGACCTCGAGCACGTTCTCGCGCATCTTCGAGCCAGGCGTGGAGACCTTGCTCTTCGAGCGCATCTGCGCGTTGCGGATACGGGTGATCAGATCGCTGATTGGATCGTGCGTAGACATCTAAACGACCCTCCTTACCAGCTGGACTTCACGAGGCCCGGGACCATGCCCTTGGAGCCAAGCTCGCGCAGCGCGATACGGGACAGCTTGTTCTTGCGGTAGTTCGAGCGCGGACGGCCCGACAGCTCGCAACGCAGGCGAATGCGGGTCGCCGACGAGTTGCGCGGCATTTCCGCCAGCTTCAGGGTCGCGGCGAACCGCTCTTCCATCGGCAGCGCCTTGTCGGCGATGATCGCCTTCAACCGCTCGCGCTTGGCGGCGGCGTTCTTCACCATCCGCTTGCGCCGGTTGTTCTTCTCGACTGAACTCTTCTTTGCCATGCTTGGCTCCTGGGTATCCGCGTTTGAGAGGCTTTAGGTCAGCGTCTCACTGCCGGAACGGGAAATTGAAAGCGGTCAACAAGGCCCTCGCCTCTTCGTCGGTCTTGGCCGTGGTGCAGACGGTGATGTCCATACCGCGGGCTTCGGTGACCTTGTCGAAGTCGATCTCGGGGAAAATGATGTGCTCCTTGATGCCGAGCGAATAATTGCCGCGGCCGTCGAAGCTCTTCGGGTTCAGGCCGCGGAAGTCGCGGACGCGCGGCAGCGCGACCGTCACCAGGCGATCGATGAACTCGTACATGCGGGCCTTGCGCAGCGTGACCTTGCAGCCGATCGGCTGGTTCTCGCGCAGCTTGAAGGTCGCGATCGCGATCCGCGAATAGGTCACGATTGCCTTCTGGCCGGCGATCTGGGTCAGCTCGGCAGCGGCGGTCTCGGCCTTCTTGCGGTCGTTGACGCTGTCGCCGACGCCCATGTTCAGCACGACCTTGTCCAGGCGCGGAACCTGCATGACGTTCTCATAACCGAACTTCTCGGTCAGAGCCGTGCGGATCTTCGCGTCGTATTCCGCGCGCAGGCGCGGGGTATAAGCGGCCTCAGCCATCGATCTCAGCTCCCGAGCTCTTGGCGATGCGGACCTTCTTGCCGTCCGCCAGAATCTTGAATCCGACGCGGGTCGGCTTTCCGTCCTTGCCGACATACGCGATGTTGGAAAGTTGGATCGGCGACTCCTTCGAGATGATGCCGCCCTCCTGGGCCTGCGTCTGCTTCTGGTGACGCTTGACCATGTTGATGCCGCGCACCAGCGCCGTGCCGGCGTCGGGACGCACTTCGAACACTTCGCCGGTCCGGCCCTTGTCGCGACCGGTCAGCACGACGACCTTGTCGCCCTTGCGGATCTTCGCAGCCATCACAGCACCTCCGGCGCGAGCGAGATGATCTTCATGTGGTTCTTGGCGCGCAGCTCGCGCGGCACGGGCCCGAAGATACGGGTGCCGACCGGCTCGGACTGATTGTTGATCAGAACGGCGGCGTTGCGGTCGAAGCGGATGACCGAACCGTCGGCGCGGCGGATGTCCTTGCGGACGCGCACCACGACGGCCTTCATCACGTCGCCCTTCTTCACCTTGCCACGCGGAATCGCTTCCTTGATCGAGACGACGATGATGTCGCCGATCGTGGCGTAGCGGCGCTTGGAGCCCCCGAGCACCTTGATACACATGACACGGCGTGCGCCAGAATTGTCGGCCACGTCGAGGTTGGTCTGCATCTGAATCATTGATGCACCTCGTCCTCTTCTCTTTGCGCCAGCCCAGCCGGCGCTCAACATTTCCCTGAAGTCAGTCGGCTAAAGCCAACAGATCAGGCGCTTTTCTTGTGCTCGCCCCGGATCACGACCCAGCGCTTCAACTTCGAAATCGGCTTCGATTCCTCGATCCACACCATGTCGCCCGGCTTGAACTCGTTGCTCTCGTCGTGCGCGTGGTAGTTCTTCGAACGGCGGATCGTCTTCTTGTAGATCGGGTGCGTGAAGCGGCGATCAACGCGCACCACGATGGTCTTGGCCTGCTTGTCGCTGACGACCACGCCCTGCAAAGTACGTTTCGGCATCTTCGTAAGCCTCTTACTTCTTCTTGGCGCGCGTCTGCGCGGCGACGGTCTTGATCCGGGCGATGTCACGGCGGGCCTCGCGCAGGCGCGAGGTGTTCTCGAGCTGCCCGGTGGCGCGCTGGAAGCGCAGGTTGAAGCGCTCCTTCTTCAGGTTCAGGATGGCGTCATCCTGCTGGTCGGGGCTCATCGCGCGGATGTCTTCGATCTTCATCTGGGCCATGGCCATTACTCCGCAATGCGCTCGACGAAGCGCGTCTTGATCGGCAGCTTGGCGGCCGCCAGGGTCAGCGCCTCACGCGCCGTCTGGGTGTTGACGCCATCGATCTCGAACAGCACCCGGCCCGGCTTGACGCGCGCGACCCACAATTCCGGCGAACCCTTGCCGGAGCCCATGCGGACTTCGGCCGGCTTCTTCGACACCGGAACGTCCGGGAACACGCGGATCCAGACGCGGCCGGCGCGCTTCATGTGGCGGGTCAGCGCGCGGCGAGCGGCTTCGATCTGGCGCGCGGTGACGCGCTCAGGCTCGGTCGCCTTCAGGCCGAACTGGCCGAACGCCAACGTCGCGCCCGAAGACGCAACGCCGTGGATGCGGCCCTTATGCGCCTTCCGGAACTTCGTTTTCTTAGGTTGCATCATGGCTTTGAGCCCTCAAATTCTCAGTGCAGATCAGGCTGCAGCCGTATCGCGGCGCTGACGGCCACCACGATCGCTGCTGCCACCCGTCTCGCCTTCGGCCATTCTCTTGTCCTGGGCCATTGGATCGTGCTCGAGGATCTCGCCCTTGAAGATCCAGACCTTGACGCCGCAGGTGCCGAAGGTCGTGAACGCGGTCGCAACGCCGTAGTCGATGTCGGCGCGCAGCGTATGCAGCGGCACGCGACCTTCGCGGTACCATTCCATACGCGCGATTTCCGCACCGCCCAGACGACCCGAGCAGTTGATGCGGATGCCTTCCGCGCCGAGACGCATCGCCGACTGCACGGCGCGCTTCATGGCCCGGCGGAACGCCACGCGGCGCTCCAGCTGCTGCGCGATCGACTCGGCCACCAGCGTCGCATCGAGCTCCGGCTTGCGGATCTCGACGATGTTGATGACGACGTCGGACGAGGTGATGTCCGCGACCTTCTTGCGCAGCTTGTCGATGTCGGCGCCCTTCTTGCCGATCACCACGCCCGGACGGGCCGAGTGGATGGTGACGCGGCACTTCTTGTGCGGACGCTCGATCACGATGCGGGCGACAGCCGCCTGCTTGAGCTCCTTGTGCAGGATCTCACGGATCTTGACGTCCTCGTGCAGCAGCTTGCCGTATTCCTGCTTGCCGGCGAACCAGCGGGAATCCCAGGTACGGTTGATGCCGAGGCGCAGACCGATCGGATTGATCTTTTGACCCATCGTGTTCTCCTGCGCCCTTAAGCGGCGGCTTCAGCTTCGACCTGACGAACGATGATCGTCAGCTGCGAAAATGGTTTGTAGACCCGGCCCGAGCGGCCGCGGCCGCGAGCGGCGAAGCGCTTCATCACCAGACCGTTGCCGACGAAGGCCTGCGCCACGACGAGATCGTCGACGTCGAGATCGTGGTTGTTCTCGGCGTTGGCGATAGCCGATTCCAGGCACTTCTTCACGTCGACCGCGATCCGCTTGCGCGAAAACTGCAGATCTGCGAGCGCAGCAGCAGCCTTCCGGCCGCGAATGAGCTGGGCGACCAGGTTGAGCTTCTGCGGGCTCACCCGCAGCATCCGGGCGACCGCCTTGGCCTCGGTGTCGGCGAGGCTCCGTTCGCGCTTAGGTTTGCTCATCGTTTAATCCTCAAGCCTTCTTGGCTTTCTTGTCGCCGGAGTGGCCATGGAAGGTCCGGGTCGGCGAGAACTCGCCGAACTTGTGACCGACCATTTCCTCGTTGACGGCCACCGGCACGTGCTTCTGACCGTTGTAGACGCCGAAGGTCAGGCCGACGAACTGCGGCAGGATCGTCGAACGACGGCTCCAGATCTTGATGACGTCGTGACGGCCGGACGCGCGCGCGGCATCTGCCTTCTTGAGCAGAGAACCCTCGACGAACGGGCCTTTCCAGACTGAACGAACCATGTCCGGCGTTCCTTACTTCTTCCGCTTGTGGCGGCTTAGGAGAATGAATTTGTTGGTCGACTTGTTGGTGCGGGTCTTCTTGCCCTTGGTCGGCTTGCCCCACGGCGTGACCGGGTGGCGGCCGCCCGAGGTACGACCTTCACCACCGCCGTGCGGATGGTCGATCGGGTTCATCGCGACACCGCGGTTGTGCGGGCGACGGCCCATCCAACGCTTGCGACCAGCCTTGCCGATCGAGGTGTTCATGTGATCCGGGTTCGACACCGCGCCGATCGTGCCGCGGCAACGGCCGTGCACCAGGCGCTGCTCGCCCGAATTCAGGCGGATGATGACGTAGTCCTGGTCACGGCCGACGAGCTGGGCGTAGGTGCCGGCGGAACGGGCGAGCTGGCCGCCCTTCCCGATCTTGACCTCGATGTTGTGGATGATCGTGCCGACCGGCATGTTGCCGAGCGGCATGACGTTGCCCGGCTTCACGTCGACGTAGTTGCCGGCGACGATGGTGTCGCCCACGGCCAGGCGCTGCGGCGCCAGGATGTAGGCCTGCTCACCGTCCTGATACTTGATCAGCGCGATGAAACCGGTGCGGTTCGGATCATACTCGAGCCGCTCGACGGTCGCGGGAACGTCGATCTTCTCGCGCTTGAAATCGACGGTGCGCAGCGTCTTCTTGTGACCGCCGCCACGGAAGCGCACGGTGATGCGGCCGGTGTTGTTGCGGCCGCCCGAGGAATGCTTGCCCTCGGTGAGCGCCTTGACCGGCTTGCCCTTGTAGAGGGCCGAACGATCGACCATGACCAGCTGGCGCTGGCCCGGCGTCGTGGGGTTGAATTTCTTCAGTGCCATCGTCGTACGACCTTACAGACCGGTGGTGACGTCGATCCGGTGGCCCTCTTCGAGGGTCACGATCGCGCGCTTGGTGTTCGACTGCGAGCCGAGATTGCCGCGGAAGACCTTGGTCTTGCCCTTGCGGACCAGCGTGTTGACGCTCTTGACCTTGACGTCGAACAGCTTCTCGATCGCTTCCTTGATCTGCGGCTTGGTCGCCTTCGCGGCGACCTTGAACAGCACCTTGTTGTGCTCGGAGGCGATCGTCGCCTTTTCGGTCACGACCGGCGCAACGATCACGTCGTAGTGGCGAGCCTCGATGTTCTTCGTCATTTGAAGCGCGCCTCCAGCGCATCGATGGCGGCCTTGGTCAGAACGAGCTTCTGACGGCGCAGGATGTCGTAGACGTTGATGCCCTGGATCGGCAGCACGTCCATGTTCGGGATGTTGCGGGCCGCAGCGGCAAAACCGTTGTTGAGCTCGGCACCGTCGATGATCAGCGCGTTGGTCAAGCCCAGACCCGAGAAATGACCGAGCAGCGCCTTGGTCTTGGCGGCTTCCAGCGCGGCCTTGTCGATCACGACGAGATCGCCGTCCTTGGCCTTGGCCGAGAGCGCATGCTTCAGGGCCAGCGCGCGGACCTTCTTCGGCAGGTCGGTGGCGTGCGAGCGCACCACCGGACCGAAGGCACGACCGCCGCCGCGGAACTGCGGCACGCGGGCCGAGCCGTGACGAGCACCGCCGGTGCCCTTCTGCTTGTACATCTTCTTGCCGGTGCGCCAGATCTCCGCGCGGCCCTTGGCCTTGTGCGTACCGGCCTGGCGCTTGTTGAGCTGCCACTGCACGCAACGTGCAATGATGTCCTGGCGCGGCTCGAGGCCGAAAATGGTGTCGGAGAGCTGGACCGAGCCGGCTTCCTTACCTTCGAGGGTGGTGACCTTCAATTCCATCTCACGCCTCCTGCGCAGCCGGAGCGGCTTCCGCGTCACCAGCAACCTTGAACTTGCCGGGCTTCGGAGCTTCCTTCGGCAGCGGCTTCTTGACGGCGTCGCGCACGCGGATCCAGCCGCCCTTGGAGCCGGGAACGGCACCTTCGACGAGGATCAGGCCGCGCTCGACATCGGTCTGGACGACGCGAAGGTTGAGCGTGGTGATGCGGTCGACACCCATGTGGCCGGGCATCTTCTTGTTCTTCCAGGTCTTGCCGGGGTCCTGACGGCCGCCGGTCGAACCGATCGAACGGTGCGAGACCGACACGCCGTGGGTGGCGCGCAAACCGCCGAAGTTCCAGCGCTTCATGCCGCCGGCGAACCCCTTACCGACCGAGGTGCCGGTGACGTCGACGAACTGACCGACGACGAAGTGATCCGCAAGGATCTCGGCGCCGACGGGGATCATCGCGTCCTGCGAGACGCGGAATTCCTCGACCCGCCGCTTCGGCTCGACCTTGGCGACCGCGAACTGGCCGCGTTCCGCCTTGGGCATGTAAACGGTCTTGCGGCTGCCAGAACCGAGCTGGAGCGCGACGTAACCGTTCTTTTCTTCGGTACGGTGGCCTACGACCTGGCAATTGCCGAGCTTCAGCACGGTCACGGGGATATGTTCGCCGGCCTCCGTAAAGACCCGCGTCATCCCGACCTTTTGTGCGATCACTCCGGAGCGCATCGGCTTGCTTCCTGTTCTTTCTGTCCTTGCGGACTAGCTAATCTTCGTAAGTGAGCATGACCCGATCCGAAAACCGGTGCCCACTTTTCGGGGCATGCTCAGAGCTTGATCTCGACGTCGACACCGGCGGCCAGGTCGAGCTTCATCAAAGCATCGACGGTCTGCGGGGTCGGATCGACGATGTCGAGCAGGCGCTTGTGAGTGCGCATCTCGAACTGCTCGCGGCTCTTCTTGTCGACGTGGGGCGAACGGTTGACGGTGAACTTCTCGATGCGGGTGGGCAGCGGAATGGGTCCGCGGACCTGCGCGCCGGTGCGTTTCGCCGTGTTCACGATCTCGCGGGTCGACGTATCGAGGATACGATGGTCGAACGCCTTGAGACGGATACGAATGTTTTGGCCGTTCATTGCCGTGCTTTCTCTAGTGAGTGGCGAGTAGCGAGTAGCGAATAGAGATCCCTATTCGCCACTCACCATTCCCTATTCGCTTGTTACTCGATGATCGAGGCGACGACGCCGGCGCCGACGGTGCGGCCACCTTCGCGGATCGCGAAGCGGAGCTTCTCTTCCATCGCGATCGGCACGATCAGGTGCACTTCCATCGCGATGTTGTCGCCCGGCATCACCATCTCGGTGCCTTCCGGCAGATGCACCACACCGGTCACGTCGGTGGTGCGGAAGTAGAACTGCGGACGGTAGTTGGTGAAGAACGGGGTGTGGCGACCGCCCTCTTCCTTGGTGAGGATGTAAGCCTCAGCCTTGAACTTGGTATGCGGCTTGACCGAACCCGGCTTGCACAGCACCTGGCCGCGCTCGACGTCTTCGCGCTTGGTGCCGCGGAGCAGCGCACCGATGTTGTCGCCGGCCTGGCCCTGATCGAGCAGCTTGCGGAACATCTCGACGCCGGTGACCGTGGTCTTCTGCGTGGCGCGCAGACCGACGATCTCGATTTCCTCGCCGACCTTGACGACGCCGCGCTCGACACGGCCGGTCACGACGGTGCCGCGGCCCGAGATCGAGAACACGTCTTCGACCGGCATCAGGAACGGCTGGTCGATCGGACGCTCCGGCTGCGGGATGTACTCGTCGACGTTCTTCATCAGCTCGAGAATGGCGTCGTGGCCGAGCTTCTTGTCGGAATCTTCGAGGGCGGCGAGCGCCGAGCCCTTGATGATCGGGATCTTGTCGCCCGGGAAGTCGTACTTGGAGAGCAGCTCGCGGACTTCGAGCTCGACGAGCTCGAGCAGCTCCGGATCGTCGACCATGTCGCACTTGTTGAGGAACACGACGAGCGCGGGCACGCCGACCTGGCGGGCGAGCAGGATGTGCTCGCGGGTCTGCGGCATCGGGCCGTCAGCGGCCGACACGACCAGGATCGCACCGTCCATCTGGGCGGCGCCGGTGATCATGTTCTTGACGTAGTCGGCGTGGCCGGGGCAGTCGACGTGGGCGTAGTGACGGTTCGGCGTCTCGTACTCGACGTGCGCGGTCGAGATGGTGATGCCGCGCGCCTTCTCTTCCGGCGCCTTGTCGATCTGGTCGTACGCGGTGAACGTCGCACCGCCGGCTTCGGCGAGAACCTTGGTGATCGCCGCGGTCAGCGACGTCTTGCCATGGTCGACGTGACCGATGGTGCCGATGTTGCAGTGCGGCTTGTTACGTTCAAACTTTGCTTTGGCCATTTGACTCTCCGTTCAATCGTCAGCTTTAGACCGACGACAATCAGGCAAACTTCTTCTGGACTTCTGCCGACACGTTGGCCGGCGCTTCTGCGTAGTGGTCGAACTGCATGGTGAAGGTCGCGCGACCCTGGCTCATCGAGCGCAGGTTGTTCACGTAACCGAACATGTTCATGAGCGGCACCATCGCGTTGATGACGTTGGCGTTGCCGCGCATGTCCTGACCTTGGATCTGACCGCGCCGGGAATTCAGGTCGCCGATGACCGAGCCGGTGTAGTCTTCCGGGGTCACGACTTCGACCTTCATGATCGGCTCGAGCAGGACGGACTTGCCCTTCTGCAAGGCTTCGCGGAATGCCGCGCGCGCTGCGATTTCGAAGGCGAGCGCCGACGAGTCGACGTCGTGATACTTGCCGTCGACGAGCTGAACCTTGACGTCGACCACGGGGAAGCCCGCGACCACGCCGGAGCTCATCACGCTGTTGAGGCCCTTTTCGACGCCGGGGATGTATTCCTTCGGAACCGCACCGCCGACGATCTTGGACTCGAACTCGTAGCCCTTGCCGGGCTCGTTCGGCTCGACCACGATCGACACTTCGGCGAACTGACCGGTACCGCCGGTCTGCTTCTTGTGGGTGTACTTGACCTCGGCCTTCTTGGTGACGCGCTCACGGAACGCAACCTGCGGGGCGCCGATGTTGGCGTCGACCTTGTAGGTACGCTTGAGAATGTCGACCTTGATGTCGAGATGGAGTTCGCCCATGCCCTTGAGGATGGTCTGGCCGGACTCCTGGTCGGTCGACACGCGGAAGGACGGATCCTCCGCGGCGAGCTTGGCCAGCGCCACGCCCAGCTTTTCCTGGTCGGCCTTGGACTTCGGCTCGATCGCGATCTCGATGACCGGCTCGGGGAATTCCATCTTCTCCAGGATCACCTGCTTGTCGGGATCGCACAGCGTGTCACCGGTGCGCGCTTCCTTCAGGCCGGCCAGCGCGACGATGTCGCCGGCATAGGCTTCCTTGATGTCTTCGCGGTTGTTCGCATGCATCAACAGCATGCGCCCGATGCGCTCCTTCTTCTCGCGCGTCGAGTTCACGACGCCGGTGCCGCTCTGCAGCACGCCGGAATAGATGCGGCAGAAGGTGATGGTGCCGACGAACGGGTCGTCCATGATCTTGAACGCGAGCAGCGCCAGCGGCTCCTTGTCGTCCGCCTTGCGCACGACCTCGTTGCCGCGGTCGTCGGTACCCTTGATCGCGGGCACGTCGATCGGCGACGGCAGATAGTCGACGACGGCGTCGAGCAGCGGCTGCACGCCCTTGTTCTTGAAGGCCGAGCCGCACAGCACCGGATAGAACGCGCCGGTCAGCACCGCCTTGCGGATCAGCCGCTTCAGCGTCGCCTCGTCCGGCTCCTTGCCGTCGAGATAGGCGGCCATGGCGTCGTCGTCGAGCTCGACGGCGGCTTCCACCATCTTCTCGCGGTATTCCTTGGCCTGCTCGACGAGATCCTCGGGAATGTCGACATAATCGAACTTCGCGCCGAGCGATTCATCGTTCCAGATGATGCCCTGCATCTTCACGAGGTCGACGAGGCCCTTGAAGTTGTTCTCGGCGCCGATCGGAAGCTGGATCGCGATCGGCTTGGCGCCAAGGCGGTCGACGATGTCGGTCAGGCACTTGAAGAAGTCGGCGCCGGTCTTGTCCATCTTGTTGGCGAAGACGATACGCGGAACCTTGTACTTGTCGCCCTGGCGCCAGACGGTCTCGGTCTGGGGTTCGACGCCCTGGTTCGAGTCGAGCACGCAGACGGCGCCGTCGAGCACGCGCAAGCTGCGCTCGACCTCGATGGTGAAGTCGACGTGGCCGGGGGTGTCGATGATGTTCAGGCGCTTGCCGGCCCAGAACGCGGTGGTCGCAGCCGAGGTGATCGTGATGCCACGCTCCTGCTCCTGCTCCATCCAGTCCATCGTCGCGGCACCTTCGTGCACTTCGCCGATCTTGTGGCTCTTGCCGGTGTAATAGAGGATGCGCTCGGTCGTCGTGGTCTTGCCGGCGTCGATATGCGCCATGATACCGAAGTTACGGTAGTCCTCGATGGCATGTTGGCGGGGCATGAGTCGTTCCTTGCGAGTCCGAGTGTGTCGCCGTTACCAGCGATAATGCGAGAAGGCGCGGTTGGCTTCCGCCATCCGATGCACGTCTTCACGCTTCTTGACGGCGTTCCCGCGGTTGTTCGATGCGTCCAGCAGCTCGGCCGAAAGCCGCTCGGTCATGGTCTTCTCGTTGCGCTCGCGCGCGGCCGAGATCAGCCAGCGGATGCCCAGCGCCTGCCGGCGGGTCGAGCGAACCTCGACCGGAACCTGGTAGGTCGCGCCGCCGACGCGGCGGGAGCGAACCTCGATCGTCGGCATGACGTTCTCGAGCGCCTGCTCGAACACGCCGAGCGGGTTCTGCTTGGTCTTGGATTCGATGATACCGAACGCACCGTAGACGATGCCCTCGGCGACCGACTTCTTGCCGGCATACATCACCGAGTTCATGAACTTCGTGACGATGATGTTCCCGAACTTCGGATCGGGAAGGACTTCGCGCTTTTCCGCTGAGTGGCGACGAGACATAGAGCTGGTTCCCGCTTACTTCGGACGCTTCGCGCCGTACTTCGAACGACGCTGCTTACGGTTCTTGACGCCCTGGGTATCCAGAACGCCGCGGAGGATGTGGTAACGCACGCCGGGCAAGTCCTTGACGCGGCCGCCGCGGATCATGACCACCGAGTGCTCCTGGAGGTTATGGCCCTCGCCGGGGATGTAGCCGATCACCTCGAAGCCGTTGGTCAGGCGCACCTTGGCGACCTTACGAAGCGCCGAGTTCGGCTTCTTCGGGGTCGTGGTGTAGACGCGGGTGCAAACACCACGCTTCTGCGGCGACTGCTGCAGCGCCGGCACCTTCTTGCGCGACTTCTGCACTTCACGCGGTTGAGCGATCAGCTGGTTGATCGTCGGCATCCTGGCCTTACCCTTTGTTCTGTCGCGGCCCCTTCCGGATCCGCTGTCTTGCCGCAGCCCGTTGCCGGGACTGCAAATTCTTTCGAGCCACCTGCCCGACGAGGCCGCCTTCCGCGGAACTATCCGCACAAAGCGAAATCGCGCCAACCGCCCCATCAACGGGCGGAAAGCGCTTCGACGCCACAGAGGACCGCAGCATTAAGGCCGGTCAGCGTAGAGCCGCGGCCTGCGTACTGAGGTCATGCATCCGAATTCGATCTCAAGAGAACTCGCTCAAGAGACCTAGAATCGCACTGGCATTGCCTAGCTATGATCGACAGCGTTTGAGCGGCATTCGTCGAGGTTGGTGCCCGCCTTGAGCGATCCCTTGTGGACTTGGTCCTTGGGGATCTAACGGGTGGCCCGTTCCGACGCTGGCGATGCTCACCGCCTGTCGTTAAGTGAGGCGCTTTCTATAAGTGAGAGTCGCTCAAGTCAAGGCGAAACGACAGTCACGAA
Organism: Bradyrhizobium sp. CFUWI; assembly: GCF_056429085.1. Lineage (NCBI taxonomy): Bacteria > Pseudomonadati > Pseudomonadota > Alphaproteobacteria > Hyphomicrobiales > Nitrobacteraceae > Bradyrhizobium > Bradyrhizobium sp. CFUWI. Next base: position 317,293 of record NZ_JBWJZE010000006.1, read on the forward strand.
GCGCTTCAGGAGCCTGTCAAAATCGCTGTTTGCCACCCTTGCCGCGCTCCCCTGATATGGGAGGCCAGCCTCCACTTGGCCAGCCTGGTTGCATTTTATACCCGGGTAAAACGCAACTTTATAACCATTGGCAGGGCTTTTTCTTGCTCGCCATGCGTTAAGGGGCGTTAATCTCTCCGCTTCGGCAGTCATCGGCACCAGAGATTTCACCGGGAGCGCCCGAAGTTGCCGCGCGACCAACGCCCACGACGGCGGCCGCGCGGACGTTTCGACGCTGACGATCAATTCGAATGAGAGCTATCGACCGGGTTTTCGAATCGAAAACTCGTCGTCTGGTGCGGACCGCGCCGATGCCGATCACCGGAATCACCGAATCGCGGCCGGTCATTCCTCGTCATCGTCTTCGTCGTCCTCGTCTCGGCCATCGTCGACGGGGGCGGCTGCGCCGTGCGGCTGGTGGATCTGGTCGTTCCACAGCTTGCGATAGGTCCCGTTCTTGGCGAGCAGCTGGGCATGAGTGCCGCGTTCGATCGCCCTGCCCCCGGAAATGACGATGATCTCGTCCATCTCGACCACCGACGTCAGACGGTGGGTCGACCAGATCATGGTGCGGCCCTTGGCGACCTTGAGCAGCGTGCGGTTGATCGCAGCTTCCGTGGTCTGGTCCAGCGCCGAGGTGGCTTCGTCGAGCAGCAGCACAGATGGGTTGCGGATGATCGCGCGCGCGATCGCGATGCGCTGGCGCTGGCCGCCCGACAGGGTATCGCCGCGCTCGCCGACCGGCGTGTCGTATCGCTGCGGCAGGCTCATGATGTAGCGGTGGATCTCGGCCTTCTTGGCCGCGTCCTCCACCTCCTCGTCGGTCGCGCCCTCCTTGCCGAGCCGGATGTTCTCCCGGATCGACATGTTGAACAGCATGTTCTCCTGGAACACCACCGCCATGCTCCGGCGCAGCGAATCCAGCGTCACTTTGCGGACGTCGACGCCGTCGATGGTGACGCGACCCTCGTCGGGCACGTAGAGCCGCAGGATCAGGTTGAGCAACGTGCTCTTGCCGGAGCCGCTCGGGCCGACGATCGCGATGCGCTTGCCTGCGTCGAGCTTGAGGCTGAGATTATCCAGCACCGGCGTCTGACTGCCCTCGTACTGGAAGGTGACGTGGTCGAAGGTGATGTCGTTGGTGATGCGCGGCAAATCGGGCGCACCGGCCCGATCGGCGCCGCGGGTCGGCTCGTCCAGCAGCTCCTGGATATGGCGGATCGCGGCGGCCGAGGAGATCGACACCGGGATGAAATGCATCAGATGGGCGATGTTGTAGGAGACCTCCCAGAACGCGCTCTCGAAGGTGACGAAGGTGCCGATGGTGATCTGGCCCTTGGTCGCGAGATACGCGCCGATCGCGAGCACCACGAGGTGCAGCAATAGCACCGAGATGGTGACCGTCCGCTCCACCATTGTCGACAGGAAAGCGGCCGAGGCGATCCTGTTGCGCGTCTCGTCGTTGCGGAAGGCGAAGAAGCCGAACATCTTGCGCTGCAGGCTGAATGCCTTGATCACGGCCTGCGCCGCCACGTTCTCCTGCACCATGCCGAGCAGCGCGCTCTCGTTGAGCTTCTGCTCGTAATTGGCCTGCACTGCCTTGGGCGTCAGGATCCGCGGGCCGATCAGCGTGATCGGAAACACGAGCAGCGCGACCACCGCGAGCTGCCAGTTCAAGAACACCATCAGGACGATACCCGCGATCAGTTCCAGAAACGGCAGCGCGGCGCTGTTGGCGAAGGTCTTCACCGAGCCTTCGAATGCCGAGAGGTCGACCGAGAAGCGCGACAGAATCTCGCCGCGCTTGGTGCGGCCGAAATAGGCCGCGGGCAAGTCCTGAACGTGCTCGAACAGGCGTTTGCGGACGTCCGAGATGATGCAGGCGGCCAGCCGCGCATCCCAGCGCTCGTACCAGACCGCGACGATCGAGGTGAAGATGCCGGCGACGGCGAGCACGCCGAGGATCTTGTACAGCGCCTGGAAGTCCTCCTCGCCGAGCGCCTCGTCGATCAGAAACTTGAGGCTGAGCGGCATGATGACGTTGAACAGCGTCTCGACGAAGACGCCGAACGCCACGAACGACAGCATCCGCTTGTAGTTCGTCAGATAGGGTTTGACGAAGCCGAGGATGGTCGCGAGCGCGCCGGCGGCTTCGCGGGCAGTAAAGACGACGAGGTCCTCGTCCTCATCGTCGTCATCGAGTTCCTGCCCGTCGTCCGCCTCGTCCTCGTCATCCTCCTCGTCGTCGAGGTCCGGCTTGGCCGCCGCGGCGTGCTTGTCGTCGAGCTCGGCCGCTTTTTCTGCGGCGAGCTTCTGTTTGTCGGGGGAGAGAGGCTTGTCGTCGGGCGAAAGAGGCTTGGATGCCATGAAACCAACCGATGCTGACGGCCGGCATGACCGCAGAGAAAGCAGGATATAGCGGCAACCGCTATTGCACCGATTCTATGCGATCAAGATGAATTCGGCAAAACAATTGGCCGAATTCGACGCGTGTCCCGCGGCTATTCCTCGTCCTCGTCCTCGACCTTGTCGAAGAAGGAATAGCGCAAGCTGTCGGCGTCGGCGTACCACTGCCCCGGCCCCTTGTTGGCGGCGAGCGTCGCCTCCCAGAGCGCATCGGTGCAATCCTTGCGGTGCATCGAGAGGTCGAAACCATTACCGAAGAACAGTTCGGACCATTCCCACCAGGTGCCGAGTTTCTTGACCCCGCGCAGCAGGTCGTAGCGGTCGATCAGGGCGGGAGCCATGTCCGAGGTGATCGATCCGAACACGAGGCCGGTCTTGACCACGCGGTTGAGCTCGCGGATCGCGCGGACCAGCTGCTTCGGGGAAACGTGGCAGAGGCTGGTCTCGAACACGAAGTCGAACGCGCCGTCCTTGAACGGCATGTCGGTGATCGAGCCGAGCTTGTTGTACTTCTTCAGCGCCTTCGGCGTCTTGGCGTGGATGGCGCGGTTGTTCTCGATGCCGAAGGCATCGATGCCGCGCTCGCGCAGCGCGCCGACCAGCTCGCCGCTGGCGGAGCCCGCGACGAGCAGCCTGGCGCCCTTCGTCTTGCCCCAGACGATGCCGAGCAGCTTGGTGAGATAATCGGGGTCGGTAAAGTGGCGCCACGCCTCGTGATAAGGACCGAGGCCGCGATAGTTCTCGAAATAATCGCGATCGACCTTGTCGGAGAGCGGCTTGTCCTCCTGCGCGCGTTCCCGGCGCAGCCGCATCATCTCGGTCAGGATGATGTCGGTAGCGGCGTCGGAGGAGTCGAGCAGGCCGTTGAGCGTGGAGTCGAACAGATAGTCGCCGACCACCACGATGCCCGGATGCTCCTTCGGCTCCGGCCGGTGATTGGTCATGACGTCGCGCACGGGCAGACCGCCCGGTATGGCGTTCACTGACGACAGCCAGCGGTGGATCTTGCCTTCCATGAAATGCGAACGCGCATCGCCGAGCGAGGCCGGCAGCGACTTCAGCGCGGCGTCGATCAGCTCCTGGTCCGACAGGTTGGCGAAGGCCAGCGCGTCGGAGCCGGGAATCAGCCAGTTCAGCACGCCGTGCCTGCCGACGTCGTGACGCGCGCCCTCGTTGTAGACGCAGCAGCCGCCGAAGGCTTCCGACATGAACCAGGCGCCAGGAATCTTCTCGCCCCAGAACGGCGTGTCGAACAGGATCGAGACGCGCAGGTAATGCGCGGGACGGTCGAAATAGGAGACGTGCTTGACCATCGACTTGCGCAGCTGCTCGCCTTCCCAGCCGAGCGTGGCGAGCCAGGAATGCGGCAGGCAGACCAGCACGAGATCGAAGTCGCGGGTCTCCGGTCCCTTGCCGTTCATCATCTTGAGCTGGTAGCGGCCGGTCGGCGCCTTGCCCACGGCGAGCACGCGATGATTGAGCTGGATGTCGGCGTTGACCTCCGACTGCAGGCACTCGATCAGCTGCTCATTGCCGTTCTGGATGGAATAGAGGCCGATATAGCCGTCGACATCCATCAGGTAGTTCTTGAGCGCGTTGAGGCCGTTGGTGTTGTGGCTCTCGGTCGCGATGTCAGAGCGCGCCATCACCTTGAAGAAGCGCTTGGCGGTCTCGTCCTCGACCTCCTCGTCGAGCACCTGCTCGGCGGTCTTGTAAGCCCAGGGATTCTCGTTGTCGTGCGCGCCGACGCCCTCGTAATATTCGACCGGCGACAACACCTCGGTGCAACGCTTGCGAAAGGCCTCGATCGCAGCCGCGGTCTTGGCGCCGTATTTGCGGCGCATGCCGGCCACATCGTTCAGCAGCTCGCCGCCAAGATGCACCTGCTCGGCGTCCATCGGGATGGTTTGCAGGCCGAAATGCTGGATCAACTCGCGCAGCGGATCCGGACCCGTCATCGAGTAATCGTAGATCTCGGCCACGCCGGCCTCGTAGATCGCGGGCGCCGAATCGAACTTGCGCGTGACGATCTTGCCGCCGAGCCGGTCCGAGGCCTCGTAGATGGTGACGCGGCAGAGATCGCCAAGCTTGCGCTTCAGGTACCAGGCGCTCATCAGCCCGCCGGGACCGCCGCCTACGATTGCGAGATCAAGCATATGAGTTCCGTGGTCTCCCGGTCCGCCCCCCTTCGCGGGACCACCGGTGTAAACTCTCCTAGCAGAAGCCCTTTTACGCCTGAAGGAAAGATGAACAAAGGCTGATCCTGCATTGCAGCAAGCGAGGAATGCAGCAAAAAGGCCGGCTTGCGCCGGCCCTTTCATTGTCCTCAGTATTCCTACGGATGAACGATCATTCCGCGGGCGGCAGCGCGGGAAGCTCCGCTTCCGGCGCGGGCGACACGACGGCCGCCTGCTTCTCGCGTTCGTCCAGGATCAGCTTGTCGCGCTTCATGGCGACTTCGCGGATCTTGGCCATGGAGGCGCCGGTACCTGCCGGAATCAGCCGGCCGACGATGACGTTCTCCTTGAGGCCTTCGAGCGGATCGACCTTGCCGTTGACCGCCGCTTCCGTGAGGACGCGGGTGGTCTCCTGGAACGAGGCCGCCGAGAAGAACGAACGGGTCTGGAGACTCGCCTTGGTGATGCCGAGCAGAACCGGCGTTCCCGTGGCGGGCTTCTTGCCCTCTTCCTTGGCCTTCTCGTTCAACGCGTCGAACTCGATCTTGTCGACCTGCTCGCCCGAGATCATGTCCGTATCGCCCTGGTCGGTGACTTCCACCTTCTGGAGCATCTGACGGACAATCACCTCGATGTGCTTGTCGTTGATGAGCACGCCCTGGAGCCGGTAGACCTCCTGGATCTCGTTGACCAGATAGGCCGCGAGTTCCTCGATGCCCTTGACCGCCAGGATGTCGTGCGGCGCCGGATTGCCTTCGACGATGAAGTCGCCCTTTTCGACGACGTCGCCGTCCTGAAGGTGGATGTGCTTGCCCTTCGGGATCAGGTACTCGCGCGGCTCGTCGGTCTTGTCCATCGGCTCGATCGAGATGCGACGCTTGTTCTTGTAGTCGCGCCCGAACCGGATGGTGCCCGCGATCTCGGCGATGATCGCCGCATCCTTCGGACGCCGTGCCTCGAACAGTTCCGCCACCCGCGGCAGACCGCCGGTGATGTCACGCGTCTTGGCGCTTTCGGTCGAGACACGGGCGAGAATGTCGCCCGGATTGACCTTGGCTCCGACGTCGACCGAGAGAATGGCGTCGACCGACAGCATGTAGCGGGCATCGCCGCCACGGGCGAGCTTGAGCACCTTGCCGTCCTTGCCCTTGACCACGATGGCCGGACGCAGGTCCGAGCCGCCGCGGGTCGAGCGCCAGTCGATGACCACGCGCTTGGCGATACCGGTGGCTTCGTCGAGCGTTTCCGAGATCGACTGCCCCTCGACCAGATCCTCGAAGCCGATGGTACCTTCGACTTCGGTGAGGAGCGGACGGGTGTAGGGATCCCACTCGACGATGCGCTGGCCGCGCTTGACCATGTCGCCCTCGTCGACGTGCAGGCGCGAGCCGTACTGGACGCGGTGCGTCGCACGCTCGGTGCCGTCGGCATCGACGATCGCCACCACCATGTTGCGCACCATCGCGATCAGGTGACCTTCGCTGTTGCGGGCGATGGCCTTGTTCCTGATCACGATCTTGCCGTCGAAGTTGGCTTCGACGAAGGACTGCTCGTTGAGCTGCGCCGCACCGCCGATGTGGAAGGTGCGCATGGTGAGCTGGGTGCCCGGCTCGCCGATCGACTGCGCCGCGATGACGCCTACGGCTTCACCGTGGTTGACCGGCGTGCCGCGGGCGAGGTCGCGGCCGTAGCACTTGCCGCAGATGCCGTTGACGAGCTCGCAGGTCAGCGCCGAGCGGATCTTCACCTCCTGCACGCCACCCTGCTGGATGGCGTCCAGATGGCTCTCTTCCATCAGCGTGTCGCGCTTAATGATCACCTTGCCGGAGCTGTCGCGGATGTCTTCGCAGGCCGTGCGTCCGAGGATGCGCGAGCCGAGCGAAGCGACCACGGTGCCGGCATCGACGATGGCGCGCATCTTGATGCCGAGCTTGGTGCCGCAATCGCTCTGCGTGATGATGCAGTCCTGCGCGACGTCGACCAGACGACGGGTCAGGTAGCCGGAGTTGGCGGTCTTCAACGCGGTGTCCGCGAGGCCCTTGCGGGCGCCGTGGGTCGAGTTGAAGTACTCGAGCACCGAGAGGCCTTCCTTGAAGTTCGAGATGATCGGCGTCTCGATGATCTCGCCCGACGGCTTGGCCATCAGGCCGCGCATGCCGGCGAGCTGGCGCATCTGGGCCGGCGAACCGCGGGCACCGGAGTGAGCCATCATGTAGATCGAGTTGATGTCGGCATCGGCCCCGCTCGCCGTCTTCTTGGTCGAGGAGATCTCCTTCATCATCGCCTTGGCGATTTCTTCCGTGGCCTTCGACCAGGCGTCGACGACCTTGTTGTACTTCTCGCCGTGGGTGATCAGACCGTCGTTGTACTGCTGCTCGAAATCCTTCGCCAGCGTACGGGTGGTGTCGACGATCTTCCACTTGCCGTGCGGCACGACCATGTCGTCCTTGCCGAACGAGATGCCGGCCTTGAACGCGTTGTAGAAGCCGAGCGCCATGATGCGGTCGCAGAAGATCACCGTCTCCTTCTGACCGCAGTGACGGTAGACCTGGTCGATCACGCCCGAGATCTCGCGCTTGGTCATCAGCTTGTTGATGATCTCGTACGAAATCCGCGGGTTCTTCGGCAGCAGATTGCCGAGCATGACGCGGCCGGCGGTGGTCTCGATCCAGCGCGTCGAGACCTTGCCGGTCTCGTCCATGCCCTGCCAACGGTACTTGATCTTGGTGTGGAGGTGGATGACCTTCGCGTGCAGGGCGTGCTCGAGCTCGGCCATGTCGCCGAAGATCTTGCCCTCGCCGGGCAGACCTTCGCGCATGATCGAAACGTAATAGAGACCGAGCACGATGTCCTGCGACGGCACGATGATCGGCTGACCGTTGGCCGGATGCAGGATGTTGTTGGTCGACATCATTAGGACGCGCGCTTCCAGCTGCGCTTCGAGCGACAGCGGAACGTGCACGGCCATCTGGTCGCCGTCGAAGTCGGCGTTGAACGCCGAGCAGACCAGCGGGTGAAGCTGGATCGCCTTGCCCTCGATCAGCACGGGCTCGAACGCCTGGATGCCGAGGCGATGCAGCGTCGGGGCGCGGTTGAGCAGCACCGGATGCTCGCGGATCACCTCATCCAGGATGTCCCAGACCTCGGGCCGCTCCTTCTCGACCAGCTTCTTGGCCTGCTTCACCGTGGTGGACAGGCCCTTGGCGTCGAGCCGCGAATAGATGAACGGCTTGAACAGCTCGAGCGCCATCTTCTTCGGCAGGCCGCACTGATGCAGGCGCAGCTCGGGACCGACCACGATCACCGAACGGCCCGAATAGTCGACGCGCTTGCCGAGCAGGTTCTGGCGGAAGCGGCCCTGCTTGCCCTTGAGCATGTCGGCGAGCGACTTCAGCGGACGCTTGTTGGCGCCCGTGATGACGCGGCCGCGGCGGCCGTTGTCGAACAGCGCATCGACCGCTTCCTGAAGCATGCGCTTCTCGTTGCGGATGATGATGTCCGGCGCGCGCAGCTCCATCAGCCGCTTCAAGCGGTTGTTGCGGTTGATGACGCGGCGATAGAGGTCGTTGAGGTCCGAGGTCGCGAAGCGGCCGCCGTCCAGCGGCACCAGCGGACGCAGGTCCGGCGGAATCACCGGGACCACGGTCATGATCATCCATTCCGGCTTGTTGCCGGAGTGGCGGAACGCTTCCACGATCTTCAGGCGCTTAGCGAGCTTCTTGTGCTTGATGTCGGAGTCGGTCTCCTGCATCTCGACGCGCAGCGAGGCCTCCAGCTTCTCGAGGTCCATGCCCTTGAGCAGCTCGCGGATCGCTTCGGCGCCGATCATGGCGGTGAAGCTGTCCTGGCCGTATTCGTCCTGCGCCTTCAGATACTCGTCCTCGGACAGCAGCTGACGGTCCTTGAGCGCGGTGAGACCCGGCTCGAGCACGACGTAGTATTCGAAGTAGAGGATCCGCTCGAGATCCTTCAGCGTCATGTCCAGCAGAAGGCCGATGCGCGAGGGCAGCGACTTCAGGAACCAGATGTGGGCGACCGGGGCTGCGAGCTCGATATGACCCATGCGCTCGCGCCGGACGCGCGACAGCGTGACCTCGACCGAGCACTTCTCGCAGATGATGCCCTTGTACTTCATGCGCTTGTACTTGCCGCACAAGCACTCGTAGTCCTTGATCGGCCCGAAGATGCGGGCGCAGAACAGGCCGTCGCGCTCGGGCTTGAAGGTGCGGTAGTTGATGGTCTCCGGCTTCTTGATCTCGCCGTAGGACCAGGACAGAATCTTCTCTGGAGACGCGATCGAGATCCGGATCTGGTCGAAGACCTGAGCCGGCGTCGTCGGGTTGAAGAGATTCATAATTTCTTGGTTCATCGTCTTCTCCTCGCGTGCCGGTCGCCTCCGGCCGCAAATTCGAAAATCACTTCAAGCAGGCGCCCTGCCCTCAAGGCCTTGGGCGGGGCGCCGGTGCCCGGCCGCAAAGGCCGGGCATGACAGGTCGAATTACTCGGCCGCTTCCGACGTCGGCGCCGGTCCTATCTTGGAGTTGTGCAGGTCGACGTTGAGGCCGAGCGAGCGCATTTCCTTGACCAGCACGTTGAACGATTCCGGAATACCGGCCTCGAACGTGTCGTCGCCGCGCACGATCGCCTCGTACACCTTGGTACGGCCGGCGACGTCGTCCGACTTCACCGTCAGCATCTCCTGGAGCGTGTACGCCGCGCCGTAGGCCTCGAGCGCCCACACCTCCATTTCGCCGAAGCGCTGGCCGCCGAACTGCGCCTTGCCGCCCAGCGGCTGCTGGGTGACGAGCGAGTACGGACCGATCGAACGTGCGTGGATCTTGTCGTCGACCAGATGGTGCAGCTTGAGCATGTAGATGTAGCCCACCGTCACCTTGCGATCGAACGGATCGCCGGTACGGCCGTCATAGACGGTCGACTGGCCCGAGGCGTCCAGACCGGCAAGCTTCAGCATCTCCTCGATGTCGGCTTCCTTGGCGCCGTCGAACACCGGCGTCGCGATCGGCACGCCGCGGCTCAAGTTGTGGCCGAGCTCGAGCAGCTCATTGTCGTTGAGCGACTTGATCGTCTCGTCGTCGCCGTAGACCTTCTTCAAGGTCTCCTTCAGCGGCTTGATGTCCTGCTTCGACAGGTACGCATCGACGGTCTGGCCGATACGCTTGCCGAGGCCGGCGCAGGCCCAGCCGAGATGGGTCTCGAGGATCTGTCCGACGTTCATGCGCGAGGGCACGCCGAGCGGATTGAGCACGATGTCGGCATGCGTGCCGTCTTCGAGGAACGGCATGTCCTCGATCGGCACGATCTTCGACACCACGCCCTTGTTGCCGTGGCGGCCGGCCATCTTGTCGCCGGGCTGGATCTTGCGCTTCACCGCGACGAAGACCTTGACCATCTTCATCACGCCGGGCGGCAATTCGTCACCGCGCTGAAGCTTCTCGACCTTGTCGAGGAAGCGCTGTTCAAGCCCCTTCTTCGACTCGTCGTACTGCTTCCGCATGGCCTCGATCTCGGCCATCAGCTTGTCGTTCGGCGACGCGAACAGCCACCACTGCGACTTCGGGTACTCCTCGAGCACCGCGCGGGTGATCTTGGTGTCCTTCTTGAAGCCCTTGGGACCTGCAATGCCCTGCCGCCCTTCGAGCAGCTCGGCAAGACGGTTGTAGACGTTGCGATCCAGGATCGCCTGCTCGTCGTCGCGGTCCTTGGCCAGACGCTCGATCTCTTCCCGCTCGATCGCCAGCGCACGCTCGTCCTTGTCGACGCCGTGACGGTTGAACACGCGCACTTCCACGATCGTGCCCTGCACGCCCGGGGGAACGCGCAGCGAGGTGTCGCGAACGTCGGAAGCCTTCTCGCCGAAGATGGCGCGCAGCAGCTTCTCTTCCGGCGTCATCGGGCTCTCGCCCTTCGGCGTGATCTTGCCGACCAGGATGTCGCCGGCGCGCACTTCCGCACCGATGTAGACGATACCGGCCTCGTCGAGGTTCTTCAGCGCTTCTTCCGAGACGTTCGGAATGTCGCGGGTGATTTCCTCAGGGCCGAGCTTGGTGTCGCGCGCCATCACCTCGAACTCCTCGATGTGGATCGAGGTGAAGACGTCTTCCTTCACGATCCGCTCGGAGAGCAGGATCGAGTCTTCGAAGTTGTAGCCGTTCCACGGCATGAACGCGACCAGCACGTTCCGCCCCAGCGCGAGCTCGCCGAGATCGGTCGACGGACCGTCGGCGATGATGTCGCCCTTCTTGACGATGTCGCCGACCTTCACCAGCGGACGCTGGTTGATGCAGGTCGACTGGTTGGAGCGCTGGTACTTCATCAGGCGGTAGATATCGACGCCCGACTTGGTCGGATCGAGATCTTCCGTGGCGCGGATGACGACGCGGGTGGCGTCGATCTGGTCGATCACGCCCGAACGGCGCGCCGCGATCGCAGCACCCGAGTCGCGCGCGACCACGCCTTCCATGCCGGTGCCGACGAACGGCGCCTCGGCGCGAACCAGCGGCACCGCCTGGCGCTGCATGTTCGAGCCCATCAGCGCGCGGTTGGCGTCGTCGTTCTCGAGGAACGGGATCAGCGCCGCGGCGACCGAAACCAGCTGCTTCGGCGACACGTCCATGTAGTCGACCTTGTCCGGCGTCACCGGCAAGACTTCGCCGGCATGACGGCAGACCACGAGGTCTTCGGTGAAGCGGCCCTTCGGGTCGAGCGGCACGTTGGCCTGCGCGACCGTGTAGCGGCCCTCTTCCATCGCCGACAGGTACACGACCTCGTCGGTGACGCGGCCGTCCTTGACCTTGCGATACGGCGTCTCGACGAAGCCGTACTTGTTCACGCGCGCGAAGGTCGCGAGCGAGTTGATCAGGCCGATGTTCGGACCTTCCGGCGTCTCGATCGGACAGATGCGGCCGTAATGCGTCGGATGCACGTCGCGCACCTCGAAGCCGGCGCGCTCGCGGGTCAGACCGCCCGGTCCAAGTGCCGACAAGCGGCGCTTGTGGGTGATCTCCGACAGCGGGTTGGTCTGGTCCATGAACTGCGAGAGCTGCGAGGAGCCGAAGAACTCGCGCACGGCGGCAGCCGCCGGCTTGGCGTTGATCAGGTCCTGCGGCATGACCGTGTCGATGTCGACCGAGGACATGCGCTCCTTGATCGCGCGCTCCATGCGCAGCAGGCCGATGCGGTACTGGTTCTCCATGAGCTCGCCGACCGAGCGCACACGGCGGTTGCCGAGATGGTCGATGTCGTCGATCTCGCCCTTGCCGTCGCGCAGGTCCACCAGCGTCTTGATGACGGAGAGGATGTCCTCCTTGCGCAGCGTGCGCTGGGTGTCCGGCGCATCGAGGTCGAGGCGCATGTTCATCTTGACGCGGCCGACCGCGGAGAGGTCGTAGCGTTCGGCGTCGAAGAACAGCGACTGGAACATGGCCTGCGCCGAATCCAGCGTCGGCGGCTCACCCGGACGCATCACGCGGTAGATGTCGAACAGCGCGTCCTCGCGCGTCATGTTCTTGTCCGCCGAGAGCGTGTTGCGGATATAGGGGCCGACATTGACGTGGTCGATGTCGAGCAGCGGCAGCTCCTTGTAGCCCTGCTCGTTGAGCGCCTTCATCAGCTTGTCGGTGATTTCCTCACCGGCTTCGGCGTGAATCTCGCCCGTCTTCGGGTTGACGAGGTCCTCGGCGACGTAGTTGCCGACCAGCTCCTCGTCGGACATGCGCAACGCCTTCAGCCCCTTCTCCTGGAGCTGGCGGGCGGCACGGACGGTGAGCTTCTTGCCGGCCTCAAGCACGACCTTGCCGGTGTCGGCATCGATCAGGTCGTTGACGGTCGAATAGCCGCGGAAACGGTTGGCGTCGAACGGAACGCGCCAGCCTTCCTTGGTCCGCTTGTAGAGAATCTTCTTGTAGAACGTGGACAGGATCGCCTCGCCGTCGAGGCCGAGGGCGAACATCAGCGACGTCACCGGAATCTTGCGGCGACGGTCGATACGCGCATAGACGATGTCCTTGGCGTCGAACTCGATGTCGAGCCAGGAGCCGCGATACGGGATCACGCGGGCGGCGAACAGCAGCTTGCCCGAGGAATGGGTCTTGCCCTTGTCGTGGTCGAAGAACACGCCGGGCGAGCGGTGCATCTGCGAGACGATGACGCGCTCGGTGCCGTTGACGATGAAGGTGCCGTTCATCGTCATGAGCGGGATGTCGCCCATGTAGACGTCCTGCTCCTTGATGTCCTTCACCGACTTGGCGCCGGTTTCCTCGTCGATATCGAACACGATGAGGCGCAGCGTCACCTTGAGGGGAGCCGCGAAGGTCATGCCGCGCTGACGGCACTCGTCGACGTCGTATTTCGGCTGCTCGAACTCGTAGCGGACGAATTCCAGCATCGAGGTGCCCGAGAAATCGGAGATCGGAAACACCGAGCGGAACACCGCCTGCAGACCCTCGTCGAGACGGCCACCCTGGGGTTCATCGACCATCAGGAACTGGTCATAGGACGCCTTCTGAACCTCGATGAGGTTCGGCATCTCGGCCACTTCCTTGATGTGTCCGAAGAACTTGCGAACGCGTTTGCGACCGGTGAATGTCTGCTGCGCCATCGTGGCCTCTCATTTTCGTCGCCCGATCTGGGCGCGCCGTCCAGGACGCGGCTGCCACCGCTCCCCGGGTTGAATTTTTCGAACCCGTTTTGGGGGCCGCAGACTCAGTTTCAGGCGAGAATGTCCCGAATCTGTTCTTCAGACCTTCAAAACGCAAAACGACGCGCGGGGCGCTGGTGCGCGCCCGCCCGTCACAACGATCGTCTTCACGGACTGCAAAAGCCCGAAATAGCCTGCTCTCCCAACGGCTTACAGGGATCCGGAACCCCCGCCACCGCGCTTTCGTGCTGCCGACCCGATATGGGGCGACAATAGTGGAGATTCGAGGGGTAGACCCTCAAATCCCCGCACTTTTTCGTGTTCAGCCCGCGTCGGGACGTTCCGTCGCACGCCTTTTGCATCTGGCGCCCGTCTTTCCGATCGTCATGGCCGGGCTGGACCCGGCCATCCACGATCTTGGGACGAGATCCCGGGTCTCGCTTCGCGAGCCCGGGATTTCGCTGAGTAACTTGCGTTACTTCAGCTCAACCTTGGCGCCAGCCTTCTCGAGCTGGGCCTTGATCTTGTCGGCTTCTTCCTTGTTCACGCCTTCCTTCAGCGGCTTCGGAGCACCCTCGACGAGGTCCTTTGCTTCCTTCAGGCCGAGACCGGTGATGGCGCGGACTTCCTTGATGACCTCGATCTTCTTGTCGCCGGCGCTGGCGAGAACGACCGTGAACTCGGTCTTCTCTTCCGCCGGAGCGGCAGCAGCGCCACCGCCAGCCGGACCGGCCACGGCGACGGCCGCGGCAGCCGAAACGCCCCACTTCTCTTCGAGGAGCTTCGCCAGTTCAGCAGCTTCGAGCACGGTGAGGCTCGAGAGGTCGTCAACGATCTTCTGCAAGTCAGCCATTGTTCAGTTTCCTTACGTGTAAGTCTGGTTCGGGTTTGAGTTTTGCGAAGGGCGTCAGGCCGCTTCGCCCTTTGAGGCATGAGCCTGGATGACGCGCGCGAGCTTGCCCGCGGGCGCATTGGCGAGCTGAGCCAGCTTGGTCGCCGGGGCCACGATGAGGCCGACGATCTTGCCGCGCAGTTCATCAAGCGACGGCAGCGAGGCAAGCGCCTTCACGCCGTCGACATTCAGGACGGTCTTTCCCATCGAGCCGCCGATGATGACGAACTTTTCGTTCGCCTTGGCGAATTCGATGGCGACCTTTGGCGCCGCTACCGGATCGTTCGAAGTGGCGATCACGGTCGGTCCCTTCAGCATGGGGCCGATGGCAACGACGTCAGTGCCTTCAAGAGCAATTTTGGCGAGACGGTTCTTCGAGACCTTCACCGCGGCACCCGCCTGCTTCATCTGCTGGCGCAGCTTCTGCATCTGGGCGACGGTGAGGCCGGAATATTGAGCAACGACCGCGACGCTCGTGGTCTTGAAGACCTCATTGAGCTGTTCGACCGCCTCTTTTTTTGCCGCTCGTTCCACAGCAAGCTCTCTCCGGTTGGCAGTCATCGCGAAAGCGGGACCGCCGGGTTGCACCCATCGTCCCACCCAAAACCTGAACCTCGGGGCCAAAGACCCTTCGGACACGCGCCGGGCGAGACGACAATTCAAAGCCTGCCCTCCGGGAGCACCTGAAGGCGCCCACGGCGTGTCGAGGTCCGAACCAGACCCGTTTCGCGAACCAGCCCTTAAAGCTGGATGCGAAGTGAAATCCGGTCTTCACCCGTCTATGCAGGCCATGCGATTAAGCCGTTGAGAAATCGAAATTTCCCGCAGGCGCCTGCAGTCTTGGACAGGACAAGGTCAGCCGGCGAACCGCCCGACCCCTGCCCACATTCCACCAACCGACGGGTTTTCCTTCCTTTTCGGGCAAATCCTTACGGACGTCCTGAAAAGGAATGATCTCCTGTCTTGTCGGGTTTTCGGAATGCGTGCACGAACGCGCCCGCCGAAGCCGGCACGTCCGGAAGCGGTTCTTTAACCGCTCTCTGCCGGCTTGCCAAGAGCAAAATTCACACCAGTTCCGATCCGTTGCCCGCAGGGCCTGAGGCGGCCGATAAGGACCGATTCAGGCCGATTTGACTGCGTAAGGCAGCGGCTTGCCCGCGAAGAACGCGGTCAGGTTCGCCAGCACGCAAGCTTGCATGGCAACGTGCGATTCGAGGGTGTGGCCGCCGATATGGGGGGCGAACACCACGTTCGGCAGCGCGGTCAGGGCATCGGGGCGGTGCGGTTCCTTCTCGAACACGTCGAGGCCGGCGCCGGCGATGGTCTTGTCGGTAAGGGCCGCCACCAGGGCCTTCTCGTCGATCACCGAGCCGCGGGAGATGTTGACGACATAGCCGTCCGCGCCGAGGCGCTTCAGGACGTCGGCGTCGACGACGTGCTGGGTCTCGGCCCCCGCCCGGACCGCGATCATCAACACGCTGCACCAGTCGGCCAACGCCTCCAGCGACGAGAAATATCGATAAGGCAGATCGTATCGGGTGCGGCTGAAATAGCCGACCTCGCTCTCGAAAGCGGCGCAGCGCGCCGCGATCTTGCGGCCGATTTCGCCCATGCCGTAGACGCCGATGCGGCGGCCGGGCATGCCGGCCTGCGGGCGCATCATCGGCGACGGCTTCGAGGCGGCCCAATCGCCGCTGCGGACATATTGGTCGGCGACCAGGATCCGTCGTGTCGTCGCCAGCATCAGGGTCATCGCGATGTCGGCGACCGAGGCGGCGTTGGCGCCGGGACTGTGGCCGACCGCGATGTTGCGGCTGGCGGCCGCCTTCAGGTCGACGCCGTCATAGCCGGTGCCGTAGCAGACGATGGCACCGAGCTTGGGAAACAGGTCCATCGCCTCCGCGCCGAGCGGTGTGCCGCCGGCGGTCAGCAGCGCGCGGATGCCGCCGAGTTCCTCGGCCGGAAACACGTCGCGAGCGGGCTTGCCGCCGGTGTCGAGCAGCTCGAAGCGCTCGGCGAAGCGCGCCATCATCGTCTTGGGAAAGCGCGAATAGATCAGAACCTTGTCAGCCATTGTTCTTGTTTCCGGTGAGCGCCGCCACAAACGACGAGGGGCGGAATCGGTTGCCCAATTCCGCCCCTCGCCTCACGTCATTTCGAAGCCTTAGCCGAGAATGGTGCCCGGCTCGACCTTCACGCCGGGACCCATCGTCGAGGACACCGCAACGCGCTGGATATAGGTGCCCTTGGAGCCGGCGGGCTTGGCCTTGGCGACGGCGTCAGCCAGGGCCTTGATGTTCTCGACCAGCTTTTCCTCGGAGAACGAGGCCTTGCCGACGCCGGCCTGCAGGATGCCGGCCTTCTCGACGCGGAACTCGACCGAGCCGCCCTTGGCACCCTTCACCGCGCCGGTGACGTCCATGGTCACGGTGCCGATCTTCGGGTTCGGCATCAGGCCGCGCGGGCCGAGCACCTTTCCGAGACGGCCGACCAGCGGCATCATGTCGGGGGTGGCGATGCAGCGGTCGAAATCGATCGAGCCATTCTGCACCTTCTCGACCAGGTCTTCGGCGCCGACGACGTCGGCACCCGCAGCCTTGGCCTCATCGGCCTTGGCGCCGCGGGCGAACACGCCGACGCGGAGCGTACGGCCGGTGCCGTTCGGCAGGGTCACGACGCCGCGGACCATCTGGTCGGCGTGACGCGGATCGACGCCGAGGTTGATCGCGATCTCGATGGTCTCGTCGAACTTCGCTTTCGCGCGCTCCTTGACCATCTTGATGGCGTCCGCGAGCGGGTAAAGCTTTTCGCGGTCAACACCTTCGCGGGCTTTGTTCAAACGCTTTCCGATTGCCATGACCGCTTACCCCGCAACTTCCAGGCCCATCGAACGGGCGGAGCCCTCGACCATCTTCATGGCCGATTCGATGGAATCGCAATTGAGATCCTTCATCTTCTTCTCGGCGATCTCGCGCACCTGCGCCTTGGTCACCTTGCCGGCCTTGTCGCGGCCCGGCGCCTTCGAGCCGGACTGGATCTTGGCAGCCTGCTTGAGGAAGAACGACATCGGGGGCGTCTTCATCTCGAAGGTGAACGAACGATCGGCGTAGATCGTGATCACCACGGGAATCGGGGTGTTCTTCTCTTCCTTCTGGGTCTGGGCGTTGAACGCCTTGCAGAACTCCATGATGTTGAGACCGCGCTGACCGAGCGCGGGACCGATCGGGGGCGAAGGATTCGCCGCACCGGCCGGGACCTGAAGCTTCAGGTATCCGGTCACTTTCTTTGCCATGTATCACTCCTGTTGGGCCGGCAAGTCGCCGGCGGTTTCAGGTTCGTGGTCGGGATCAACGGCGGCTGGCAACCGCCCTCGTCCTCCCACGCCTCTTGCCGCGCAAGACCGAGGTCTCGCGCAATACCCGGTCAGACCTTCTCGACCTGACCGAATTCCAGTTCGACCGGCGTTGCGCGACCGAAGATCGACACCGCGACCTTCACGCGCGAGCGCGCCTCGTCGATTTCCTCGACGACGCCCGAGAACGAAGCGAACGGGCCGTCGGCCACGCGCACATTCTCGCCGATCTCGAACGACACCGACGCCTTCGGCCGCTCCACGCCCTCCTGCACCTGGTGCAGGATGCGCATGGCCTCGGCTTCCGAGATCGGCATCGGCTTGTTTTCCGCGCCGAGGAAGCCCGTGACCTTCGGCGTGTTCTTGATCAGATGAAACGCTTCGTCGGTCAGCTTCATCTTCACCAGCACGTAGCCGGGGAAGAACTTGCGCTCGGCGTCGATCTTGCGGCCGCGGCGCACTTCCGTGACCTTCTCGGTCGGCACCAGCACCAGCTCGAACAGCTCCTCGAGCCCGCGCTGCTTGGCCTGCTCGCGGATCGATTCGGCGACCTTCTTCTCGAAGTTCGAATAGGCGTGAACGATGTACCAGCGCTTGTCGGACAGTTGAGCGGTTGCTGTTGCCATCATTGAATGCCCAGAAGGAAGGTGATGAGGACGCGGATGACCTGGTCGGCGGCGAAGAAGAAGATCGAGGCCACGGCGACCATGACGAACACCATGATGGTGGTGATCGTGGTCTCGCGGCGGGTCGGCCAGGTGACCTTGGCGGTCTCCGAGCGCACTTCCTGCAAGAACTTGAACGGGCTGACTGCCATCGTTTTGATGTCCAACGTCTGTCGACAGACGCGAATGAATTTCAGGGATCCGAACAGCCGCCGTTGGCCCAGCCCTCTGTCTCGAAGGATGAGCCGGAAACCGGGCTCGATTGTTCGGGGATTTCAAAGCCGCGCCGGAGATCCGCGTCTAACGGGCCGGCTGCGAGTGCGGGGTATCTACTGCGGATAGGAGCAAAGGTCAAGATATAGAGGGGGCGCCCAGGCGAGCCGATCGCTCCAGGCGGGAGATCAGAGCCAAGCCGGATCAAAGGCTTATCTGCCTCACCCTGGCACGGCGTGACCGCGGCTTCCAACCGCCTTCCTCAGAGCGCCCCGTCGGGGGGCACTCGCCGCTTCCGCCGCCACGGGATCAGTTGGCCCGGTCGACCATCGAAACGCCCGGCAGCGGCACCACGAACTTTCCGCCTTCGGCGAAATAGCGGGCGTGCTTGGCCCGAATCGGGTCGACATAGCGCCAGGCGAAGACGACCACGAACGCCGGCTTGCGCTCGTAAAGGGCGGCAGGCGGCAGGATCGGGATGTCATAGCCCGGGCCGGCCATCACGTTCCCCTTCTTGGGGTCGTCGTCGACCAGGAAGTCGATCTTGTTCTCCAGGCCGAACTGCGGCAGCAGGGTCGTGGTGCCGACCGAGACGCCGTAGCCGGCGACGAGCTGACCGCGCCCATGGGCGGCGTCGGCCATCGCGACCAGCTCGTCGCGGATGGCGGCGATCCTCTTCACGTAGGGCGCATAATAGGCGGGCTGATCGACACCGAGCCGGTCTTCCTCGGCAACGAAGCGCGCGACCTCCGCCGACGGTTTCTTGGCGCCCCCGGCGCGCTGCACGGTCACGCGGATCGAGCCGCCCTTGGTCCAGATGTGCTGGACGTCGATCAGCTCCATGCCGAGCCGGGCAAAGAAACGGATCAGCGGCTTGATGTTAAAATACGACAGGTGCTCGTGATAGACGGTGTCGAGCAGGTTCTTCTCGGTGACGTCGACGCCGTATTGCGTTTCGAAGACGAACAATCCGTCCGGCGCGAGCACGTCGCGAACGCCGATCACCAGGGGATCGAGATTGTCGACATTGGCGATCATGTTGTTGGCGATCACGACGCTCGCCGCACCGTGGCTCTGCAGGATGCGACGTCCGATCGCATCGGTGAAGAAATCGCCGATGGTCTCGATCCCCGCCTCCGTCGCGCGCCGCGCGATCTCGACGGCGGGATCGACGCCGAGCACCCGCATCCCGCGCTCCTTAAAGAAGCCGAGCAGCGATCCGTCGTTGCTGCCGAGCTCGACGACCAGCGAGCCCGGCGCGATGGCGAAGCGGCTGACGACGTCGTCGGCATAGCCCGCGAAGTGCTCCCGCAAACCGAGCGAGAGCGACGTGGTGTAGACGTAATTGCGGTACTGGATCTCCGGATTGCCGACATGGAGAATCTGGAGATGGCCGCAATCCCTGCACAGATGCAGCGCCATCGGCACCGCGGCGCGGAACACGGGATCGTCGACGCTGGCGTCAGGGACCTGGAAGTTCGGCGTGCCGATGGGCATGCCCGCCATCGGGACGACCAGCTCTTGCTTGTCCGAATGGCAGAGGCGGCAGGTTTGGCGGACGTAGAACAGATTTTTCATCGTGGAACCGAAAATTGAGACAGGCGATCGGGTGAGGCAATCCCACCCCGTGAAAACCACACCGGCAGCAATGGGCTCAAGCGGGTCATGGTTGGCTCGAGACTTCCCTGCCCAGCCCGTCGTAGCTGGGGGCTTCCTCCGCCGCCTTGGCGTTGTCCGCGGAATACGATCCGCGCTCCGGACTTGCCAGCCAGATCGCACCTCCGACAAGCCCGATGATGACGCTGATGGCGCCCAGCAGCAGCGACACCGACAGCGCTTGCTCGGAAGGGACGCCGGCCAGACCGAGGCAGGCGACCATCGCCCCCTCCCGAACGCCCCAGCCGCTGATCGAGATCGGGACCGCCGTCAGCAGCACCACCGGCGGAATCAGGACGCCGGCGTCCGTCATCGAGAGCTGGGCGCCGACACCGCGCGCCAAGGCGTAGCAGGCCGCCGCGGTCACGAGATGGATGAGGAGCGCCGATCCGAACAGCAAAGCGCGACTCTTCGACTGCAGGAGAAGGAACCTCACCAGCGTTCCGAACCGGACGAAGCTTGCGATCGCCGGATGCGCAACGAGGCGCCTGGGCAGGCGGTCGAGCGTCAACAGAATTGCAGTGCCGGCGACGCCCGCCAGCGTCAGCCCGCCGATGGCCAGGATCGCGGCCGGATTGGACACGCGTGACGTGAGGAACGGCAATCCGGCCACCATCAGCACGATCAGCCCGATCAAGGCCGTGAAACGATCGGCCGCGACGCCCTTGACCGCCTCGGACCACTGCACGCCGCGCTGGCGCAGCAGCCAGATCCGCACGGCGTCCCCGCCGACCGACGATGGCAACACCTGATTGAACCAGAGGCTGATCATGAGGATGCGCCAGCCGGCGAGCCAGTCCAGCGAGACGCCGAGCGCACGCATGATCAGCTCCCACCGGCCGTTGAGCACGAAGGTCTGGAAGAAAATCAGCGTCAGCGCGAGGACGAACAGGAAAGGATCGACCGAGACAAGATGGCTGCGCAATTGTTGCAGGTCGAGACCGCGCGCGATGTAGACCAGCACGGCGATCGACAGCAGCAGCCTTACCGAAAACAGGGCCGCCTGCTTGAACCGCGACTGCATCGGGTGCCCGCCTCAGGATGCCGGATATTCCGCGCGACCGATGACAAGGTCGATCGCGGCCATCATCCAGAACTGGTGCGTCGTCTCGACAATGTTGTAGCTGCGGCTGTCGACGAAGAAATTGACGTCGCCGAGATTGCGCAGGGGATTGTCCGCATTCATCCCCGACAGCGTGATCACGTCGAGCTTCATCGTCCGCGCCTGCGCAACCGCATTGAGGATGTTCTTCGAGCGCCCGGACGAGCTGATCGCGACGAGGCAGTCGCCGGCACGCGCGTTCAATCGCACGGCGTGCGCGATCCAATCTTCGAAGCCGTAATCGTTGGCGAGGCACGACATCATGCTCGCGTCGCTGAAGCAGAGCGCAGGCACCGCTGCGTTCTTCGCCAGATCGATCGCCAGATGCGAGGCGATGCCCGCCGAACCGCCGTTGCCGATGAAGATGACGCGGCCGCCCTGCTCGCGCGCGCGCAACCAGATGGCGCGGGTGGCGGAGATCCTGGCAAAAACGCCGTCGTCGACAGCCGTCGCGCGATGCAGGCGCCCCACATAATCGATGAGGAAAGCCTTGTGATCGGGATCGACGGACTCGGCAGGCATGGGCTGGCGGCTCGGCTGCAACATGATGCCCTGATACCGGCTATCACTAGGGATTGCAAAGGCATAATGCTTGCAAAGTCGGCGAGCGGCTGATAGTCGGCTTTCGGGTTTCACTCAACATTGGCCGGCCTGTTTCGCTGGGCATTCGCATCACGGATGTTCCCCATGAAATGCATTGTCACTGGTGGCGCAGGTTTCATCGGAAGTCACCTCGTCGATCGCCTCCTCGACGATGGCCACGAGGTGGTCGCGCTCGACAATTTCGTCATCGGCCGCCCGGAAAATCTGGCCTCGCGCGCCAATTCGAGCCAGTTGAAGGTCGTGCGGGCGGACGTCACCGACCTCGACTCGATCAGACCGTATTTCCACGGTATCGACTGGGTCTTCCACCTCGCGGCACTGGCCGACATCGTTCCCTCGATCGAGTCCCCGATCCCGTATCATCGCGCCAATGTCGACGGCACGGTCAACGTTCTCGAGGCGGCACGGCACGCCGGCGTCCGCCGCTTCGTATATGCCGCATCGTCGTCCTGCTACGGCATTCCCGACGTCTACCCGACGCCGGAGAGCGCCGAGATCCGTCCGATGTACCCCTACGCGCTTACCAAGAATCTCGGCGAGCAGTGCGTCATGCACTGGTGCCAGGTCTACAAGCTGCCCGCGGTCGCGCTCCGCCTGTTCAACGTGTACGGGCCGCGCCATCGCACCACCGGCACCTACGGTGCCGTGTTCGGCGTGTTCATGGCGCAGAAACTCGCCGGCAAGCCCTTCACGGTGGTCGGCGACGGCGAACAGACGCGCGACTTCACCTTCGTCAGCGACGTCGCAGACGCCTTCGTGACCGCCGCGCGCTCCGATATCTCGCACGAGATATTCAACGTCGGCTCGGACAACACTTACAGCGTCAACCGGCTGGTCGAGCTTCTCGGCGGCGACAAGGTCCACATCCCCAAACGTCCGGGCGAGCCCGATTGCACCTACGCCGACATCACCAAGATCAAACGAGTGCTGAACTGGACGCCGAAGGTGAAATTCGAGGACGGCGTTGCGACGATGCTGAAATCGATGGACCAGTACAAGGACGCGCCGCTGTGGACGGTCGACAAGATCGCCGACGCCACCAAGGACTGGTTCAAATATCTCGGTGACGACAACGGCTCGGCCCAGAAGGCAAGCTCTTGAACAGGTGCGCGGGATATTCTTGCCGCGATTCGATCATTTCCGGGCGGCCATCTGAGACCTACCGGCGCTTTGGGTAATTCACATGGCTAATGCTGAGACAGACAAGCCGGCCGTCCATCCGGCACCGCACGACAAGATCAGGACGATCGAGGAACTCGGCGAGATCGCGCGCGCCGCGCAGGCAAAGGGCCTGACCGTCGCGCTCTGCCACGGCGTGTTCGATCTGGTGCATCTCGGCCACGTCCGGCACATCCTGGCGGCGCGCAACGAGGCCGACGTGGTCATCGTGACCATCACCGCCGACCGTTTCGTCAACAAGGGCCCGGGACGGCCGATCTTCCCGGAGAACATGCGTGCCGAGATGCTGGCCGCACTCGGCACGGTCGACTGGGTCGGCATCAACCAGACCTCCAGCGCCGAGCCGGTGCTCGATACCGTGCGCCCCGACATCTACGTGAAGGGCTCGGACTACGAGAATCCCGAGGACGACGTCACCGGCAAGATCGCCATCGAGCGCGAAGCCGTCGAACGTCATGGCGGGCGGATCGTCTTCACGCGCGACGTGACCTTCAGCTCGTCGTCGCTGCTGAACCGCTACTTCGACATCTACGATCCACCCCTGCGCGACTACCTGCAGAAGGTGCGCGAAGGCGGCGGCGCCGAGCGGCTGCTGAAGCTGATCGACAAGATCCAGGACATGCACGTCGTGCTGGTCGGCGATACCATCATCGACGAATACCAATACGTCACGGCGCTCGGGAAGGCTTCGAAGGAGAATATCGTCGCAACCCTGCTCAAGAACGGCGAGCAATTTGCCGGCGGCGTCATCGCCGCGGCCAATCACGTCGCGAGCTTCTGCAAGTCGGTCGAGATCGTCACGACGCTGGGCGGCAACGACTACCCTGAAGAGTTCATTCGCGCGCATGTCCGCCCGAATGTCACGCTGACGCCGATCCGCATTCAGGGCCGTCCGACTACCCGCAAGTTGCGGTACGTCGAGATGGGCTATCTGCACAAGCTGTTCGAAGTCTATACCATGGACGACACGCCGCTCGAGGAGACCACGCGCAAGGAGATCGACCGCGTCACCGCCGAGCGCGTGGGCGCCGCGGACGTCGTCATCGTCACCGATTTCGGTCACGGCATGATCGCGTCCAGCACGATCGAGGCGTTGATCGCGAACTCCAAGTTCCTGGCGGTCAATGCCCAGAGCAACAGCGGCAACCACGGCTACAACCTGATCACGAAATATCCGCGGGCCAACTACGTCTGCATCGACGCGCCGGAAGCGCGGCTGGCCGCCACCGACAAGTTCAGCGACATCGCATCGGTGATCGAGGACGGCCTGCACCGCAAGATCGACTGCGACAACATGATCATCACGCACGGCTCCTTCGGCTGTTACCCCTTCTCGTCGAAGACCGGCGTCGCGCGCGTGCCCGCTTTCACCAAGACCGTGGTCGACACGGTCGGCGCCGGCGACGCCTTCCTGACGATTACGGCGCCGCTGGTGGCGGCCGGCGGCAATATCGAGGACGTCGCCTTCATCGGCAATGCGGCGGGCGCGATCAAGGTCGGCATCGTCGGTCACCGCAACTCGGTTGAAAAGGCACCGCTGGTCAAGTTCGTCACCGCGTTGTTGAAATAACGCGAACGAAAAATCTGGAGAACGACAGTGATTGATCGGAAATGGAACGTGATGGTCACCGGTGGCGCCGGCTATGTCGGCAGCGTGCTGGTTCCCCAGTTGCTGGCGGCCGGCCACAAGGTCACGGTGCTCGACCTCTTCATGTACGGCGACGACGTCTTCAACGCCGTTCGCGACAATCCGAACCTGCGTCTGATCAAGGGCGACATCCGCGATGAGGCCGCGGTCAACGAGGCCCTGCGCGGCAACGACGCCGTGATCCACCTCGCCTGTATCTCCAACGACCCCTCGTTCGAGCTGGATCCGGCGCTCGGCAAGTCCATCAACTACGACTGCTTCCGGCCGATGGTGCGCGCCGCGAAGAAGGCCGGCATCAAGCGCTTCATCTACGCCTCCTCGTCGAGCGTCTACGGCATCAAGGACGAGGCCGAGGTGACCGAGGAACTGTCCTGCGAGCCGCTCACGGACTATTCCAAGTTCAAGGCGATGTGCGAGACCGACCTCGCCGAAGAGGCGGCGTCCGGCTTCGTCACCTGCACGGTTCGTCCCGCCACCGTCTGCGGCTACGCACCGCGGCAGCGTCTCGACGTCGTCGTCAACATCCTGACCAATCTCGCCGTCAACACCGGCCGCATCCGGGTGTTCGGCGGAACGCAGAAGCGACCCAATCTGCACATCCAGGACATGTCCGCGGCCTATCTGTTCCTGCTGCAGCAGGACGACGCGAAGATCGACGGCAAGACCTACAACATCGGTTACGAGAACCACTCGCTGATGAGGATCGCCGACATCGTCAAATCGGTGGTGGGAGACAACGTCGACGTCGCCGTCGAGTCGACCGACGATCTGCGCTCCTACCACGTATCGTCGGAGAAAATCCGCCGCGAGCTCGGATTTGCGCCGACCCACACGATCGAGCAGGCCGTGTCCGGCCTCGTGGACGCCTTCAAGGCCGGCCGCCTGCCAAACTCGCTCAACGATCCCCGGTATTTCAACATCAAGATGATGCAGAACATCAGCCTGAAGTGAGCGGCGTGCGGATCGGCATCGATTTCGACAACACGATCATCTGCTACGACAGGGTCTTTGCCGCCGTCGCGCGTCAGCGTGGGCTGGTGCCGGAGGGCTGGGAGGGGCTGAAGACCGAGGTGCGGGATCTCTTGCGGTCCCGTGCCGGCGGCGAGCTGGCCTGGCAGGGGCTGCAAGGCTTCGTCTACGGCAAGGGCATTGGCGGCGCCGAGATCTATCCTGGAGTCCGCGAGTTCCTCGCAAGCTGCCGCAAGGCCGGCGCGAGCGTCTACATCATCAGCCACAAGACGCAGTTCGGCCATCAGGACCCCGACCGCGTCGACTTGCGCGAGGCTGCGCGCGGCTGGTTGAAAGCTGTAGGTCTCATCGACGCCGCCGATGCGGCGCTGGCGACGGGCAATGTCTATTTCGAGGATACGCTGGCGGCCAAGGTCGAGCGGCTCGCGAGTCTGAAGCTCGATATCTTCATTGACGATCTCGTCGATGTGTTCGAGCAGCCGCATTTTCCGAAGACGACGCGGTCGATCCTGTTCACGCAGTCGCGGCCTCCCCATCCTGATCATTGCGAGCCGATTGCGAGCTGGGCGAATATAAGCCGCGAGGTGTTCGCGCGATGAGCGAGCCGGACCTGAACGCGCTGGATGCAATTTCGATCGGCAGCCGCCTGGCCGGAGCGCAGGTCGTAGCCGCTCAGCCGGCGCGGTCCGGCGGCAACAACAGGGTGTTTCGGCTGGAGA
The DNA here is from genome assembly GCF_056429085.1 of Bradyrhizobium sp. CFUWI. Classification (NCBI taxonomy): domain Bacteria; kingdom Pseudomonadati; phylum Pseudomonadota; class Alphaproteobacteria; order Hyphomicrobiales; family Nitrobacteraceae; genus Bradyrhizobium; species Bradyrhizobium sp. CFUWI. The sequence continues at coordinate 343,569 of NZ_JBWJZE010000006.1, forward strand.
TGGCGAAGGGACCGCCCCTCGCCCTCAAGCACTATCCGTCCGACGGGCGCGATCGCCTGGGACAGGAATACGACGCGCTCACGTTTCTATCGCGCCACGGCATCACGTCGACGCCGCGGCCGATCGCAAAGGACGCAGATGCGTTCTGCGCGCTGTATCAATGGTTCGACGGTGACGCGGCGGTCCTGCACCCCCGGGAGGACGATGCCGACCAGCTGGCCGATTTCCTGATCGAATTGCAGAAATTGCGCGACGCCGAGGGTGCACAGACCCTGCGGAACGCCTCGGCCAGCATCTTTTCGCCCGAGCAAGCCATCGCCCAATACGAGCAGCGCCTCGACGGACTGAGGCGCGCCTCGGACGATCATCCGGATCTGCGTGCGTTCATCGACGGCAGCCTGGTTCCCAGCACGGCCGCCGCCGTTCGACGCCTCCGTCGACGTTATGCGGAACTCGGCCGAAATCCCGCAGCGGACCTTTTGCCCGCTCATCGCGCATTGAGCCCCTCGGACTTCGGACTGCACAACGCGCTGCGCGCCGAAGATGGCAGGCTGCGCTTCATCGACTTCGAATATTTCGGGTGGGACGATCCGGTCAAGCTCGTGTCCGACACCGCGATTCACCCAGGCAGCGATCTGCCGGAGGCTAGCGCGAACCGATTGATCGAGAGGCTCTCGCGCGCGTTCGAAGCTGGGGATGACGCGTTTGCGATCCGCCGTGACGTACTGTATCCTGTCTTCGGGGCGATTTGGTGCCTGATTGTCCTGAATGCCTATTTGCCCGAAAGCCGCTCCCGGCGCGCCCTGGCTGCGCAAGGTGGCGATCTGACGGTTCGCCTTGCCGGTCAGCTCGACAAAGCCCGCCGGCTTCATCAAACGATTTGCCAACGTGATCCAGATCTCACCCCACGCTGAAGCCGCCCTCACCTGCACGCTGGACGAGCGCAGTCTGTATTTGCGCCGCCTGGTCCTCGGTTCTGTCCGCTCCGCAGGACGCGGCCATGTCGGTCCGGCCCTCTCGCTGATCGAGATGGTCCGCGTGCTCTACGACGACGTGCTGCGGATCGACCCGAACAACCCGAGCGATCCGGCACGCGACCGCGCCATTCTCAGCAAGGGACACGGCTGTCTGGCGCTCTATGCGCTGCTCGCCGATCGCGGCTTCTTCCCGCTATCGGAACTGGACGGGTTTTGCGGCTCCGACAGTATCTTGGGCGGACATCCCGAATACGGCATGGTGCCGGGCGTCGAGGCCTCGACCGGCGCGCTCGGACACGGTCTGTCGATCGGCGTCGGCCTTGCGCTCGCCGCTCGCATGCGCGAGCGCAGCTACCGGACCTTCGTCCTGCTCGGCGACGGCGAGATCAATGAGGGATCGGTGTGGGAGGCCGCCATGGGCGCGGCCAAGCACGGTCTCGACAACCTTGTCGCGATGATCGACTACAACAAGCTCCAGAGCTACGGGCCGACCGACTACGTCCTGCCGCTGGAGCCGCTTGCGGACAAGTGGCGCAGCTTCGGCTTCGCCGTGCAGGAGCTCAACGGCCACGACGTCGGCGCGCTGCGCACCGTCCTGAAGCAGGTCCCGGCCGTTCCGGGCAAACCCACCGCGATCATCTGCCATACCGTCAAGGGCAAGGGTCTGCCGCCGGCGGAATCCAACGCCGATTGGCATCACAAGAACAAGCTGACCGACAGCGAGCTCGACGCCATTCGCGTCGCCGTCGGCGATTTTTGATCGGCACCCCATGCGCAACACCGCGATGAACATGGTCCACAAGCTCGCCGCGCGCGACGAGCGTGTGCTCTACATCGGCTCCGATCCCGGCGCCGGCACGCTGCGCGCCATGAGCAAGGAGTTTCCCAAGCGCCATCTGATCGAGGGCATTTCGGAGGCGCACATCATCGGCATGTCGGCCGGTCTGGCGATGGAGGGCTTCGTGCCCTACGTCAACACCATCGCGACCTTCCTCACCCGCCGCTGCTACGAGCAGGTCGCCGTCGACCTCTGTCTGCACAACCTCCCGGTACGGCTGATCGCCAATGGCGGCGGTCTCGTTTACGCGCCGCTCGGCCCCACCCACCAGGCGATCGAAGACATCGCCATCATGCGGGCGCTGCCGAACATGACGGTGGTCTGCCCGTGCGACGCCGATGAGGCCGCGCGGCTGATGGAAAAGACGCTCGACTGGACCGGGCCGATCTACATCCGGCTCGGCAAGGGCGGCGACGCGATCGTCTCGAAGGCCGAGCACGGCTTCGAGATCGGCAAGGCCATCCTGATGCGGCCGCCGGGCGAGGTCCTCATGGTGACCACCGGCATCATGCTTCAGCGCGCAATCGCCGCCGCCGACCAGCTCGCCGCGCAAGGCATTCGCGCCGGCATCCTGCACATGCATACGGTGAAGCCGCTCGACGCCGAGGCGCTGCTCCAGGCGGTGCGCGGCACCAAGCTCGTGGCGACGCTGGAGGAGCACGTGCCCTCCGGCGGCCTCGGCAGCGCCGTCGCCGAAGCGCTGATCGACCGGCTCGGCTCCGGCTTCCCTACGATGCTGCGGCTGTCGCTGCCGGACCGCTTCATGCACAATTACGGCTCGCAGGATTCGCTGCTGAAGAAGCACGGACTGTCCGCCAGCGCCATCGCGACGTCGATCGAGCACGCGCTCGCGGCGTCGCGCAGCTCCGCTCCTCAACTTCATTCCATCTGACGGGTCACATGTACGACGTTCGATATTCCTATCTGCTCGAGCAGTTCTCCGACCCCGCTCCGATCCTGGCCGAGATCGGCCGGCTGGTTGCGACCGGTGACTTCACCCTTGGCAAGCCCGTTGCCGAATTCGAGAAGCGCTTTGCCGAACTGATCGGTGTGCGCCACGCCATCGGCGTCGGATCGGGCACTGACGCGCTTAAGCTGCCGCTCAAGGCGCTCGGCATCGGTCATGGCGACGAGGTCATCACCGCCGCCAACACCTTCATCGCCACCGTCGGTGCGATCGCGGAAACCGGCGCGACGCCGGTGCTGGTCGACTGCGACGATTCCTTTTGTATGAACGTCGACCATGTCGAGGCCGCGATCACTGAGAAGACCAAGGCGATCATGCCGGTTCAGTTGACCGGCGAGGTTACCGACATGGGCAAGCTGATGGCGATCGCGCAGCGTCACAACCTGCCCGTGGTCGAGGACGCCTGCCAGGGCATCCTGTCGGAGTTTGCGGGAAAGCGTTCCGGCACCCACGGCATCGCGGCCGGCTTCTCCCTGCATCCGCTCAAGAACCTCAACGTCTGGGGCGATGCCGGCGTCGTCGTCACCAATGACGACGGCATGAACGAGAAGCTCCGCCTGATCCGCAACCACGGCATGAAGAACCGCGACGAGATCGCGATCCTGGGCTGCAATTCGCGGCTCGATTCCCTCCAGGCGGTCGTCGGCAACTGGCTGATCGGTCAGACCAGCGAGATCACGCGGCGCCGGATCGAGAATGCCGCCTATTACGACGCGGGCCTTGCCGGCCTGCCTGGCCTGCGCGTCCCGCCGCGCCGGCCCAACGTGAAGCACGTCTACCATCTCTACATGGTGTTCGCCGAACGCCGCGACGAGCTTTACAAATACTGCCTGGACAACGGCATCGAGGCCAAGATCCACTATCCGATCCCGCTGTATCAGCAGGAAGGCCTGAAGCATCTCGGCTACGCGCCCGGCACCTTCCCGGTCACCGATCGCCATGCCAGGGAAGTCATCAGCTTCCCCGTCGACCAGCATCTGACGCGCGCACAGCAGGACCGCGTCATCGAAACCGTCAGGAAGTTCTGCCATGGACGCTGACACCGGCCGCCGGCGCATCGGCTACGTCAATCTTCCCGCGCAATTCGAGGAAGAGCGCGCCGAGATCATGCAGGCGGTCGAGGGCGTGTTCCAGCGCGGCGACTTCATCGGCGGCGCGGCAGTCGGAAAGCTCGAGGAGGAATTGTCGGCCTATCTCGGCTCGCCGCATGTGGTGACGCTGAATTCCGGCACCGACGCGCTGATCCTCGCCTTGCGGGCGCTCGACATCGGTCCCGGCGACGAGGTCATCACCCCACCGAATTCGTTCGTGGCGTCGACCGCCGCGATCATCGCGGTCGGCGCCACGCCGGTGTTTGCGGACGTGCTGCCGGACCAGAACATCGATCCGGCCGCGGTCGAGGCCGCCGTCACGGCGCGCACCAGGGCGATCATGCCGGTGCATCTGACCGGGCGCATGGCCGACATGACCCCGCTGATGGCGATCGCGGACAAGCACGCGCTCGCCGTAATCGAGGACAGCGCGCAAGCCGTCGGCTCGACCTATGACGGCCGGATGAGCGGCACCATCGGCACGTTCGGCTGCTTCTCCGCCCATCCCTTGAAGAATCTCAACGCGGCCGGCGATGCCGGTTTCCTCGTCACCGCCGACGCCGGCCTCGCCGCCAGGATCCGCCGGCTGCGCAATCACGGCCTGATCAACCGCAGTGACGTCCAGGAATGGGGCATCGTGTCACGGCTCGACACGCTCCAGGCCGAGGTGCTGCGCATTCGCCTGCGTCACCTGCCCTCGGTGATCGAACGCCGGCGGCGCAACGCCGCGCAATACCGCGCCGAGCTCGAAGGCCTGCCTCTGTTCATTCCGCCCTGCCGCAACATCGAGTTCAACACCTTCCATACCTTCGTGGTGCAGACCGACCGCCGCACCGACTTCCAGAAATATCTGGCCGACAAGGGCGTCGAGACTGCCATTCACTATCCGGTCCCGATCCACCTGCAGCCGGCGGCGGCGCATCTGGGTCATGGCCGCGGCGCGTTCCCGGTGACCGAGCGGCAGGCCGACCAGATCCTCACGCTTCCCATCAACCAGTTCCTGTCGGCCGCCGACATCAGCTATATTTGCGCGACCGCCCGGGAGTACTTTGCATGACGGATACGGACTTTCTTCAGGCCGACGAGCAGGCGCTGGCGCAGCGGTTCATCGACGACGGCTTCGTCACCACGCCGGCCGACGATCGCGCCGGGCTCGACCGCATCCAGCGGCGCGCCGCGGAGCTCGCGGCGGACTATCTGAAGCTGCCGCACAGCAACGATCCCTACGCGATGCTCGACACCATCCACACGCGCGTGAGCGTGGACGATCTCAACGGCCTGCGGCTGCACGTCTTCAACGGCCTCAATGCAGAGCCGTGGTTCCGTCCGACCTATTTCCGTCTGGCGCGCTCGACGATCGAGACCATCGTCGGCAACGAGCTCTGCATGCAGCGCCGCGTCAACCTGAGCATCCAGCTTCCCGGCGACAGCTCGTCGCTGCTCGCCACCCATTCCGACGTCTGGTCGGGCGACTCGCCGTTCGAGGTCGTGGTGTGGGTGCCGCTGGTCGACGTGCACCGGACCAAATCGATGTATCTGCTGCCGCCGTCCCTGAACGGCGAGATGCAGGACCGGATGGCGACCTTGCGCAGCGCCGAGGAGCTGTACAAGACGATCAAGCCGCACGCGACCTTCATCGAGATTCCCTACGGTCACGTGATGCTGTTCAACCAGACCCTGATGCACGGCAACCGCGTCAACGAGGAAGCCGGCACGCGCTGGAGCATGAACTGCCGCTTCAAGAGCATCATGTCGCCCTACGCCGACAAGCGCTTCGGCGAGTTCTTCGAGCCGATCCTGCTGCGCCCGGCGACGCGGGTCGGCATGCAGTACAAGCTGCCGGGAGGCTTCCATGGCTGAGCGCACCGGACATCGCGGCTATATCGGCGCCCGGCCGCTGAACGGCAGCCGCACCCCGCAGCACGTCCAGAACATCGTGATACGCGACTATGCGCGGCGGAAGAACCTGCACTATCTCCTCAGTGCCGCCGAGCACACCATGCCCGGCAGCTACATGGTGCTCGAGGACATCCTGGACGAGCTGCCGCAACTGCGCGGCATGATTCTCTACAGCATCTTCATGCTGCCGCCCGACGAGGCTCGCCGGCGGGAAATCTACGACCGGGTGCTGCGCCAAGGCTGCGACCTCCATGCGGCCGTCGAGGAGATCACGCTGTCGTCGCAGAAGGACATCCAGGCGGTCGAGGACATCCTGCTGGTCAACAAGTACGCGACCATCCTGTGACGATGCCGCGGACCGGTTGAGCCCCATGAGCGAGATCAACCTGCTCCAGCCGATGCACGCCTCGACCAGGCGGAACTACGTCCAGCGCGTGGTCGAGCACGACAAGGCGGAATCCGCCACCGTCGCGCGGCAATGGGGACGCGACTACTGGGACGGCGACCGGCGCTACGGCTATGGCGGCTATCGCTATGACGGACGCTGGCGCCCGCTTGCCCAGACCCTGATCGATCGCTACGGCATCAAGCCCGGCATGAGCGTGCTCGATGTCGGCTGCGGCAAGGGTTATTTGCTCTACGAGTTCACCCAGCTCGTCCCCGACCTCACCATCGCCGGCATCGACATCTCCGACTACGGCATCGCCAATGCCAAGGAGGAGGTCCGGCCGCAGCTCCAGGTCGGCAGCGCCGTCGAGCTGCCCTACCCCGATCACAGCTTCGATATCGTGGTGTCGCTCGGCGTGCTGCACAACCTTCCGCTCGAGGACGTGTTCCGCGCGGTACGCGAGATCGAGCGCGTCGGACGCGGCACCTCGAAATATCTGATGGTGGAATCCTTCCGCAACGAGCGTGAGAAGGCCAATCTGCTCTACTGGCAGCTCACCTGCCTGAGCTTCCACGGCCCGGAAACCTGGGCGTGGATCTACGACAAATGCGGCTACCGGGGCGACCATGGGTTCATCTTCTTCGAATGAGGCGACGGGCCTGCGCCGGCCGACCTCTCTGCGCATGCAGAATCCCGAGGTCTATTATTCTGACGACGCCATCGTCACGGCGGATGACGCCACGATCGCGGAACTGAAACGCATCGCCGCCGGCAACCCGCGTCTGCGCAGCCGGCTGTGCACGCATCCGGATCCCTCGTCCGGCCTGCACGAGATGCTGATCGTGCACCACCGGGAGGCCTATGTGCGGCCCCACAAGCATCTTGGCAAACCTGAATCGTTTCACGTCATCGAGGGCACCGCGCAGGTCGTGATCTTCGAGGATGACGGCCGCATTCGCGAGGTGCTCGAGATGGCGCCCTACGGCCAGGGCAAGCGCTGCTACTATCGCATGCCGGAAAAGGTCTTCCATTCGATCCTGATCACCTCGGAATGGCTGGTGTTCCACGAAACCACCGCCGGTCCGTTCGATCCCTCGCGGACGGCTTTTCCGGACTGGGCCCCCGATGGCAGTGACGCCGCCGAAGTGCGCGACTACGTCGCGCAGATCGGCAGGCTCGTCATCGAACATCAAGGCCGCGATGCGAGGGCCTGAGGCCATGATCGAACCGGTCCGTCCCGACGGCTTCCGCCGGAAGACGACCCCAGACGCCGCGCTTTGCTACATGCGCGAGCGAAAGGGTATCGGATATGTCTGGGTCGGTGTGGTTCTCGCCCTTGGTGCGAGCTTGCCTGCACTGTTCGCACGCGAGGTCTTCGGCGACGATTGGAGCGTTTACTACACCTACTGGACTGAGGGCCTCCCCGGACTTTTCCGCGTGCTGCGGGAAGCGGCTCATGCCGGCTTCATCGTACCGATGTCGCTGCTCGTCGTTCTCTTGCCCGATATGCCCGACGTCGCTGCGCGGTTAGCAGGTCTGGGTTGCCACCTCGCGAACGGCCTGTTGCTCTACTCCATCCTCCAAAGGTCACCGCACACAAAGCCCATAGCTGCATTGTTTGCGGCTCTCTTCCTGCTCAGCCCGTTTTACGTCATTCGCCTTTCGCAGAACGCCGTCTACGACGTCCTCCTGCTTTTCTATTTGTTGTCTTACGAGTTGACCTATTCGAAAGTACGGGCGCTTCGATGGGCCGCACCGTTCTGCCTGTTCTTCTCATTGTCGCTGGAGACCTTGATCGCCCTCGAGCCACTCCGGGTCGTGCTGGCCCGATCTGCCGGCGAACGTTGGACACGGACACTTGCGCGGCTCGTTCCGTTCTGGCTGGCCATCGCAACCATCATCTTGCTGCGGCTGACGATTTTGGGGAAGAGCGGTCATTACGCCGGACAATATAGTTTCGTGTCTGACCCTGTCGTCATCCGAGAAGCGCTGGCGGCCCATTTCATGGCCTTTTGGACAGGCCTGGGCTACGCCTATTCCCGCGGGTCGGGCTACTGGAAAGCCGCAATTCCGCAGCCCTGGCATTGGCCGCCATGGTCGGCTCCGCCCTGCTCTCCGCGAGCGCTTTCTGGACACCATGGCTGCTGAGGAGCTTCGTCTCGTCCGCCAACGCGATATTGCTGTTGGTGCTAGGAGCCGCAATCGCTCTCCTCGGTGCGATGCCTTACGCCATCACCGGAATTTATGGCGACGTGATGCGGGCGGAATCGAGACTGCTCTTTCCCTCGCAGTTCGGCATCTTGATGCTGATGGCGACGTTCATCCAGGCGGTTCCGGGAGCACGATTGCGCGCCGGTTTGGCTGGGGGCCTGCTCGCCGTCTTCGCGCTGTCCATGGTGCAGGACTCCAAATGGCTTCTCTACGACGGGCTGATCAGCTCGGATCTCCAGCGGCAAGTTCGAGCAGCCTTGCTTGCTGACCCCGAACCAAAGGTCGTGAGGCTCCATATAGAGAATGTCCATATAATCTCGTATCGCTCCCGCTGCCTTGGCGCCCCTGACATGAATGTCGCACAGATGGCGCTGCGCGATGCAAATCGAGAGCGATCGTTCGTGTACACGGATCATTGTGGAGATTTCGACAGTTCTGGGGCTGTACGGAGTGAAGGCTGCACGATCTCCTACCTCGAATTTTTTCCCTGTCCCCCACGACGAGAGACCTGGCGCTACCGCGCGGCGCCCGGAATTCCGCCGCCCGATCGCATCGGACTGCTCGAACTGATGAGGGCCGTCCTTGAGGATGCGCCGTCGGCCACGCAAGGTCGCGGCGAGCTCATGCAATTGAAGGACGATCTGGCAATTCCGCTAGCAAGAGCAGAATACCGGCCACCTTGCCGCCGGCCCGGAGTACGTGGAGCCGCCTGGCTGCTGGCGTTACCCGCGCCAGCCTGCGAAGATTCCGGCTCCGGAATTCGATAGGCAAATCGCGATGCTCATACTATGGCTCCCGTTGATCCTCCTGGTAGGCTGCCCGGGAACGAACCAGTTCGATTCGAGCCATTGCACCCATGCTCGCCAGAGCTAGCGCCGCGGCTCCCCATCGCCCTCCTCCGGCCGGTCGCATTCAGCCGATGCGCGAAGCTGGGAAGGACTGGCTGCTGACGGGTGGAACGGGCTGACGATGCCTCCAGGCAAGAAGACGATCATTGTCCTGGCCAAGTTCATGGTCTCAGCCGGCATTATCATTCTGGTTGCACGCGACCTCGATCTTTCGTCACTCAAGGCCGACCTTCTCGCTGTTAAATTACACTTGCTCGCGCTGGCGATGCTGCTGCTGTTCGCGCAGACGTTCGCCTTGTGCAACCGCTGGATTCTGATCCTCCGCGCGATCGGCGTGTCCTTGGATTGGGCGGCCGGATGGCGCATTGTACTTGCCAGCGCCTGGTTCAATCAGGTGTTGCCCTCCGGCGGCGAAGCAGTCCGTATATGGATGTTGCGGCGCCATGGAGTAAGGTGGTCGCAGACCCTGAGCAGCATTGTCGCGGATCGGTTCATCGGCCTTCTGACCCTTGGCTTGCTCATTCTGGCGGGAATGCCGTTCTTGATCTCGCGCATTCATGACGACGTCTTGCTGTTCGCCGTCGCAGCTGTCGTCGCCGCCGCATATTTCGGCGCAATCGTCCTCCTGATGTTGAATCGGTTGTCGGCCCGAATGACTGCAGGTCTTCCCGTCCGGATCATGCAATTTGCGGCGCTTCTCGAGGCCCCGCTACTCGCGAAAGCGGGACGTAAAGCCTTGTTAGGTTCGGCTATTGTTGTTCATCTTCTGACCATTACGGCGTCTTATGCTCTCGCGATCGGGCTGGACGCCGGGTTGTCCGCACTCGACGCATTCGTCCTCGTGCCGCTGGTGATCATGGCGGCCGCCGTCCCGCTCTCCATCGGAGGATGGGGCATCCGCGAGGGAGCGATGGTCGGCTCGCTCGGGCTTGTCGGCATCGCATCCGACAAGGCGCTCGCGATGTCGATCTTGCTTGGGCTCGGCAATCTCATTGTCGGCATCATCGGGGGCGCTGTGTGGCTGCTTGCGCCCGAGCGTGCGGCTTGCGACGCCGAACCGGATGATGCTGCTCCACCGCTCCATCAGCGGTAATTGCGGGTACCTGAACGAGGTGCAACCGCACGGAACTGCCGCAGCAACCCGACGGGCCGGATGCCATCGATCGAAGGCGATCGTGCCGTGGCGCGGCGCTGTTCCGGCCGTTGGTGGCGCAGGGACAAGACAACTTAGGAATTGTGGCGCAGGCTGAGCCACTATATAGCCTTCAGCCAGTTCGGAGTTTCACCCGGGGGGCTGTGCCTCCAATGTTGTTCCTGCAAAGAGCCTGACCAGTGACCGACCATTGCCGCCTTTGCCATTCGACCAACCTGCGTCCGGTCATCGACCTCGGATTGATGCCGATTGCGCACCGCCTTCGGCATAGCCGAAACGAGCAGGAAGAACGCTATCCGTTCGAAGTGCTGGCCTGCGGCGATTGCGGCCTGCCACAGATCGTCAAGCCGATCGATCCGGAAATTCTGTATCGCCAGTTCAACTACAATTTCAGCAGCTGGAAACCGGAGCCGCATCAGGCGGACGAGCTCGACACCATCGCGAAATTCTCCGAGCATCAATCCGTGTTCGAGATCGGATGCAACGACGGCCTGTTCATGGACAAGCTGCGCGAACGCGGTGCGAAGACTTTGGTGGGCGTGGAGCCCAACCCGGTGTCGGGCAAGATCGCCCGCGAGCGCGGCATCAAGGTCTATGCCGACATGATCAGCCCGGCGTTGTGTCACGATGCGGTCTCGAGCGCCGGCAAGTTCGACCTCGTGGTGTCGCGCCAGGTGCTGGAGCACATCGTCGATTTCGAGAACTTCTTCGACTGCGTCAAGATCGCGCTCAGCGACGACGGCCTGCTGTTCATCGACGTACCTGATTTTGATCCGGGCTCGGCGGTGGGAGACCTCTCGGTCCTCTGGGAGGAGCACGTCAGTTATTTCACCGAGCCGACCCTGATCGCGCTGCTGGCGCGCCACGGCTTCGAGGCGGTGTCCGTGAAGAAATACAATTTCAGCGGCGGCAGCCTTGCGATCGCCGCCCGCCGTGCCAAGGGCGACGTGGCGTCGCCGCCCGCGCCGTCCGGCGTCGGCGAGAAATTCGGTCAGCGCGCGAGAGAGTATGGCGCACGTCTCCGCCCGATTTTGGCGGAGGCCCGCGCCAACGGCGCGGAGATCGCCATCTACGGCGCCGGCTGCCGCGCCTGCACCTTCACCAACGCCCACGAGCTGGCCGATCTCGTCGATCTCTCCGTCGACGACCAGAAGGAGCGCCAGGGACTGTTCCTACCCGGTACCGGCATTCCGATCCGTTCGCCCGAGGATCTCGCAGGCAAGTCTGGGCCACTCGTCTGTCTTCTCGCCGTGAACGAGGAGAACGAGGCCAAGGTCAGCAGCCGGCTGCGCGAGAATGTGAAGCGACCGTTGCAGATCGTTTCGATCTTCGCACCCTCGGACATCTGGAGCGAGCTCGACCGTCTCGAGGCGGCCGCAGGGTCGCGGCATGGCTGACGACAAGCTCTTCAACTATTACGAACGTCAGGACGTCCTGCCGACGTTCGGGAACTTCAAATCGTCGAGCGAGCTCGAGGCCTATGCCGCCCAGCGGCGCGAGCTGTTTTCGGACAAGCTGGTGCTGCCGCCGCGACTGTTTCGCGATGCCGAGGTACTCGAATTCGGTCCTGATTCCGGCGAGAACGCTCTGGTGTTTGCGGGCTGGGGCGCGAACATGACACTCGCCGAACCGAACCGGCTGGCGCACCCGAAGATCGAGGCCTATTTCGCGCGTTTCGGTCTGACCGGACGTCTTCGCGAACTCGCGCTGGCCGACGTCGAGGGCTTTAGCAGCGACCGCCGTTTCGACATCATCGATGCCGAGGGCTTCATCTACACCGTGCAGCCGAGCGAAAAATGGCTCGCAATCTTCCACCGCCTGCTCAACCCGGACGGTTACGCCGTCGTTTCCTATTACGAGCGCTATGGCGGCTTCTTCGAGCTCGCGCTCAAGGCGATGCATGCGGCCGGCAAGGCATTGACCGGCCGTCCTGCGCTTGAGACGGCGAAGATGCTGTTCGAGACGAAGTGGAACAGCATTCCGCACACCCGCAGCTTCGAATCCTGGCTGATGGACGTGCTGGAGAATCCGTTCGTCAGGCATCGCTACTTCCTCGACGCGACCGCATTGTGCACGGCCGCGCACGACAGGGGATTCGACGTCCATTCGGCATGGCCGGCCTACCGCGACAGCCTCGACATCTACTGGCACAAGAAGGTTCTGCCCGGTGACGAGAAGCTGCGTCGCGCCGCGCGCCATCTCGATCGCAGCCGCCTGAGCTTCCTCGGCGGGCGAAAGCTCTATCTGGTCGGCAAGGCCGATGCCGTGCAGGCGATTTCCGCGTCGATCGAGGCGCTGGTTCGCGACGTCGATGCAATGATCGACGATCCCTTCGGCGAGAGCCTGCCGCGCGTCGTCGCGGGCCTTGCATCCTTGCGCGAGACGATCGGCACGACGGACGTTCTCGCCGACGACGCGGCCGACATCGAAGCCATCGCGGCTACGCTCGACAGCTTCCACCGCATCTTTGCTGCAATCGGGCGGCGGGACGCGTCCACCGTCGCCGCCCTCACCCGGTCGGATGCCGCATTCATCAGCGCCTGGGGACAGCCGGCGCATTTCCTCGTCATCCGGAAGCGCTAAGGGAGCGCAGCCATTGAGGCCAGGCATTGGCATCATCGGAACGGGCATGGTCGGCCAGATGTGCCACCTCGCCAATCTCGTCGCCAATCCCGCCTGTCGCGTCGTCGCGATCGCAGACCTCCGGCCGGATCTGGCGGCTGCGGCCGCGCAGAAATTCGGCATCTCGCGAATTTACGGCTCGCACCGGCAGCTGCTCGCGGACAGCGCGGTATCCGCCGTCGTGGTGGTGACCAAGCGCCGGGCCACTGGTCCGATCGTGCTGGACGCGCTCAACAGCGGCCGGCACGTGCTCTCTGAGAAGCCGATGGCTTACACGACCGCCCAGGCCATGTCGCTGGCCGAAGCCGCACGGCAGCAAAACCTTGTCTACAGCATCGGCTACATGAAGCGTCACGACGCCGGCGTGGCACGGGCGTTTGAGGTGCTGACGCGCTTGCGTCATGACGGCTCGCTCGGACGCATCGTCCGGGCAAAGGGCTGGTGCTTCGGCGGCGACACGGGGCGGTCGCAGGACAATTTCGTGATGACCGGCGAAGCGCGCCCGGACGGAATCGAACTCTGGCAGGATGGCCCCGACTGGATGCCGCGCTCGATACGTCCCGGCTACGACAACTTTCTGAACGTCTTCAGCCACATCATTAACCTGTCGCGCTATTTGCTCGGATCGTCGCCCGCGGTCACCGAAAGCGCGATCGAGGCTTCAGGGGCCGGGCGCATCACCCTCGATTTTGACGGCATCGCCTGCACGCTAGATCTCGTGAGCGGGTCAGACGGAGCCTGGCGCGAAGGACTGACCATCGACTTCGAGCGCGGCGCGGTGACCCTGGAACTGCCCCCACCGTTTGCCGCAGAAGAGGCGGAGGTGGTTGTCGACAGCAATGGTCAACGCACGCGGCTGGCCGGTGATGCGAGCTGGGCATTTCGGCGGCAGGCCGACGCCTTCGTTTCCGATGTCGCCACGCATGGTACACCGCTGGCCTCCGGCGCGGATTCGGTGACCGACATCGCGCTTGCAGAGACAGTCTGGAAGCGGTGGGCTAGCGGCCTGGCTTGACACTCTCGCTTGCGCGGTCGAGCGGAATGATGCCGGCAATCGGGCCCACCTCGATCGTGACCCGCGCAATTTGAGCCAGAAGCTCTGCAACATCACAGCGCGCCAGCAAGCGGCATGTGTAGTACTTTCGCACCAACGTCCGATCCGACGCAGTCCCAGAGGCCGCCAGCAACAAGATCGTCGCCTGCGGCCCCGACGGATCGAAGTGACGGAATGCAGTTCCCAGAGCGACCCGCTTCTCGGCCATTTCGTAGAGAATATCGGGCCGCTCGGCACGCAAGGCAAACCCGAAGAAGGGCTGATTGCCCCACGCGAGGCGAAGCATGCCCGTGACCTCGGCGAGGCCGAACGGCACGTCTCGCGACGGATGGCCGAAAAAGTGATCGTCGAGCGCGTAGACCGTGGCCGCGGGCTGCACCCGGTTGGCAAGGCTGCTCGTCAGAGCCTCCTGCTTCAGCGTTCTCGCCTGCATGAAGGCGTAGTCGTTCCACAACATGCCGATCCACAGCATCGTTCCCGATCCGAACAGGAACGCGAAGGCAACGCCAGAGCCGATCCGATGGTCTGCCAGACGCTTGAGCGCGAGCAGCGTCAGCGCCGCCGGAATACCGAACAGCAACAGGTGACGGCTCTCGTAAAAATGCGCGGAAGAGGGTCGCAGGCCAGCGATCAGATAGGGTGACGACAAGGCGAGGAACAGAACCACGGCGAGCGCGAGCGGCAAGGCGATCGCGCGTCTTGATGCAGGCGGCTCCTTGCCGGGACGCAGCAGCAACACAGTGACGGCGACGGGGACAGCAGCGATGGCGAAGGGGGCCGGACTCTGGGACGCTGCCTGAATGGCGTGGATCACGACGTCCCTGTAGCCGGCGTCGAAGAACGCCCGCCATCCATTCGCCATTTCGCCGAGCGTGGGGAGATGGGCGCCATAGTGTTGCGCATAAAGACCAATCCGTTTGAACCAGATACTGAGCGCGGCCGCATACACCAGAGGAAGCACGATCAATTCCGGATAGCCCAGCGCGCAACGCCAGGCTGCGTGCCGGGTGCGGCGAAGGAAGCCCTCTCCGACGTTTCCGCTCTGCCATGTCGCAACGAACAGCCCAAGCATGACGAAGGCATAGAGCACGACCGTCGAGTTGAGCGCGAAGCTGAGAAGGAACACGAACGCACAAGCGACGCGAAGCGACACAAGCCGCCAGCCTCGGGCGCTGAAAGCGAGGACCAACAGCCAAGCGCCAACGAACAGCAGCCCAAAGCTGAAAACGTAGACGGCGTTGGCCTTGCCTGCCCAAAGCTGATAGCCGGGATAGGTCCAGACGATCATCGCGACGCCGACCGCTTCGGCGCGATCGAGCAAACCGAGCCGCGTCGCCGTCAGCACCAGACAGACCGCGCCGAAGACGATTCCAGCAAGCGCCAGCGATACCATCACGGCCACTGGTGCGCCCGTCCAGTTCGCCAGCATGTCGTAACTGTAAAAGATCGGATGACCGGCGCCATTCAGCAGGAAGCCGATGTCAACGAAATAGTCCGCACGCAGCTTGAGCACCAGCCAGTCGTCCATGAAGAGGCCGTCGTTCATGAGCATCGGCGCATGTGCAGCCAGCAACACGATGAGGAGGACGACTATCGCACGCAGCAATTGGGGAGCATCTCGAATAAGGGGACGGCGCCGGCAAGGCTTCGCACGCCCACAAGACGTCCGCAAGTCCGGGGCGCCGGGGGCTCTCTTGACCGGAAAAATGCGACCTCCTATAGACTTCCGCTCTGGCTGGGCCTGAGAGCGTCCGGGGCGATTTACGCAATGAACATGCTACCGGGCCCGGCGCAGGCCGCTGCGATTGGTCTCAGCATCGCCTTTCCACTGCTGTTGCTGTGTTACGCGCGCATCGCCGCCACCGGCGGATCCGGCCGCCGCTTCCGGCTGGCCTGCGCCAGCGTCGTCATCTTTTACGCCATCGCGTGTGTGGCGCTTCCAGGTCAACGCGACGTCGGCGACGTGATTGGCGGTCTCCTGCTGTTGGGGACCGCGATGATGTTTTGCTACATCCCGTTCAGTCTGCTCGCTTGGGGCTTTACGGTCACGCTGCTCATGGCGCTGGTCAAGTCCGGACGTCCCCTCACTTTGGAGCAATGGGCCGAGGCGTACATGCAGGGCGGCGACCTCGGCACCTTCGCGCACAACCGCCTGAAACTCCTGATCAGCTCAAGGCTGGTGGTGACGGCGGACGGCCGGCTGGCCCCGACGGCCAAGGGGGTAGCGGTCGCGCATTTCGTCAAGCTTGTTCGTCTGTCGACGGGTCTTGGGTGAGCGGCACAATGTCCTTCGCTGTCGGATTCGTCGCCGTCGTCGTCTTCGCCCTGCTGGCGCCTGCCTTGCAGCTCATGGCCCGCGCTCGCGCATGGGCGCTCGGACCCGTGATCCTGCTCGCGATCGCCGCGGTCGTCTCGCATGGTCTCGGCGTGATGCTCGGAATTTTCGCCATCCCGCAATTTCAATATTGGAACGCCGCGTCGATTTTCGGATTTTGCGTCATGGCTTACGTTTTCGCCTTTGGCGCGGTGTATAAATCGGTTTCCCTGGACATCCTGCGCAGCCTCGTCGACCGGCCCGGTCGCAGGGCCCCGGTTTCGGACATCGCCGAGAGGCAGGTTCCGGATCTCTTCCGGGGACGAATTGGGAACCTGGTCGATGGCGGCCTGGTCGAACCGGTCGATTCGCACTTCAGGGCGACGGCGGCGGGCCGGAATATGGCAGGCCGCATCGGATGGCTGCGCCGGGCCTTCGGCATTGGCGATACCGGCCTCTATGATTTTTCCGACTAGTTGCGCGAAACACACACATCCCGGCTTTCCCGTCCGGTTGTGTGGACCATGGTCCGGGGCCCACATTGTTCGCCCGGCTCAGATGACCTAGAGTTGTCCCGGGGTTCTACCAGTCAAGGGTAGCCGGCAACGGCGGCATAAGATGACACCTTCCAGGGCGGCAAAGCGGCTTACCATCGTCATCCCTGCTCTGAACGAGCAGGACAAGATCGCCGACACCATTGGCGGCGTGCTGCCGCTCGCCCGCGAGCTGCTCGACGATTTCGAGATCTTTCTGATCGACGATGGCAGCACCGACGCCACCGGCGCGATCCTGGACGAGTTCGCGGCCGGCGATCCGCGCATCATCGTGCATCACAACGCCGAACGGCGGGGTGTCGGCGCCGGTTTCGAATTCGCCCTGTCGCGCGCGAAGTTCGACGCCATCACGCTCATTCCCGGCGATCACGCCTTCCAGAACGACGGGATTGCCCGGATGTTCAAGGCCGCGGGCGCCGCTGACCTCGTCATCACCTATCGCGACAACCAGTCGGACCGCTCGGTCAACCGCTCGCTGCAGTCGCATTCGCTGCGGTTCATCCTGAACTTCCTGTTCGGCTTCTGGCTGTCCGACTACCACAGCATGATCGTCTATCCCGTGAAATGGCTGCGCCAGATCGCGGTGAAGACCGACGGCTACGGTTATCAGATCTGCGCGTTGATCTCGCTGCTCCAGCTCGGCCTCAGCTACGTGCAGGTACCTGTGAGCCTGAACGCGGAGCTGAAGGGGTCATCCCGTGCACTGCGGATGCACACCTATTTCGAGCTCGTCGGGACCATCGTCTCTTTGCTGCGCCGCGTTCCCATCCGGGACGTCGATCTCAGCCAGGTTCCCCGCGACGCGGAGCGGACCCTCGTGCGTTGAGGCGCGCCCCGCAGGCCTCGGCGCGGGACCTCGGATATTTGGACGGCTTTTCCGTGATTCGTACGAGGGACGCCTTGTCTCTACCCCGCCAGCATCTCATCTAAGTGACTGATTTTACTGGCAGGAGTGGCAGGGCTCGAACCTGCGACCCCCGGTTTTGGAGTACGGGCGACATCGTATCGTCTGGTGTCGCCCAATTCGATTGCGTAAGTAAACAAGCGGTACTGCTCTCTTCATAATCCACCCTGTCCGTCCAGTTCTGTCCTGTACTTTCGCCTTTGGGTCCAGTGTTGGGTCCGACGAATTGTGCGACGCTGAGTCGATTTGACTCAGGGACAAAAGGAACCGAGATCGCAGGCTCACGCTCGGCAACCCGGCACGCGAAGAGGGCATCGAGATCGAACCCGCGGCGGTCAATCAGATCCTAAGCCTTACTGAGCGATATCCCTACTTTCCGCAGCAATGGGCTCACGAAGCGTGGAATGTAGCTGAGGGAAACCACATCCGGGCGAGAGACGTCTTGCAAGCCCACAACAATGCAACTGCCGTTCTTGATGAGGGGTTCTTCAAGGTACGCTTTGACCGCTGCACTCCGTCGGAAGGGAAATATATGCGAGCTCTCGCAAAGCTCGGCAGCGGAATTCAGAGATCGGGCGACATCGCCCAGCTGCTAAAAGTCAAAACCGCCAGTGTCGCTCCGACGCGTAGCAGTCATCAAGAAGGGCATGATCTATTCGCCTTCGCATGGCGATACCGCCTTCATGTGCCCCTCTTCGATCAATAAATGAAGCGCGCAATCCCGCAGGCAAAGTGACGATTGGATCCGTGCAGCCGCGGGGCTGCAAAAAGGGTTCCTGCACACCCACGACGCGCAGTAACTCGCCCGCGTTCCGTGGCCCAAGGGATTGATAATTTGTTTCTCGCCGGCGGCGCGCTTCGATGGCCGGCATGCCCCGTTCAAAGCGCCACACACGCCGACGCGCGCAGATGGCCGGCCGCTCAAGATCACCTTCGGCGAGATGCGCGAGATGGGCGTCCGCGGCGTGCTGGTCTACTGCCATTGCGGCCATCACGTTGCTCTGGACGCCGATCGTTGGGGCGATTCCGTGCGGCTGTCTGACATCGAGCCACAGTTAGTCTGTCAGGTATGCAGAAGTCGCGGCGCCGATCTTCGGCCCGACTTCGAGAGGGGCAATCCGCGGCTTACAATCGCAAGGCCACTGAGGGGGATGGGAACCCCTGTGAACAGCAGGTGAATGAGCCGTTCAATGGCTGTTGCGCCAAAGCGCATTATAACCGTCGGTATGGGAACTTGGTTCCTGGCCTTTCGTTGCACATCTATCAAGAGTGGAGAGACACGGTGCTTATTCAAGCTGCGGTACTGGCGCTGGCTGGCCTTGGGCCAGTATCGGCCGCCCCTGCCCAGGAAGCCCTCGTACAACAAGTCCAATTTCGGGGAAGAGGCGGCTCATGTCCGGATGGCTACGACTTTAACTATTCGAACGGTCGCTGCTACCCGAACGACTATCGCGCCCCCGGGGCCTACGCGAGACCTCGCTACGCCCCATACGGCTACGGCTATGGCGACGGCTATTATCGACCTCACCGCGATAGGTACGAACCAAGATATTACGAACGCTACTAGGTACTGGCCCACCAGCGTGAACCGGCGGGGCCTCGTTCCTGCCGCTTGAGCCGTCGGCGATGCGTCATCGGCCGCTACCGGTCGCGCTTCCTGTGAGCTCGGCGGCGGCGCTTCATTGGTCGTGCTCCGCCATGATGCGATAAATATCAGCTGTCACTATCGCCTGGTGCTCGGGCGTGCGCTGGGCATACTTCGCTCTGCGAAGGTGGTAGCGCTCGGTACTGCCGCCAGCCGAATTCGCCGCGCGTCGACCATCTGCTTGAGGCCCTTAGGCAGCCATCGAGCATCCAGTCGTAGCTTATGCGGTGCCGGTCGCAGTAAGCAGCCAGTTTCTCGGACATGGTCGGGCCGACCGCCGGCGCCGCCTCGATCCCCGAATCGATTGCGAGCTACTGGAGGCGTCTGGCGATTTGCCCCGTCCGAGACCAAACGGCTCATTGGCGCACTCCGGGCGGGTTTTGAGCCGCTTGGCGGCGTTGCCGCGGCGGGCGATCGCCCCACGGCTGGGCTTGACAGGCTTCTGCTTTGCCTTTGCCATTGTTCAGCCCTCCATCGATCGGCTGCACTGAACCGAGGCGAGCGCGGCGGCGAGCTTGACCTCTGTCCTAGTCAGAAGCTCCTCACGGGCGGCCGCGTGCTCTCGATCGCGCTGGCGCTGCTGCTGGATGCCCCTCAGCTCAGTATTCGCCTTCTGCGGATCATGGTGAACGACGCGGACGAGATCCGCCTCGCTCGATTTGATAATTAGGTCGTAGCTCCGAAACACGCAGGTGTGCATGTTCGCGCGCCGACGTTCGGGACGCGATGAGCCGGCCGGCGCTGGTCGGTAGTTGAATGGCAGATTAAGGGCGCGGACGTTTGATGACGGGCGGGTGCGCGGGAACGTGATGATGTTGGACATGGTGGTGCTCTGGATCAAAACCGGCCCACATCGCCGACGTAACGTGTTACTTGGCCGGTCAAGCGTATAGGATAATCCGCGACGAAGATCGCCTAGCTTCGCCGTTACTTCGTGCCTGGGCAAAACGAGGTTCTTCCGCCCCCTCGCAACTGCCTATACCGTGAGGCAAGCGTGCAGCACACGTGCAGGCGCGCAGCTTTCCTATGGCTAGGCAGAGGAGTGGGCTACACGGGTAGCAGCAAGTAGCTACACCCGAGTTGCACGGTGCTGATCATGGCTGGAAGTCCCCGGCAAGACGCCGCAAGTTGAAGGTCACCGGGTGCGGTGAGGCCTGCGGAAATCCACAGTGGGCGCCGCTTATTCGATGTCCGGTGAGTTCGCCACATTCGGAATCACCTGTCTCAGCAACCGGCCCATAGCCCGTATTCGGCTGGGGCCAAGTGCGTTCGGTCCACCGGGCCGGTGATCTCTCTTATTCGCGCGACGCTGTTGCTTTCAAATTGGATGAGGATTTCTGCTGCGAGATCGCCGTTCGGACAACCATGTACACCGGTTCTTCAACTCGTCACTGTCCACGGCCGAGCGCAAGGGAATGCTGGCAAGCAATCCGATGACTCGCATCGAACAGCTTCCGTCGGCCCGTGAGAGCGATCATGCCCTGGCGCTCGACGAGCCGGACCTTAAGACGTTGATTCAACGGCTTCAAGCCGTCGCCGACGATGTACCTTCCGGTCGCGGTCGACGCGTCGATGGGTCTCCGGCGCAATGAGCTGCTGGCCTTCCGGTGGATCGACTTCGATTCCGAGGATTCCGAGAAAAAGACCCTGCGGGTCGAGCGTGACTTGGAGATCACCAGAAAGTTTGGCGTCCGCTACAAGGTGCCCAAGAAATGGCGCGGGAAGCGCACCATCGCGCTGGACGACGGGACCGTCGCGTTGCTGCTAGCCGAGCGCGAGAAGTACCAGCGGCTCGTTGCTGGCATCCCTGACGGTGCCGAGGCCTCCAATGTCGACTTCACCAAGATCAAGCTGCCTGACGATGCCTTCTTCCCCGGCGCGCCGGCGGCCGGAGAGGACTTCGACATCACGAAGCCGCGGGACCCCAGCGCATTCTCGAAGCGCTTCCGAAAGGGCGCGGACGCGCTCGGCTTCCTCGGCTTTGAGTTTCACCACCTCCGCGGTACCCATGCCACCCTGCTCCTGGACAAGGGCGTACCGGTGCACACCGTGACCGAGCGGATCGGTGACGACCCGGCGGTGCTTCTGAGGAACTACGCGAAGCGCAAGCGAAAGCAGAGGGCCGATACTTCAGTCGCCTCGGTCATCAACGATCTGTCTGCCGGCATTTTTGGGGCCTGAGCCGTTTGGGTCCGACTTGGGTCCAGTTCAGAGTCTGTTCGAGGTAATGAGCCGCTTAAGCGATTGATTTTACTGGCAGGAGTGGCAGGGCTCGAACCTGCGACCCCCGGTTTTGGAGACCGGTGCTCTACCAATTGAGCTACACTCCTACAGACCCTGCGTCGCCTTAGGATCAGACACGCTTTCAAGCACAGAGAGCGGCCGGATTGCAAGGGTGAACCGGGCCGGCTTCGCTTGTTTGTGCCGGGCCTTCTGAGCCACAGTCCATTGCCGATAATCAAGAACAACCGGGAGTCCCCATGACCGCCACAGCGACCGCTCCAGCCGCCTCACAGGCCGCCATCGCGCCGTTGACCCCGCCCTTGCCGGAGGCGCGCCCGGAGACCCTCGGGCTGTCGCGTCCCCGCCTCAAGGCCATGTCGGACACCTTCAAGCGCGAGATCGACAAGGGAACCGTTCCCGGCGTCACGGTGCTGGTGGCGAGAGGTGGCCAGGTCGGCTGGTTCGAGGCGCTCGGCAAGCAGAGCCCGGCGGTCGCCGCGCCGATGGCACGTGATTCGATTTTCCGGATCTTTTCGATGACCAAGCCGATCGTGTCGGTCGCCGTCATGGCGCTGGTCGAGGACGGCTGCCTCCTGCTTAGCGATTCCGTCGCCAAATTCATCCCGGAATTCGCGAGCCAGCAGGTCGGCGTCGTCAAGGACGGCAAGCTGGAGCTGGTCGCCCCGACGCGGCCGATGACCGTGCAGGACCTGCTCCGCCACACCTCGGGCCTCACCTACGAGCACCAGGGCGACGGTCCCGTGCACAAACTCTATCAGGCGTCCCGCGTCCGCAGCCGCAAGATCAGCAACGCCGAGCATGCCGCGCTGGTGGCGAGCTTCCCGCTCGTCTGCCAGCCCGGCGCGGAGTTCAACTACAGCCGCTCCACCGACATCCTCGGCCGCATCATCGAGGTCGTCAGCGGCAAGTCGCTCGGCGCCTTCCTCACCGAGCGCGTGCTCGCCCCGCTGCAGATGGCCGAGACCGGCTTCTCGACCTCCGAGGCCAATGCGGGCAGGCTCGCCGAGCCATTCGCGGCCGATCCCTGGACCGGCGACAAGGTCGCGCTGTTCAACATGCTCGAGCAGCCGGTGATGGAGTCCGGCGGCGGCGGCCTGGTCTCGACCACGATGGACTATGCCCGCTTCTGCCTGATGTTGCGCAATGGCGGCACGCTTGACGGCAACAGGATCATCGGCCGCAAGACGCTGGAGCTGATGGCGTCCGATCATCTCGGGCCGCACGTTCAGATCAACGGCACCCTGCTTGCTCCCGGCCACGGTTTCGGTCTCGGCTTCGCCGTGCGCCGCGAGGTTGGCATCGCGCCGTTCCCCGGCAGCGTCGGCCAGTATTTCTGGAGCGGCATCGCCGGCACGTTCTTCTGGATCGATCCGAAGGAAGATTTGTTCGCGGTGTTCATGAGCCAGGGGCCCGGACAGCGCGACTACACGCGGACCCTGGTGCGGGATCTGGTTTACGCCGCGGTGGAGTGAGGTCTCGCTCGTGCCCCGGACGCAGCGCGTAGCGGTGCGGCGCAGAGCCGGGGCCCATGCCTTTGCAATCTCGCTCTTGGCTTCTGATGGGGTGGACGGCCCCCTACGGCATCAGTTGTGCCAGAATGAGGTTGTCACACACCCATTCACAGGAGCCGTCCGTGAGCCAGATTATCCGCATTGGGATGGATACGTCGAAGTATATTTTCCAGCTCCATGGCGTCGATGCGTCGGAGCAAGTCGTACTGCGCAAGCGGCTTAGTCGCAAAGCGATGCTGGAGTTTTTTGCGAAGCTGCCGCCGACGGTGTCGCGATCGAGGCTTGCGGGGCGGCTCACCACTTGGCACGGGAGCTCGGCAGGCTGGGACACACGGTCAAGCTGATTGCGCCGCAACTGGTGAAGCCCTACGTGCCGCGCAACAAGAACGACGGACGCGATGCGGAGGGGCTTTGCGAGGCGTCAAGCCGGCCGCGGATGCGGTATGTGCCTGTAAAGAACGGCGGAGCAGCAGGCCGCATTGATGCTGCTTGGCGTCCGCGAGCAATTGGTCGGGCGTCGCACGCAACTCTCCAACACGATCCGGGGTCATGCGGCGGAGTTCGGTCTGACCGCGGCCCAAGGGCTGGACAAGCTTGCTGCCTTCCTGGCCGCGATCGAGCGGGACGAACGTGTGCCCGTGCTGGGCCGCGAGCTTTTTGTGATGCTTGCTCGGTAATACGACCAGGTGCAGACCGAGATGAAGGCGATCGAGGCCAAGTTGCTGGCCTGGCACCGTGCCGACGCCACAAGCCGGCGCTTGGCGCAGGTCCCTGGGATCGGGCCAGTTACGGCGGCCGCGCTGGTGATGAAGGCGCCTGATCCGCACGCCTTCCGTTCGGGACGATTGTTCGCAGCCTGGCTCGGCCTGACGCCCAAAGACCATTCCACCGCTGGAAAGACCAGGCTCGGCAAGATAACCCGAGCCGGCGACGAGAGATTACGTCAACTTCTAGTGGTCGGGGCGACCGCGGTAGTCAAGCAAGCGACGGGGAAGCACCGTCGTGGATCGCGCTGGCTGCTCGACCTGCTCCAGCGCAAAACGCCGAAGCAGGCAGCCGTGGCGCTGGCCAACAAGACTGCACGCATCGCCTGGAAGCTGATGACGACGGGAGAGGATTATGACAGCGCGCGGTTCGATGCCAAAAGCGAGGCCGAAGTGGCCGCCGCCGCGTAGGTGAGAGATTCGGCCGACCGGCGGGTTCGCCCACCGGCCGAACCGGAGCTGCAAGAGCAGAGGAGATGGTGCGATCGATCGTTCCGAGATGCGAGCAAATCCGTGGGACCCAGTGACCGAACAAGGTCGCCTTTCTGATTGGAACTCGCGTCGCGAAAACCATCTTGGCCCGCGATTCAACACGCCGCATCAACAGGCCGGACATATGGATGCAAGCGATCCGATCAAACCTCACAAAGCTCTTGTGCCACGGGGGCCGTCCACATATGAGCGGCACTGCGTGCCGCACCGCGTCCGGGACCCGAAACCCTCAACTGATCGTCGCGCCGCCGTCGATCACCATGGTCTGGCCGGTCATGAAGTCGCCGGCCTTGGAGCCCAGGAACACGGCCGCGCCAGCGATCTCGTCGGGAATCCCGATGCGGAGCAGCGGCGAGCGCGAGGTCGAGGCCTTCAGGTTCTCCGGATTGTCCCACAGCGCTTTCGCAAAGTCGGTCTTGATCAGGCCAGGCGCGATGCAGTTCACGCGGATATTGTGCTTGCCGTATTCGCAGGCGAGGTTGCGCGCGAGCTGCATGTCGGCGGCCTTGGAGATGGCATAGGCGCCGAGGATGGTCGAGCCCTTGAGGCCGCCGATCGAGGAGACGATGATGATGGAGCCGTCCTTGCGCTCGATCATCTGCGGCACCACCATCGAGATCAGCCAGTTGTTGGCGACGATGTTGTTGTCGAGGATCTTCCTGAACTGATCGTCTGAGATGCCGGCGAGCGGACCGTAATACGGGTTCGAGGCGGCGTTGCAGACCAGCACGTCGATCTTGCCGAAGGCGCGGTTGCTCTCGTCGACGAGGTTTTGCAGATTCTCCTTTGACGAGATGTTTGCGGCGACCGCGACGGCGGTGCCCTTGCCGAACCTGTCGTTGATGCCCTTGGCGACCTGCTCGCAGACGTCGGCCTTGCGCGAGGAGATCACGACCTTGGCGCCGTGCTCGGCCATGCGCTCGGCGATCGCAAGCCCGATGCCGCGCGTCGATCCCGTGATGACTGCGACTTTCCCCTTCATGTCGAACAAGGTCATGTGTCTCTCCCTGAGTACGATTTGATTGGCCCGAAACTCATGTCGCTCGCGAGCGACAGCCGCTTCAGGCGAACTTCTTGACTTCCGGCCCCGCCGGCTGGTGCATCGCTGCGTGCGCAGCATCCGCAATCCACGGCTGCTGGTTCACCATCGGCAGCCGCCAGACGGTGCGCTCGGGACTCGCAAAATAGTCCAGCCGCGTCACCGAGCAATTGTCGATGTCGAACGACAGCCCGCGCTCCGGCTGGCCGTCGAGCGCGAGACCCAGCGCCGCCTTGATCGTGCCGCCATGCGCGACCGCGATGATGTCCTGCCCTGCCGCCTCAGCGTTGATCCGCTCGATGGTGCGGCGTGTGCGGTTGTAGAGATCCATGAAGCTTTCGCCGCCGGGCGCGGGCTCGTTGACGTCGGCGAACCAGCTGGTGCCGACGGGGCGGCTCGCGATGAACTGGGCCCGGTTCATGCCCTGCCAGCGGCCGAGATTCTGCTCCGCGAGGTCCGCTTCCCACTTCATCGACGCAGGCCTTGGAAAGCCGGCCGCCCAAATCGCCTCGGCGGTCTGGTGGGTGCGCATCAGGTTGCTCGAATACCAGGCCGCCGTGCGTGGCAGCACCTTGGCAACAGCATTGAACACATAGGTATCGCTGGTGTCGCAGGCGATGTCGGACTGTCCGTAGATGTTGCCGCCGTCATTGCGCACTGGCGCGTGACGGACCCACCACCATCGCGTGACGACCACATTTGGCTTGTCTGCACCTGCCATCGAAACCCTTCCATCCCGTTTGATGTCGCTGTACGTCAGTAGCGAACCTGTCTCAAGACACTTTACCGTTTGAAATCTTGTTTGAAATTCCGCCGCGCGGCAAGCGCCACGCGGGACACCACAAGGGAGAAACGCATGGGCCGCCTGCAAGGCAAATCCGTCATCATCACCGGCGCCGGCAGCGGCATCGGCCGCGCCGCCGCGCTGCTGTTCACCAGGGAAGGCGCCAAGCTGATCGCGGTCGATCGCACCGAGGCGGTGAAGGAGACCGTCGACGAGATCAAGAAAGCCGGCGGCGTCGCGGAAGCCATGATCGCGGACGCGGGCTCGGAGATGGACGTCATCGCCGTGATCGACAAGGCGGTGACGACCCACGGCCGGCTCGACGTGATCTGGGCCAATGCCGGCATTTCCGGCGGACTCGTTCCGCTCGCCGAGCAGACCGTGGAACACTGGCAGGAGATCTTGCGCATCAATCTGATCGGGCCGTTCCTCGCGGTGAAGCATGCGATGCCGCATATGGTGAAGCAGCAGTCCGGCGCGATCGTGCTGACCGCATCCGTCGCCGGCCTCAAGGCCGGCGCCAGCGGGCATCCTTATGCGGCGAGCAAGGCGGGCGTGATCAGCCTGGTGCAGACCACGGCCTATTCGCTCACCGGCACCGGCGTGCGCATCAATGCGGTGTGCCCGGGCCTGATCGAGACCGGCATGACCAAGCCGATCTTCGACCGCGCCAAGGAGCGTGGCACCCAGGACAAGATCGGCCAGCTCAACCCGCTCAAGCGCCCGGGCCAGCCGCACGAGCTCGCAGCGATGGGCATGTTCCTGGCCAGCGACGAGGCCTCGTATGTCAACGGCCAGGCGTTCCCGGTCGACGGCGGCCTGACGGCATCGATGCCGTACACGGGCAAGCCGGTGTAGTGAGGACGTCCCGCGTGTCCCGGACGCGCTGCAGCGTCCTTACGCTGCAGCGCAGAGCCGGGACCCAGGGGCCGCGGCACTTGCTTCGACATGGGCCCCGGCTCTGCAGCGCATCGTCGAAGGGACGCTGCGCTGCGTCCGGGGCACGAGAGCGGAGTGTTCGCGCGCAACTGCATCAACGCCGTCATTGCGAGCGCAGCGAAGCATCCAGAGTCTCTCCGCGGAAAGAGTCTGGATTGCTTCGTCGCTTCGCTCCTCGCAATGACGGAGTGTGGGGCGGTGGGCATCGCTCTTTCGATTCGCATCTCACCCGTAGACACGTCTTCTCGTTCTCGCGGCTCATCTCGCCCGAGCTTTGCTTGGTTGTCCCACCCTCATGAAAGAGGGCGCAGGGAAGGCCGGGAGCCGGTTGGCTCCCATGGACCGCCATGCCAAGAGCAGACTGCGTGTGCTTCATGCATAGCGGAGAACAGGGCAACCGGAGACATCCCGGCCTTCCCTGCGCAGTGGTTTGACGGCTTATGTCGTGCTCTCCCCGGGGAGCGTTGCCCTATTGCCCCGTCGCCTTGCGGCTGATCGATGCGCGTGCCCGGTCGGGCCGCCACATCACCGCAACACTTGACGCCAGACCCCGGGCGTCAGGACCACATGATTTTGCCGTACGCCGATCGCACCGGTCGTGTGCGCGAGAGGTTTCGCTCACGGCTCTCCGCCCTGCAAAACTCTTCGCGCCGATGCCATCGGCGTCCACCGCCGCCCGGCCCGCGTTCGTGACGATCGCGATACGCCCCTCTTTCCTGGGCCGGGTTGCGGCGACACATACGCCCTTTCCGAATTTCGGTAAAGAAGAATGTTTTTGGCGAGATGTCTTGACCGATGGTTTGGGTGTTTTGCCCGCCGGGCAACGCAAGGTCTGGGAGCTCCTCCCTCGTCATTCCGGGGCGCGACGAAGGCGCGAACCCGGAATCCATGTCGCCGCACGTGATGCGGCCCGATGGATTCCGGGCTCGATGCTGCGCATCGCCCCGGAATGACGGCCGAGATGGTGATTTGCCCCACCGGCCCCCACGTTGGTATGGTTCCTGCAGGCAACCTCAGCCTCCATCCCCTGACAGAACGAGACAATGCCGAGCTCAAGACCCGACCGTATTCGAAAACTCCTCGCCGACCTCGTGTCGTTCGACACCGTCAGCGACCGCACCAACCTGCCCCTGATCGCCCATATCGAGAGCTACCTCGCAGCGTTCGGCATCACGGGCGAGCGCATCGTGGACGCGACCGGGCAAAAGGCCTCGCTGTGGGTCACGATCGGCCCCGAGGACCGTCCCGGCTTCGTGCTGTCGGGCCATACCGACGTCGTGCCCGTCGTGGGCCAGGACTGGAGCCATGATCCGTTCAAGCTGGTCGAGCGCGACGGCAGGCTCTACGGTCGCGGCACCACCGACATGAAGGGCTTTGTCGCGGTGTGCCTCGCCATGGTGCCGGAGATGGTGGAGGCCAGGCTTGCAACGCCGATTCATCTGGCGATCTCCTATGACGAGGAGATCGGCTGCGTCGGCGTGCGGCCGATGCTCGGCGAGGTCGCGAAGAAGAAGATCAAACCGCTCGGCGCCTTCATCGGCGAGCCGACCGAGATGAAGGTGATCATCGGCCACAAGGGCAAGCACGGTGTGCGCGCGACCTTTCACGGGCTCGCCCGCCATTCCTCGATCGCCCCCGACGGCGTCAACGCGATCGAATATGCGGCCGAGCTGATCGTCGAGATCCGCCGCCGCGCCGAGAAGCTTGCGGCCATGCGTGCGATGGACAGCCTCTACGACGTTCCGCACTCGACTCTGCTCACCAGCATCGTCCACGGCGGCGCCGCGCTGAACATCGTGCCGGACACTTGCTCGGTCGATTTCGAATGCCGCGGCATCGGCATCACCGAGTCGCGCGAGGTGACGGATGCGATCGTCGCCTGGGCCAAGGCCGAGCTCGAGCCGGCGATGAAGGCACGGCATCCGGATTGCGGCATCGGTTTCGAGGAGATCCTCGACTATCCCGCGCTCGACACCGCCGCCGACGCTGCGATCGTCACGCTGGCCAAGAGCCTTGCCGGACGCAACGACCACGCCAAGGTCGCCTTCGGCACCGAAGCCAGCCTGTTCGCGAGCATGGCCGATATCGCCTCGGTGGTAATCGGCCCGGGATCGATCGCGCAGGCGCATACGCCGGACGAGTTCGTGGAGATGGCCGAGCTGGAGAAATGCGCAGGCTTCGTGGAGAGGCTGATCGCGCATTGTGCGAAGGCCGCGGCGTAGGTGCCGTAGTTTCGCTGTGATTGCGGACAGTTGGTGGGCACGGCGCTACGCGCCTTTGCCCACCCTACGAGAGTTGTGCCTCGCCCTCACCTCATCATCGGTGTCATGCCCCGGCTTGTCCGGGGCATCCAGTACGCCGCGGCTTCTCGGTTCAAGCACTGGCGTCTCTGGAATACTGGATTGCCCGCCTTCGCGGGCAATGACAGTGCCGTAGGTGGGCAAAGCGGAAGCGTGCCCACCGTTGTCGCTGTGATCACGGAGAGCTGGTGGGCACGGCGCTACGCGCCTTTGCCCACCCTACGGAAGCGTAGCGCGCGGCGCCTCAGCGCTCCTGCAACGCCAGCCTGACGCCGACGGCGCAGTAGATGGTCCCGACCACCTTGCCCTGCCATTTCACGACGGCCGGATGGCGGCGCAGGAGATTGCCGAGACGGCCGGCGCCGACGGCAAATACAACGGTGCTAAGTAAGCCGAGCAGCACGAAGACGACGCCGAGTATCGCTAGTTGAATGGTGACCGAACCGTGCTCCGGCCGGACGAACTGCGGCAGGAAGGCAAGAAAGAACAGCGCCGTCTTGGGATTGAGCACCTCGGTCATCACGGCCTGCCGGAATGCGCGCCCTGCAGTGATCGCCGGCGTGCCGCCATCAAGGCCGATCGGCGCCTTGTCGATCATGGCGCGAATGCCGAGGTAGATCAGGAAGCCCGCGCCCGCATATTTGACGATGCTGAACAGCAGCGCCGAAGTCGCGATGATCGCTGACAGGCCGACGATCGCCATGCCAGTGTGGATCGCATCACCCGCAGCAATGCCAGCGCCCGTGGCAATGCCGACCCTCGTTCCAGAGCTTGCAGCCCGCGCCATCGTGAGCAGCGTCGCGGGGCCAGGAATGAAGACGAAGCCGAGAACGATCAGAATGTAGGCAATGAGGGTGGCGTGGTCGATCATGCGCGCGGTTCCGAGGTGAATTCCTGTGACAGGCTGAGTGACTGCGAATAGTCCACGGGGACAAGCAGGCGGTCCTCGATCTGGCCGACCATCAGTCCATGCTCCGCGTGGGTCACACGCTTGATTTCGCTCCACTCGGCATCGGCCATAAAGGCTGCCCAAGCAGACTTTTTCGCCGCCTCGTTCGGCCACTCCAGCAGATAGGCAAACTCGGTCCGGTCGCCGAATTTGGTCTCCCACATCGCGACGATCCGGAAGCCGTATTTGGCTCGCATGATGCGCGCGGCTTGGTCGCGAAAGTGGGCGTGAAAGGCTTCGAAGATTTCGTAGATGCGCAGTTGCCGGATCATAACCGTCTCCTTGCGGAGGAGATATGGTTAGCCGTGCACGCAGGGCAAGGAAGATGTCATGCCCCGGCACGACCGTATGAGAGCTTTTCCCTGCGGCCATCCTTCGAGACGCCCGCCTTTGGCGGGCCCTCAGGATGAGGACGGAGTGCGCGGCAGCAGTTTCAGCGGGCACCGATGCCACTTAGCCTCATCCTGAGGAGACCGCGAAGCGGTCGTCTCGAAGGACGAGGCGCGCGCTCAGCTCGCGTGTGATGCCATATGCGATTGCCCCGGCTTGTCCGGGGCATCCAGTACGCCGCGGCTTCTCGGTTCAAGCACTGGCGTCTCTGGAATACTGGATTGCCCGCCTTCGCGGGCAATGACAGACAATGTGCGGGAATGACGAACTCCCGAAAGCGAAAGGCGCGGCCACCAGCCGCGCCTTCGTTGGTCTTACACCGCGCCCGCCTTCTGCGCGTATTCCCATGACGCCTTCGACAGCGGCACGGTGCGCTTGGCTGATTCCAGCGCCTTGGCGTTGGCGGCGGTGCCGTCGCGGACGCGGCCGGCGATGCCCTGGGTGATGCCGGCGAGACGGAACAGGTTGTAGGCGAAGTACCAGTTGAGATCGGGCACCGTCATCTTGGTGACGTTGCAATAGATCTGCGCGGCCTCTTCCACGCTCGGGATGTTGAGCGCCTTGAGGTCGGCGCCGTCGAGGCCCGGCATGATCCACTGCATCAGCAGATAGGTGAAGTCGGCCATGGGATCGCCGAGCGTCGACAGCTCCCAGTCCAGCACGGCTTGCACGCGCGGTTCCGTCGCGTGGAAAATCATGTTGTCGAGGCGATAATCGCCGTGGACGATCGAGACGCGCGCCTGCTCGGGCACGGTCTTCGGCAGCCATTCGGCGACCTTCTCGAACTCGGCAATGTGCTGCGTCTCGGAGGCGCGATATTGCTTGGTCCAGCGGTCGATCTGGCGCGCAAAGTAGTTGCCGGGCTTGCCGAAGTCGCCGAGGCCGATCGCGGTGGGATCGAACATGTGGAGTTTCGCCAGCGTCTCGATCTTGCTGGTGAAGATCTTGCGACGGTCTTCCGGCGTCTGACTTGGCAGCGTCGGATCCCAGAACACACGGCCCTCCTCCATCGACATGATGTAGAAGGCGGCGCCGATGACGCCGTCGTCCTGGCACAGCGCATAGGCGCGCGCGACCGGAAAGCCCTGCTTGCCGAGCGCTGCGATCACCCGGTATTCGCGATCGACCGCGTGCGCCGAGGGCAGCAATTTGCCGAACGGCTTGCGGCGCATCACGTAGGAACGGTTCGGCGTGTTGAGGCGATAGGTCGGATTGGACTGGCCGCCCCTGAACTGCAGCACGACCAGCGGCCCCTCGAAGCCTTCGACGTGCTCGCGCATCCAGGCTTCCAGCCGCAGCTCGTCGAAACGATGCCGCTCCTCGACCGGCTTGGTGCCCGAAAATTCTTCGTCTTTCCTGACGCCGTCAGCCACGATGACGCTCCCTCTTTTTCTTGTCGGTCATTCCGGGGCAGTCCGAAGGACCAGACCCGGAATCTCGAGATTCTCAGGTGCGCAATTGCGCACCCTAGTTCTCGCTTCGCGAGCCCCGGAACGACGGTGGGGAGAGCGCGGTCAGCGCTCTCCGCCGTGCTTAGTGACTCGGAGAATTTGCATACTTCCGAACCTCGAGCCTGGCAATGGCGCGATTGTGCACCTCGTCCGGGCCGTCGGCGAGACGGAGCGTGCGGATGTGGGCGTAGTCCTTGGCAAGACCCGCCTCGTCCGAGACACCGGCGCCGCCGAATGCCTGGATCGCCTCGTCGATGATCTTCAGCGCCATGTTGGGCGCTGCGACCTTGATCATGGCGATCTCGGCCTGCGCGGTCTTGTTGCCGACCTTGTCCATCATGTCGGCGGCCTTGAGGCACAGCAGCCGTGTCATCTCGATGTTGGTGCGGGCTTCGCCGATGCGCTGCTCCCACACGGAGTGCTCGACGATCTTCTTGCCGAACGCGGTGCGCGAGGACAGCCGCTTCACCATCTTCTCCAGCGCCTCCTCGGCCTTGCCGATGGTGCGCATGCAATGATGGATACGGCCGGGGCCGAGCCGGCCCTGCGCGATCTCGAAGCCGCGGCCTTCCCCTAACAGGATGTTCTCCTTCGGCACCCGCACGTTCTCCAGCAGCACCTGGGCGTGGCCGTGCGGCGCGTCGTCGAAGCCGAACACCGGCAGCATCTTCTCGACCTTGATGCCGGGGGTGTCGAGCGGAACCAGGATCTGCGACTGCTGCTGATGCTTGGCCGCCTTGAAATCGGTCTTGCCCATCAGGATCGCGATCTTGCAGCGGGGATCGCCGACGCCGGACGACCACCATTTGCGGCCGTTGATGACGTAGTGGTCACCGTCGCGCTCGATGCGGGTTTCGATGTTGGTGGCATCGGACGAGGCGACCGCCGGTTCCGTCATCAGGAAGGCCGAGCGGATCTCGCCGTCCATCAGCGGGCGCAGCCATTTGCGCTTCTGCTCCTTGGTGCCGTAGCGGATGAACACTTCCATGTTGCCGGTGTCGGGCGCGGAACAGTTGAACACCTCCGAGGCCCAGCTGATGCGGCCCATCTCCTCCGACAGCAGCGCGTATTCAAGATTGGTCAGTCCCGCGCCGCGGAATTCGTCGTCCTCATGCTCGGACGGCGGCATGAACATGTTCCAGAGACCTTCGGCCTTCGCCTTCTTCTTGAGGTCCTCCAGGATCGGGATCACCTTCCAGCGCTCGCCGCTGTGATCCTGCTGCTCGTAGATCGGCACCGCCGGGCGCACGTGCTTGGCCATGAAGGACCGCACGCGGTCGAGCCATTCCTTCTGCTTGGGGGACAGATCGAAATCCATGGGACGCTCCTCGTCTCTCTTTTTGCGAACTGTGCTTCGCGGGGCTGTTTTGCGCCGGACTGTCCACCCGTTGCGTGCGGCCCGCAAGCGCGGGCTTGCGGACGCTTCGGAACACCCATCGCATTGCGAACGAGTCCCGATTGCGGATTGACATCTCTGGCCTTCAAACGATAGTTTCATACAACTGTTTGAATTGCAACTCCCTCGACTGCTTT
The DNA here is from genome assembly GCF_056429085.1 of Bradyrhizobium sp. CFUWI. Taxonomy (NCBI): domain Bacteria; kingdom Pseudomonadati; phylum Pseudomonadota; class Alphaproteobacteria; order Hyphomicrobiales; family Nitrobacteraceae; genus Bradyrhizobium; species Bradyrhizobium sp. CFUWI. The sequence continues at coordinate 377,430 of NZ_JBWJZE010000006.1, forward strand.
GCAGCCCCATGCGTCATTCCGGGGCGACGCGAAGCGTCGAACCCGGAATCCCGAAATTGTGGCGCGAGATTCCGGGTTCGCGACTGCGCCGCGCCCCGGAATGACGAGGTGTCCCGATCATGGCCAGCGATCATACGAGGTCCGCCATCCTGACCGCCGCCGAACGGCTCTATGCCGATCGCGGCTTTAGCGACGTGACGCTGCGCGACATCGTCGCGGAGGCGGGCGTCAACCTGGCGGCGGTGAACTATCATTTCGGCTCCAAGGACGAGCTGATCGCGGAATTGTTCGTCACCCGCTCGATCGCGACCAACCGCGAGCGCCTGCGCGAACTGAAGGCGGCGGAAGAGCAAGGCGGCGGCCGCGCGCCGATCGAGGTGATCCTGCGCGCGCTGGTCGGGCCGACCTTGCGCGGCTGCCTCGGGCCCGAGAACCAGCGCTCGACCGCGGCGCGCTTCATGATCCGCGCCTCGATCGAATCCGTGCCGCCGATCCGCCGCATCAAGAACCGCGAGATCGACCATTTGCGGAAATTCGCCGGCGCCATGCGCCGCGCCCTGCCCGAGCGCAGCGACGTCGATATCTACTGGGGCCTCAACTTCGCGCTCGCGATGGCGCATCACACCATCCGCGAGAGCGAGCGGCTGACCAAACTGTCGGAAGGCAAATGCGATCTCGACGACGTCGAGGACGTGGTCGCGCGCGTGGTCAGCGTGGCGACGATGGCGCTGACGGCGGGAAAGGCGGAAACGAAGGCGCCGCCGCGGGTGGCGGCGCGGTAACCCATGAGCTCGGTAGAGCACGCGCCTCGTCCTTCGAGACGACCGCTTTGCGGTCTCCTCAGGATGAGGCTGAACCCGCAATTTTGCTCGCGGAACCTATCGCCGCGTACTCCAGCCTCATCCTGAGGAGCCCGCCCCAGCGGGCGTCTCGAAGGATGGCCGCAGCGACCATGGGGACTTTCAGCGCCTCACATCATCGCGATGCAGTCGATCTCGACGTCGAAGGGGCCGAACCATTCCGGGGTGCAGACGAAGATGCGCGCCGGCGGATCCTGCGGGAAATAGCGGGCGTAGACCGCGTTGAACGCGGCGAAGTGTCTGGTCGAGGTGCAGTAGACGTTGCACTTCATGACGTTGTCGAGCGAGGCGCCGGCCGCTTCCAGGCACAGCTTCATCTGCTCCATGACGCGCTCGCTCTGCCGCTCGATCGGGGCGGAGGCGATCTCGCCGGTCTCCGGGTCGAACGGCGGCAGGCCCGAGACGAAGATCATGTTGCCGGCGCGCGTCACCGGCGAGGTCGGCGCTTTCACGCGATCGAGAAAGGTCGAGATCGGCTCGACACGGAGCGCTTGGCGTTTCATGGGCGTCACTTTCGGTTCAAGCGAGAACGTGAGCCTGACTACATCATTCTGCAGCCGGCATGCTTCGCTTCTGACCGAAGTGTGACTGTAACGGCGGGTTACGCCCGCTGCGGCATCTCCTCGGCCTCTTCCTTGGCGAGCAGCAGCAGCATCTCGATGCCCATTTCGCCCTCCTGCGGCGAGCGGATGAACTTTATTTCGTCGGCACTCTGCCGCAGCGCGGCAATGATGGCGACGGCCTGATTGGCGGTGGCCGCCTCCGTCGCCAGAATGGACTTCTGGTTCCTGGCCTGAAACCCGATCGTGTAGGACATGCAATTCCCTCCCGGACCCAAGTGGAGAGATCGAACCAGAGTCCCGCGCAAAGCGGAAGCCTGTGCGACTACGGACCGCACTTATCTGGGGATTGCCCGCAAGCCTCAGGCCAGCCCGCGCATCGCCCGCGCGTTCGCGGTCTTCTTCCCTTCTCCCCTTGTGGGAGAAGGTGGCGCGAAGCGCCGGATGAGGGGTATCTCTCCGCTCGCGAAATTATTCGGGAGGATAGATACCCCTCACCCGTCTCGCCGCGTTGCGGCGAGCCACCCTCTCCCACAGGGGGAGAGGGCAAGCGCCGCTTCAGTGGGGCTAGATGATCCCCTGCTGCTTCAGCTGCTCGATCTTCGCCGCATCATAGCCGAGCTTGCCGCCAAGTACCTCCTCGGTGTGCTCGCCGAGCAGCGGCGGGGCGCGGTATTCGGTGATGGGGGTGCCCGAGAGGGTCAGCGCGTTGCGGATCAGCGACAGCTCGGGCTCGAACTTGTGCTGCGTCTTCACCCGCATGCCGCGCGACTGCACGTGCGGATCGGAAAACACCTGCTCGAAATTGTTGATCGGACCCGAGGGCACGCCGGCCTCCTCCAGCTTCTCCAGCCAATAGGCCACCGGCTGCTTCAGGAACAGGCCGGCGAAGATCGCCATGATCTCCTTGCCGTGCACGACACGGTCGTTGTTCCTGAGGAAGCGCGGATCGTTCGCCAGCTCCGGCTCGCCGAGCACGGCGCAGGTGCGCTGGAACTGGCCGTCATTGCCGACCACCAGCATCAATTCGCCGTCGGTGCAGCGGAACACGCCGGCCGGCATGCCGCCATTGCCCCAGGTGCCGCGGCGCGGCGGCGTCTTGCCGTTGACGAGGTAGATCTGCAGCCAGTGCGACAGCGACGCGATCACGGTGTCGAACAGGCAGACGTCGATGTGCTGTCCTTGCCCGTCATTGGCATCGCGGTGGTAGAGCGCCGAGAGAATGCCGATCGAGGTGTTCATGCCGGTCATGTAGTCGACGATGGACGGACCGACCTTCATCGGGCCCTCGCCCGGCTCGCCATCCATGTGCCCGGTGACGCTCATCAGGCCGCCCATCGCCTGCAGGATGGCGTCATAGCCGGCGCGCGGCGCATAGGGCCCGGTCTGGCCGAAGCCGGTCACCGAGCAATAGATGATGCCGGGATTGATCGCCTTGATGGTCTCGTAGTCGAGGCCGTAGCGCTTGAGATCGCCGACCTTGTAGTTCTCCATGAAGACGTCGACGTCCTTGGCCAGCTCGCGGATGATCGCCTGCCCCTCCGGCTTGGCGATGTTGACGGTGACCGACTTCTTGTTGCGGTTGGCGCAGAGGTAGAAGGAATTGTTGTTGTTGGCCCTGCCCTCGGGGTCGGTCAAATAAGGCGGCCCGAACGCGCGCGCGTCGTCGCCGGTGCCCGGCCGCTCGATCTTGATGACCTCCGCGCCGAGATCGCCCAGCATCTGGGCCGACAGGGGCCCGGCGAGCACGCGGGTGAGGTCAAGGATCTTGATGCCTGAGAGCGGCAAGGCCGACATGTCGATTTCCTCCGGGGAACTGATTTTGGCGCGGCGGCTCGACGCGGCCTGCGCCCCTGCCGATACCACCATTTTGGCGCGCTGAGCACTGCACTGGCGGCATGCGGCTATCTCCTGCCGGGCACAGAGGCCATTACCATCAGCACTTTCCGCGCCGCGAATATTGGCTCAGGTCACGGCCGCCAGTGCCCGCGGCCGCCGCCGGCCGAGCAGGACCAGGATCAGCACGGTGGCGCAGGAGAACACCAGCGTGAGACCGAGCGCGCCGCGGCTGCCGAACTGCGTGAGCAGGCCGACGAGGAGCGGCGGCGAGATCGCGGAGGCGAGATTGAGCGGCAGCGCGATCATCGACATCGCCTTGGCGAACTCGGCCTGGTCGTAGAACACGAGCGGGATGGTGGCCCGCGCCACCGCCATCGCGCCGCTGCCGGCGCCGTAGAGCAGGATGAAGACCGCGACCGCCCAGGTCGCGCCCTCGCTCAGCATCAACAGCAGCATGGCCACGGGCAGCGCCGTGCCGGCGACGAGCCCTGTCGTGATCCCGTCCCACCGCCCGCCGCCGAGCAGATCCAGCCCGCGGGCGCTGACCTGGATCACGCCCAGCATCGAGCCGAAGGCCAGTGCCTGCGCCGGCGCCAGCCCCTCCGCCCTCAAGAGCTCGATCAGGATGGCGCCGATGCCGAAATTGACGAAGGCGTTCAGCGTGATCGCGGCGACGACGAGGCCGAAAGTGCTCCTCGGAATTGCGGGCGACGGCCGTGGCTTGACCGGCTCGCCAGCATCATCCGCCACGATCTTCCGGCGTGGCGCGACGAACGCGTAAAGCGGCAGGCTGACGAGGAGCAGCATCGCGGCATAGACGAGGCACGTCCCCCGCCAGCCGAGATGACCGCTCAGGAACGAGGTGGTCGGCCAGAAGATGCTGCTGGACAGGCCCGTCACCAGCATCAAGGCCCCGATCGCGTTCTTGGCCTGCCGGCCGGCGATCTCGTTCAGCATGATATAGGCGCCAGTCGACAGCGTGGCGCTGCCGGCGACGCCGAGGACGATCCAGGCGGCGAAATACAGCATCGGCTCGCGCGCGAAGGACAGCAGCAGAAAGCCCGGCGCGGTGACGATCGTGCCGACCATCATGACCGTCCGTGCGCCATGACGCGCAAAGGAAGGGGCGAGCCACGGCGCGCACAGGCCCATCGAGACGTAGAGAACGGATGTCCCGGCGAATACCGCCGGCAGGCTCATGCCGAGATCGGCGGCGAGATCGCGTCCGACGATAGCGGGAAGCCCGATCGTGCCCCATCCGATCAGTTGCGTGATGGCGAGCACCAGCAGGACCCCGATCAGCCTGCCGTCTGATTTCAAGAAGCGCATTCCAAACGTCGCCTGGCTGCCGGGCGCGGATCGCGCCGGCAGCCTCTCTTACCTGCCGGTTGAGGTCACGGGAATGTCGGTTCCGAATGGCACCGCGGCGCTAGCCGCAGAGCAGACCGCATCACGCGGTGTGGCCGGGATCGACCTGCTATCCTGGCCGGATCTGGCGCACCGGGCACGCCGCGAGGACCCAGCTGGTCGCGCTGGATGTCGTCCTCGGAGCGGGATGGCTCGACGCCGTTGGGCTCGCGGGGCTTGGTCATCGCGGTCTCCCTCTGCCAATGCTACTCCGCGGTCCGGCTCTAGACGCCAAGTGCGTTGTCGCCGGCTTCGCGGCCGGGCACGCTGACATGGACTTCATGCCCCTCACGAAGCGCGAGGGACGCTGCGGCGACCGCCGATTCGAATGCAGCTTCCTTGGTGGCGTATTTGCTCCTGACGTTGCCGTCGTGCAGCACACCCCATTCGTCCTGCACCGGTACGATGGCATATTGAGCAAGGCCCATTGTCCACTCCTGAGTTTCAGAAACCGTTCGCCCGATAACGCGCCGGCGGGCTTAACGTTGCGTCAGCTACGGATGCGCGGCCGTGACGCGCACGTCGTCCTGCACGGTCGGCCTCGAGTGACTTTCGGTCCTGCCCGACCGGCCAACTCGTACTCAATGCGATGGTTCCTAGTGGATCCGGGTCGCTCCGCTCTAACCCGCGCGGATTGCGCTCATCGCGGCGGCGTATCAGCGGTCTCGATGACCGTGACCGCCGAACCGGCGCGTCAGGCCCAGCCTTTGGCGGACGTCGTCATCCTCGATCGCCTGATCCAGGCGCCGGTCACCGCCGGCCTTCTTGCCGGCCTCGAAATCCTCAGCGATCGTCTCGAGCGCCCGAAACGCGTCCCCGGCGCTCGGTGCCGTCTCGATGTGAGCGATCGATTGACCGTTGACGGCGAGATCGGCCTCGCCCCAGGGGGTGGCGTCGATCTCCAGGCGGTCGCCGCCAACATTTGCGGTGAAGTGCTGCATGGTGGATTTTGAGGTCGGCAGCGTGAGATCCGGCGTCCAATGGATCGGCTTGTCGGTCATGTCGCATTCTTTCCAAGATACGACCGACAGATAGGCCACCTGATCCGCGCCGAATTGATCTGGATCAGGCTCGACTCTGGATCCGACCGATCGGCCCCTCCGTGTCCCGCGACCGAGCATGCCGCCGCAGGTTCAGTTCAGGCGACGGCTGAACTGAGGTTTTGGCATGAACGGACCACAGCTGCGTCGGTGGCCACGATCCGCACCTGCACGTCCCGGGGTTTCGCCAGATAGGGCGACGACGTGACCAGGACATCGGCGCCGGCCTCGGCATAGGCCGCAGCATTTGCCGCATTGATCCCACCAGCCGCGGCAATGATCGGACGGGCACGCGTGTAAGCCATGGCAGCGATGCGCTTGACCAGGGCAGCGACATCGGCCGGCGAGAACTTCTCGGCCTGAATCACGTCGAAGCCGGCGACTGCCGCGGCAAGGGCAGCATAGGCGGTCTTGACTTCGATCACGAGTTTCTTCTCCGGTGCCGCCCGCCGCAACCGTTCGACCGCCTGAAACAGCGGCAGCTCGCCGAGAAAGGCGCGGTGCTCGGGAAACACCAGCACGGTCTCGGACAGGCCGAGCCGATGCATGGCGGCACCACCCGCCTTGACGGCCGCCACTGCAAATCGCTTGGTGCCCGGCACGTTCTTGCGCGTGCAGGCAACCGCAATTTGCGGGGCGACCGCCCTCGCCGCGTCGACGATGGCGCGAGTCTCGCTGGCGACACCGGACCAGATCTCGATCAAGGTCTGTGCGACCTTCCAGCTCCGCAGCAGGCCGGCGGCCGGACCGCGCGCCTCGAGGATCGGCGCGCCCTGTTCCAGTGCCGCGCCGGACGCGGCGAACAGCTCGACCTCGCAGCCGGCGAGCGCGATGATCGCGGCGGCATCCTCGACGAGCGCCAACACCATCGGCGAGCGCGCAGCAAACCGCATGACGCCGTCGGTCGTGCCGATCCCGAGCGCCTCGGTGGTGAGGTCGCCATAAGGCACATCGTCTTCCAGCAGACGCTCGAGCTCGGCGCGCGATGCAACGATTGCCATGGCGTGCTTCCTTTCACTGGTGTCGGCTTGCCGACGACTTTGTCGCAAACCCGACACGGACCGCCGGCCCCGCCGCCGCAAGCAGCGGGAACGCCCATCTTTTGACGCTCATTCCTGCAAGGCGCACACCAGAATTCCCGGATCCATCCGGCACGCCAATTGCTGAGCTCTCGCTGGCCGGCGCCTCGCAGCAATCGGGCTCGCGCGGAGGCGTTGCCGTCCGCTGGAGTTCATCATGAAGCTGTTTCGCACGATCGCCGTCGCCGCAGGGCTGCTGCTCGCATTCGCCGAGGCGCAGGCCGCACAGACCAACGTCGCCGTGGCCGCCAACTTCACCGATGCCGCCAAGGAGATTGCCGCCCTCTTCAAGCAGAAGACCGGTCACGAGTCGCGCTCAACTTGTCAGCATCGCTGCAAAAAGATTCCGTCGCGCTTGCACGCTTTGTCATCCGTCTCGCGGAAATTGCCGCCGGAACGGGGGTCACGCGCGAAAGCGGGTTCGCCGCATTGATCCAGCGCAAATCGACAAAATTTCTTTGGCGATCGACGCCTGCCGCTTGATCACACGTGCTGACCTCCGTTGATCGGTACTTCCGCACCTGTGACGTAGCTGGCCGCATCCGAGCACAGGAAGAAGATCACCTTGGCGACCTCGTCGGGCGTGCCGACACGATGCAACGGGATGATCGGCGCCAGCTGCGCTTCGGTCTCCGGCGACAGGATGTCCGTCTTGATTTCCCCGGGAGCGATCGCATTCACGCGAATTCCAAACTGTGCGTAGTCGTGCGCCATCTCGCGGGTCAGACACGCAAGTGCCGCCTTCGACGTCGCATAGGCGCTGCCGGCAAATGGGTGAACCCGGGAACCTACGATCGACGTGACGTTGACGATCGAGCCGGACGCCAGCTTCAATTCCTCGACCAAGCCCTGGGCGAACAGGATCGGCGCGAGCAGGTTGACGTGGAAGACGCTCATCCAGGTTTCGACCGGCGTCGTCAGCGAGTTCAACCGGCTGCCGTCGGCGGCCTTGGGCGAGATGCCGGCATTGTTGATCAGCGCATGCAGCGGCTGGCCGTCGAGCCGCTCCTTGATTTCCGCGACCGCGCGCGGCAACGCGCGACGGTCGCTCAACTCGACCTGGACGTGGCTATCCGTTCCCGAATCCCACGGGCATCGATCACCATCGAACGGCTGCCGCGAGCAGGTGATGATCCGCCAGCCGGCTTCGGAGAACAGCTTTCCCGTGGCGTGACCGATACCCCGCGACGCACCGGTCAACACGAGCGTTTTCCGCGCGCCGTGCTGTGCGCGCGACTTGTCGCCGTGAAACGGGCACAGGGCAACATCGGGGGCCGACGCGTCGCCCGGCGCGCCGTCGCGGTCCAGCAGATCGAGCGTCACGCAAAGCTCCTCACCGCGCCCCGGCGGGCGCCACACGATGACAACAGGAGCAACTTTGCAGGATTTGGGCCACGCTTTGCCGGCCAATCATTATGGTTTTTGGGGCGCGGTGTCCGCTTCGCGACACGTTGAAAGATTTGCAACAGGGGAGCGTTGAGTTTCGGACCAAGCAACGCCGTCCCGGTGCGCTCCTTCTTCGTGAACGTTGATCGGCAGTTGAGAGCTGTTTTTCAATCGTTCCAAATGGCCCGGCTCTTGCTCTTCCCGTATCGACGTTCATTCGCGCCCTGTCTTGCTGCACTTTTCCTGCAAAAGTGGTTTCAAATGCCCCAGCCGAACGACCAACGACTCTTTGCTGTTATCCTCGGCACCAACGAGATCGCATCCGCGGTCGGCCTCCGACTCGTGCGCGCCGGCTATTGCGTGGTGCTGTCGCATGATCCGGATCCGCCGGTGATCCGCCGCAAGATGGCCTTCCACGACGCCCTCTTCACCGACACCGCGCGTCTCGAGGACATCGTTGCCGAACGCGCGGACGACGGCATGCAGGTCTACCAGGCCCTGCGCCGGCCGGCGCGAATCCTGGTCAGCTGGCTCGGCCTGCTCGACCTTCTTCCCGTCCGCCAAATCGACCTCCTCATCGATGCGCGTCTTCAGAAGCGTCGGATCACGCCCGACCTCAGACGGCTGGCCCGGCTGACTATTGGTCTCGGCCCCGGGTTCTCATCGAACTTCAATTGCGACCTCGCGGTGGAGACGCGCCCCGGAAGGATCGGACTCGTCGCTGAACAGCGCTGGACAGACCCGGCCGACGGCGTTGCGAGCACCCTGGGCGATGTCGGCGCGGAGCGCTTTGTCTATTCGCGGTGCGCGGGGCGCTGGCACACACCGATCGAGATCGGCGCCCGCGTCTACAAGGATCTCGTGCTCGGCCACCTCTCCGGCGTACCGGTGCTCGCACCCCGCGACGGCATCTTGCGCGGCATCGCCCGCGATGGCAGCGAGGCTCCGGCCGGCGTCAAGCTGCTCGAGATCGACCCGCGCGGCCGCGACGCCCAATGGACCGGAACGGACCACCGCGGCCGTGCTATCGCCGACGCCACCATCGCCGCCGTCAGGCTCCACGCCGCGCGACGCATCACACAACGGAATCCGGCATGATCGTCTGTTCCTGCAACATCATCAGCGATCACGACATCAGGGGCGCGCTCGTTTCGACCGACGACGAGCTGTGCTCGGCCGCACAGGTCTACGACTGCCTGGGTTGCACGGTCAGGTGCGGACGATGCTCGCATTCGGTGAAGCGAATTCTGGAGGAGCGGCCAGCTCAAGCGTCAATGGTCATCGACCAAAGCGATGGCGCACGAGCTGCATCACGGCGACGAGGCCAAGCATGACGCGCAGATCGAGCGCGCCAAGCAGCGCAAGCAGGCAGCCAGAAAGCGGAAGCTTGTCGGAATGGATTCAGCCGCCTCGTCGGAACGGAAACTGGCAAGTCCAATAAGTCATTGAAAACACTGGAGCGGGTGAAGGGAATCGAACCCTCGTATTCAGCTTGGAAGGCTGCTGCTCTACCATTGAGCTACACCCGCGCTACGGGCTCCCTAACACGGCCGGGCGGCGGTCTCAACTGCTCAGGACGCCGCTTTCCGGTATGTCCTCAGCCGTGCGAATCGCCCTGGTTCCTTCCGGACCCGCCGGCCCTTAACAGCGCCGGCAATGCCCCCTATATTGAGGTCTTCCGAAACCAACGAAAGGAGGTGATCCAGTGTCTCTTACCAAGCGCTGTCACCTCGCTGGGGTCGCCCGCTAAGCTTTGAGTGAAGGCTTGGCATCGGGGCGCTCTCAGCCCTGGACCAGCGAGCACGAAATCGGGCGCGACGGGGCTTCCCCGCCGCGCCTTTTTCGTCGCCCGCGCGGCTCAGGCCGGCGGCTTGCCGGCAAGCACCTCGCGAATCTTCTCCGACAGCTCCGACTTCCGGTAGGGCTTTCGGAGCAACGCCACGCCGGGATCCAGATGCCCTTCGTGGACGATCGCGTTGTCGGTGTAGCCGGAGGTGAAGAGCACTCTCAGGCCGGGCCGGCGCAGCCGGACGGCGTCGGCCAATTCCCGCCCGTTCATGCCGCCGGGCATGATGATGTCCGTGAACAGCAGATCGAATTTGGCGCCTTGGTCGACCAGCGCCAGCGCCGATGCGCCGTCGCTGGCCACAAGCGTGCGATAGCCGAGGCTGCCGAGCTGGGCAATGACGTAACCCTGCACCAGCGGATCGTCCTCGACCACGAGGATCGTCTCCTGGCCGCGTGCCCTGACAAGCGGCTGAACCGGTGTCGCCCTGGCCGGCGCCTCGCCCTTCGACCGCGGCAGGAATACCCGCATCACCGTGCCGACCCCCTCCTCGCTCTCGATGGCGACGGTGCCGCCGGTCTGCTTGGCAAAGCCGTAGACCATGCTGAGCCCAAGTCCGGTGCCGCGACCGACGCCCTTGGTGGTGAAGAACGGCTCGAACACGCGCGCGCGGATGTCGGCCGGAATGCCGTGGCCGGTGTCGCTGACTGCGACCATCACGAAGGCGCCGCGCACGACCTCGCCGTCGCCGCTCGTGTCGTCGAGTTCGCGGTTTGCGGTCTCGAGGAGGAGCTTGCCGCCACCCGGCATCGCGTCACGTGCATTGACGGCGAGGTTGACGATCGCGGAAGAGAGCTGCGACGGATCCGCCATCGCGGACCAGGCGTCGTCGGCGAGCTTGGTTTCGATCTCGATATGCTCGCCGAGGATCGGCTTGAGCAGCTTCGCGGTCTCGACCACAAGGGCATTGACGTCGATCTCGCGCGGCTCCAGCGGCTGACGGCGCGCGAAGGTGAGCAGCTGCGAGGTGATCTCGGCACCGCGCGCGGCCGCATCGTCGATCAGCTGCGCGATCGCAGCGAACTCGGGTTTGTCTGCCAGACCTTCCTGGATGATCTCGATGGTGCCGGTGATGACCGTGAGCACGTTGTTGAAATCGTGCGCGACGCCGCCGGTGAGCTGGCCGATCGCGTCCATCTTCTGGGCTTGACGCAGCCGCTCCTCGGTCTCGTGCTGCGCGGTGAGGTCGGTCGCGGACCCCCGGTAGCCCATGAAGCGTCCGTCGGCGGCGAAGATCGGCTGGCCGTTGACGCTGAAATGATGCATCCGCCCGGCGGCGTCGCGGCCACGATATTCGAACTTGCGGAACGGCTCGTGGCGGTCCAGCGTCGCCATGTGCGCACGCCATTTCTCGGGCTCGGCATCGCGGCCGAACGCGGCATCAGTGCGGCGCTTGCCGATCAGCGCCGCGCTGTCCATGCCGAACGCACCAGCACGGTCGGATATGTAGGTGAACCGATGGTCCGGTCCGGTCTCCCAGAACCAGTCGGACGCGGTCTCGGCATAGTCGCGGAAACGCTGTTCGCTCGCCCGTGCATCCTCTTCGGCGCGCCGGCGGATGGTCAGATCGCGCGCGAGACTTTCATTGGCTTCGCGCAGCTCGCCATAGGCCCGCTCGAGGTTCGCACACATGGCGTTGAAGGCGCCGACCACCTTGTCCAGCTCGTCGGCATGGTGGGGCGGCCGGCGCTCCAGGCGCAAAGGCGGCGGCGGCCGCGCCAGGCTGTATTTGCTGACGAACTCGGCGATCGTGACCAGATGCCGCGTCACCAGCAGATGGAACATGTAGATAATGAACAGAGAAACCAGGAATGTCTTCGCTGCCTGGCTCACCAGGATGACCAGCGCCCGATTGAACAGATGCTGATAGACGTCGGTCAGCGTCGCCTCGACGTGGAGCACGCCGATCTCACGTGCGGTGCCCTGCACGCTGTAGGTCAAGGGATAGTCGCGCGTCACCACCGAGCGGGCGCTGGGCTCGCCGACCGCAAGACGGATCGGATTGGGGCGATCGGCGATCTCGCGCACCTCGGCGGCCCGGATGTCGGGCAGCCGCAGGATGCCGTCGAGCTGAAGCCTGAGCTGGTTCTGGTCGAGATTCCACAGGCTCTCGCCGAGGCTGCCGGTCGTGCTGCGGCCGATCTCGTCGAGACGCGTCTCGATCAGCCCGACCTCCCGATCGTAATCGAGATAGAGCTGAAGCGCGGTCAGCATCAGCGTCACGGCGGAGGAGAACAGCAGCACCGCGACGAGCAGCCGCGGCCCGATGCCGCTGCGCGACCAGTTGAAGAGCCGTGACAGCAGCGGTGCGAATATCGGAGGCGCGAGCGCGGTGCCGACGCCGGTCAGGCCCGGCTTCGCAGCTGCCGGCGCGATGGCGTGGCTGCGCTTGGGATCCTCGTCAGCTGCGTTGGCCATGCACCACGTCCTCGGAAATGGCGTCTCCCTGCTCCGGTCCACCGGTTGCAGTCTCGAGCGGTCCAAGAGTTGAGACGCCTGCCTCGTCACCCGATGCGCGCAATCACCCTGTCGGCATTTGGGCGGATCGAGGTCGGCGGGTCACGCCTTGCGCCGAGCAGCAGGATTACGGCGCAAACTACCACTCCGCGTGTTAGAATGACACCAGTGAAAGTCCGGAGTCGCGGGCACGGCGGGCGGTAACAGATGCCGGCGCCGAGGTATCCATTTCTGGTAGATCGCGCAGGCACCGGAATTCAGTGGTAGCAACGCACGATCAAGGAGACGCCTTATGTGGCGGCCAGTCGTCGTCTGCCTGTCGCTGCTAGCAGCCGATCCGTCGCAGGCGCAGGACTTGATCCGGCTGGCGCGCATTGCCGACATCCCCGATCAATATGTCGGCGGCGAGATGCTGCGGGCTGTCTATGCCAAGCTCAACATCAGGCTGGAGTTCGAGGACCTCCCCGGCAAGCGCGCGCTCGCGCTGTCGAGCGCCGGCGCGGTCGACGGCGAGATCCAGCGGATCGGAACCCTCTCGCGCGACTACCCGACGCTGATCCAGGTCACGCCGGCGATCAACTACATCGAGCCCGCAGTGTTCGCGACCAAGCTCCGGTTCGTCGTCGCCGGCTGGGATTCGATCAGGGACTACAGCATCGGTATCGTCCGCGGCGTCGGCTCCTCGGAGGCCGGCACGCGCGACATGGCCCGCGTCACGGCGGCCGCCAGCCTGGACAACATGGTCAGGATGCTCGACGCCGACCGCTTCGACGTGATGGTCACCGACCTCTTCAGTGGACTTGTCGCGGTGAGGAAACTCAATCTGCAGGCCAGGATCTACCCGCTCTCGCCGCCGCTCGAGCGGATCCACATCTACCATTACCTGCATGAACGCCATCGCGATCTGGTGCCGAAGGTAGGCAAGGTGATCGCTCAGATGGAGGCGAGCGGCGAATTGGCGGCGCTGCGTGAGGCCTTGGTCAAACAGGTCCTGGCCACGCCATGACCGCAGATCAGCCCGCGCGAAGTCGCTCGCGAAACGCGACGGCTGCGATCAGCATGCCGACGCACCAGGCCACGACTGCGCGGTGAGGCTCCCCGCCGAGCAGCACGGTGAAGAGACTCGTCAGCAGGCAGGGCACGATGGCCTTGCCCATCCGGCTCATCAGTGCGAGCAGGAACGGCATTGCCGCGATCGATATCTGCAGGACGTCCATCGCGGACAGACCGTCTCACCAGATGCTTCAGAAGCCGCAGACGCCGAGTGCGCGCGGGCGCTTGCCGCGCCGGCTCTCGGCGATCCGCTCGCCGCCATTCTCGGCCGAGCTGCCGTAATAACGGTGGTGGCCGGCCTGGTCGTGCAGATCGGACGGCTCCGACCGTCCGGCCCGACGCGCGTCGCAGATGATCTTGATGATGTGACCCGACATTGCCGCCTCCAGCAGACATCTTGTTGTTTGTGGTCATCAGTCGCGACCGCTCCCGGCCGCGTTCACGCGGCAAGGGCGCAATCGGGTTTCAGGACGGTTTCGTCGCTTGCGGGCTGCGCAATATTTTGCTTCGGGATTGTCGGCACCGCAGGCGGTGCTACGTCCTTGGGATCTGTACAGAAAACAACGAGGTGACGATGCTTTACGCCATCCTGGCCTACCATGTGGAAGACGAGGTCATGTCCTGGACGCCGGAGCAGGACGCCGCGGTCGTGGCCAAGGTCATCGAAGTTCAGGCGCCCTTGCGGGCCAGCGGACAGTTTGGGCCGGCCGCCCGCCTGGACGAGACCCGAAAGGCCCGGACTTTGCGCGGCCCCGGCCCCGGCATGGTGCTGGACGGGCCGTTTGCCGAGACCAAGGAGCAGCTTCTGGGCTTCCACCTGATCCAATGCGCCACCGAGGAGGAGGCGATCGAGGCTGCGCGGAAGCTGCGTGCGGTCAATCCGACCGCGGTCTACGAAATCCGCCCGGTCAAGCTTTATGTGCCGGCCGATGGGTTCGGCGCGACGTAAAAGCGTTGGATCAGGAGCCCGCCAAACGCCAGGAACCACACGAAGGGCGCGATATGCGGCGCGAACGCCGCAACGATCGTGCCCGGGATGAATACGGCAACCGGAAACAGGGACGCCATGATCTCGCGGCCCCAGCCGCGCAGGATCGTCCACCACAGCAAGGCATTGAGGCCGGCGATCGTGGTCAAATGCAGCCCGTAGAGCACCGCCACCGCGCTGCTCGTGGCGTAATTGGTATAGAGGCCGTTGGTCACCGGCAGCAGCACGATCGAGAGCAGAAAAAACAGGTTGAGGACCACCATGCCGCGGCTGCCGACGGGCTGGCGTGCCAGTCGGCGGTGATGGCTGATCCAGAACACACCGGCGATGATGAAGCTGAGCGCAAAGCCGGCGAGCTTGCCGGAATAGACCCGCGCCAAATCATTCCAGTCGGGCGCGCCGCTGAAGACCGCGGCCTTGGGCAGGTCGTAGGCCAGAAGCGTCATGGCCACGCCAAAGATGGTGTTGCTGAGCGATTCCAGCCGCCGCATCTCGAACTGGTCGGGTTTGAGCTCGGTCATGTCGGGCGTGTGCTGCTGGAACTCGGGGCCGTCTTCCCCTAAATCCTAATTCCAGCTCCGTCCAGCCGCATTGCGATTCGCGCCGGGATGGCCGACTCTCGCCCTTTCACCGGGGCGATTCGTGGCGACATATCTGGACACGCTCAATGCGGAGCAGCGCCGCGCCGTCGAGCATGGCGTGGCCGACGGCGCGACATTGGGCGCCCCCCTGCTGGTTATCGCCGGCGCCGGCTCCGGCAAGACCAACACCCTGGCCCACCGCGTCGCGCATCTGATCGTCGCAGGCGCCGACCCGCGCCGCATCCTCTTGATGACATTTTCCCGCCGCGCGGCGGCCGAGATGGCCGGCCGGGTCGAGCGCATCGCCCGAAAGGTGCTGGGCGAGAACAACGCCGCAATCATGCGCGATGCCCTGACCTGGGCCGGCACCTTTCATGGGATCGGCGCGCGGCTGCTCCGCGAATATGCCGAGCGGATCGGCGTCGATCCGGCCTTCACCATCCACGACCGCGAAGACTCCGCCGACCTGATGAACCTGGTCCGGCACGAGCGCGGCCTGTCGAAGACCGAAAGCCGCTTTCCCGCCAAGGGCACCTGCCTGTCGATCTACTCACGCTGCGTCAACGCCGAGATGGAGATCGAGAAGGTGCTCGGCCAGCACTATCCATGGTGCAGTGGCTGGGCCGCCGAGCTGAAGGGCCTGTTCGCGGCCTATGTCGAGGCCAAGCAGGCCCAGCATGTGCTCGATTACGACGACCTGCTGCTGTACTGGTCGCAGATGATGAGCGATGCGCTGATCGCGGAAGAAATCGGCGGCCGCTTCGACCACGTGCTGGTCGACGAATACCAGGACACCAACCGCCTGCAATCCTCGATCCTGTTGGCGCTGAAGCCCGACGGACGCGGGCTCACCGTGGTCGGCGACGATGCCCAGTCGATCTACTCGTTCCGCGCCGCCACCGTGCGCAACATCCTGGAATTTCCGCAGAGCTTCTCACCCCGCGCGGAGATGATCACGCTCGACCGCAACTACCGCTCGACCCAGGCCGTGCTGGCCGCGGCCAACGGCGTGATTGGTCTCGCCCGCGAGCGCTTCACCAAGAACCTCTGGACCGATCGCATCGCGGGGCGGAAGCCGCAGCTCGTCACCGTGCACGACGAGGCCGACCAGGCGCGCTACATCGTCGAGGAGGTGCTGGCGAACCGCGAGCAAGGCGCACTGCTCAAGCACCAGGCTGTGCTGTTCCGCACCTCCTCGCATTCCGGCCCGCTCGAAATCGAGCTGACCCGCCGCAACATCCCCTTCGTCAAGTTCGGCGGGCTGAAATTCCTCGATGCCGCGCACGTCAAGGACGTGCTTGCGTTGCTGCGCTTTGCCGAAAATCCGCGCGACCGCGTCGCCGGTTTCCGCATCCTGCATCTGCTGCCGGGCGTGGGTCCCGCGACCGCGCAGCGCGTGCTCGACCAGATGGCGGAGAGCACCGATCCGCTCACAGCGCTGGGCCAGCTGCCGGTGCCGGCGCGCACCGGCGCGGATTGGACCGACTTCGTTCGTACGACCCAGAACCTGCGCTATTCGGAATGGCCTGTCGATCTCGAGCGCGTACGGCTGTGGTACGAGCCGCATCTCGACCGCATCCACGAGGATTCCGAGACGCGCCGCGCCGACCTGATGCAGCTCGAGCAGATCGCAAGCGGCTATTCCAGCCGCGAAAAATTCCTGACCGAGCTCACGCTCGATCCGCCGGATGCGACCAGCGACAAATCAGGGCCGCCGTTGCGCGACGAGGACTATCTGATCCTCTCCACCATCCACTCCGCCAAAGGCCAGGAGTGGAAATCGGTTTTCGTGCTCAACGTCGTCGACGGCTGCATGCCCTCCGATCTCGGCGCCGGCACCAGCGCCGAGCTCGAAGAGGAGCGCCGCCTGCTCTATGTCGCGATGACGCGCGCCAAGGACGATCTGCACCTCGTTGTTCCCCAGCGCTTCTTCACCCACGGCCAGGCGGCCAAGGGCGACCGCCACGTCTACGCCTCGCGCACCCGCTTCATCCCGGAGCAGCTGATTCACCTGTTCGAGCGCACCGCCTGGCCGAAGGCCGCTTCGGGCGCAGCGCGCAGCGCGGCGCAGGGACCGAAGATCGACATCGGGGCGCGGATGCGGGGGATGTGGCGCTAGACGGCGCGGCCGGCGCAATCGGCGAACGCTATAGACGTCGAGCGGCGCGAACCTGCAGCGCATCCGAATCCGCTCACAATCGGAAACCGAGCATTTCCGAAAGCCGACTTGTCGCGCGGCCGCGGTCCATTAAGTCTGCCCGATCCTCCCACAGAGACCCTGATCGATGACCGTACCGCTCGAATTCGGACTGGACACCTTTGGCGACGTCACCAAGGACGCCTCCGGCACGATGCTTTCTCACGCGCAAGTGATCCGCAACGTCGTCGACGAAGCGGTGCTGGCCGACGAGCTCAACCTCGACTTCATCGGCCTTGGCGAGCATCATCGCGCCGATTTCGCGATCTCCTCGCCGGAGACCGTGCTCGCGGCGATCGCATCGCACACCAGGCGCATCCATCTCGGCTCGGCCGTGACGGTGCTGTCTTCGGACGATCCGATCCGCGTGTTCCAGCGCTTTGCGACGCTCGATGCGCTCTCGAACGGGCGCGCCGAGGTGATCCTCGGCCGCGGTTCGTTCACCGAATCCTTTCCACTGTTCGGCTTCGACCTGCGCAAATACGAAGAGCTGTTTGAGGAGAAGCTCGACCTGTTCGCCGCGCTATTGTCGCAGAAGCCGGTGAGCTGGGACGGCAAGCTGCGGCCGCCGCTGCGGGACCAGCTGGTCTATCCGCCGGTCGAGCACGGCCGGCTCAAAACCTGGATCGGTGTCGGCGGCAGCCCGCAATCGGTGGTGCGCGCCGCGCATTACGACCTGCCTTTGATGCTCGCGATCATTGGCGGCGATCCCGCGCGCTTTGCGCCTTACGTTGATCTCTATCACCGCGCCTACAAGGAGTTCGGCCGACCTGCGCAGCCGATCGGCGTACACTCGCCCGGCTATGTCGCCGAGACCGATGAAGAGGCGCGCGAGCAGCTATGGCCCGACTACAAGGCCATGCGCGACCGCATCGGCAAGGAGCGCGGCTGGCCGCCGATGGGCCGCGACGAGTTCGTCCATGAGGCCGAGCACGGCTCGCTCTATGTCGGCTCGCCCGAGACCGTCGCACGCAAGATCGCCAAGACGGCGAAGGCACTTCGCATTTCGCGGTTTCAGTTGAAGTATTCGGCAGGACCCCTGCCGCACGAGAAGCTGATGAAGAGCATCGAGCTTTATGGGCGGACGGTGGTGCCGATGGTCAGGGAGATGATGGGGTAGCTGCGAGCGATGGCTTCAGTCCGTCTTCGCCCTACGGGCTTGGCCGGACATCACGCGGTGGTGGCATAGCCGCTGCCCAAACGTCGCGTCTTCATGCGGCTTCGAGAAGACAATCGCTCTGTGCGGGAGATTTCCGACGGACTCAATGCCAGCCGCCCGGCTGTCTCGCAGCACCTGCGGGTCCTGAAGGATGCGATCCTACAGCGTCCGGAAGGTCATGACCGTGCAGGCGCCCCCCGCGGTGGCCGGCGCGTCTTCACCGAACCGTTGGGAAGCTGGTGGCCGCCGACCAGGCTTGTCGCGCCTCCCTTGCTCGCATGGACTATCGGAACCATATCTGTGGTGGTCGGTTGGCTTGCCGTTGAGCTGGCCCCTGCAGAGCAGTTCGACACACCGGCGTCAGTTCTAGTGCCGGGCATCCGTCGGGAGGCAATCCCATGATGGACCACGCAACCAGAGTAGGTAACCTTTTGTTAACGGCGTTGCCGCCAGCGGATTTTGCTTTGCTTGCGCTCCATCTGCGGAAAGTCGTGATCGAACGCGATTCCGTGCTCGTCCGATCTGGCGATCGGATCGAACAACTCTTCTTCCCGCTCAGGGGAGCGATCGCCGATATCACGGAGCTGCCGAACGGGCAGACAGTTGCCACGGCGATAATCGGGCACGAGGGTGCTGTGGGCTTGACGTCATCGTTAGGCGCGTCCGTCTCGCCCACGACGGCGGTCGTTCGCATACCAGGGACCGCGCTGCAGATCTCTCGCGCGCAATTTCTGGCAGCGCAACACCGCAGCCCTGCAATAGCATCCATGGTGCAGGTCTTCACGATGTCGTTGTTGGCGCAACTCCAGCAGGTGGCGGCCTGCAATGCACTGCATTCCGTCGAAGCCCGTCTGGCGCGCTGGCTGCTTCACATTCACGATCGAGCGAATGGCGGCGATCTGCTCCCGCTGACCCAGGAAACATTGTCGGAATTGCTGGGCGTCCGCCGCACCACAGTCACACATGTCGTGAGCACAATGCGCGCATCAAGAGCGCTGAAATCCAATCGGCGCGGCCAGCTCGAGATTGATCGGCCGCGGCTCGAAGCGTTGGCATGCGAGTGCTACCAGGTCATGAGCCGCGAAATTGATCGGATAGTTTCACGGGGCGCGATTGGACTGGTTCATGGGGCGCCGGCGCGGGGCGCCTCCCACTTGCCTGGCAGCCGAAGAGCCGGCACAAGCTCGTAGGGCCGGCTTGTTTTCGCGAACGCAGCCGTGCGTACCTTTGCGATCGCGCAAAACGGTTGCAAACGCCCGCCATTACGATCGCCCAATCCTGCGCGAAAGCGAGTTCAAGAACTTTGCAGCTTTGGAGCTGGGGCTCCCGGCCGAAGCCAAACTAAGACATCAACATCCCTCATTCAATCGCCTTGCGACGCTCGTTACAACGACTGGACCTATTGGGACCAAGCAGCGCAGACACGAGCCTTGCTTCTGCGAAACTAAGACGAGCGCTCGCGGTCCGAGCTGTTCTGCGCGAACTGCCCGCCTTGCGCAGCTCTCGCTGACGATTCTCCTCTCGAGTGACCCACTCTCTGAGCTTCTCAAGCTCCGCGAGTTGGGAGACAAGCGCCTCGAGACGCTGTTGAAGCAGAGCCCTGGAATCGCCGGCTTGAACGGGGCTATTCATGACGCGCCTCCTGATCGAGCTCTTCGGAAGAACTGGCCCACCCTCACGAGTCGGGAAAAATATGCAATTCTAGGACAAGCGCACTAACATTTGGCATGTTGCGCTCGCAAAAGCTGCGGCGGTGGGACGCAAAGACTCACGCACTGCTGAGACGGCTCCTACCGGCCCGATTCGGTTGCGCTGGAAATCCGAGTACCAGCTCCGGGGCAGTCGGCCTTGCGCCTTTCCTCGTTCTCTTCGTCTGCGCAATCGACTCCACCATCTGCGCTTGGAATTCCAGAGCTGCTGCCGGTTGCGAAGGGCCCCTTTGCACTGCCTCCGCCACCACCGGATCCGCCGCCACCGGATCCGCCACCACCGCCGGATCTCGCTGCGGCGCGAGATGATCCAGCAGAAGGACTGCCAGGTCCCCCCCCACCTCCTGATGACCCGCCACCTCCTGATGACCCGCCGCTGGAGCTCCCCGGCCCTGCCGCAGCCTCCCGATCATTATCGAAGAACGACCGCCCCCCGTCGTCCTGCCTCACCCTCTGCAGGCCGCCCGAACTTGCGATGGCTTTTGAGGTCAGGGACGTGGATAGAAGCAGGGTCATCACTGGGGGTGTCACCGCCGCAAAACTTCCGCAGGTTTTCAAAAACGCCCGCCGGTCATCATCTTCGTTGCCGTCTCGGGTCACAATACGCACTCCTTGATTTAACAATTCAATCTACAATATTATATATTAAATAATTTCTCAACCAATATTCTTCGCCTGAATGGCGTTTCCGAACGTGCGCCGCCGACAGACCGTCGCCAATTTTCGTGTCCCTCCCTTCAGTTACTGGCACATTCCGGTCCCTCGCACACGATTTCGGGTTGCGCCGGTCATTTAATAGATTTAATATTTGTTTAATGTGAGCAGGCGCAGGCTCGACCGCAACGGATCGTTGCGATGCCGCTGCAATTCCATCAGTCCCTCGGGGACACGGAGATCTGGAGCGCGAGCAGCGACGGCTTCTCGCTCGTGGCCACTCCGGCTACTGGGCCAGCTGGCGTCGCCCCACGAAAGCCAAGCCGCAATCAAGATTGCCGGCTCGCCCTTTCGAACGTTCGCCGAGGCCGAAGGTGCCTGCCGCAACCAATTGGACATCTGGCACCGCGATGGCCCGCTCCTGGTGCACGCTTCGGAAGACGCCAGCCGTCCTCGTCATTTCACGCCGATCGGATCCTGATGTAACAGATCAAGAGGGTTCGGCTCACGTGGCGCTGCATGCAGCTCGCTTCGAGAAAGCGCCATTGCCGCGAGAACTGTGCGATTGCTGATGTCCAGCTTCTGGAAAATGTGATGGAGGTGGACCTTGATCGTACCGTCGGCAAGATTCAACCGACGGCCGATCGCTTTATTCGATAGACCTTCCGACACGAGCTGCACGATCTGACGCTCCCGGTCCGTGAGTTGCGTCAGAGGCTCGTCATCGACGCGGAGCTCCTCGCTGACCTGCTCGGTGCTCGGCGAGGTGACAGCTTGGCCCTGCGCAGCCTTCCGAAGGGTCTCGACCAGCAGCTCCGGATGCGCGTCTCTTGGCAGGAGGATACAGCCGCCATCCAAGGCCAGACTTTGCAACTCATGGTCGCCCGTAGTACCGGCAAAGAAGATTATCGGCGCACCCGGGCTTGCAGCGCTTGCTCGCCCGAGGATCTGCTCCCGACTGAGGTCCGGCAGCGTAGGATCGACAAGCGCAATGTCCGGCGCAAGAAATCGGATGGCCTCAATGCAGCTTGCTCCGTCGTTGCAAGACGCAACGACCGTAAAATCACGCTGCATCGCAAGAACGCTCCTGATGCCCTGCAAGACGATCGGGTGTCGATCCGCGATGACAATTCTGATGCGGCGCATGCTGCCCCTGCCTATTGCTAACAACCCCCTGTGCAGCCGTTTAATCCAACAAGCTCTTTCTAACACGCGAGGATAACCAGCCCGGACCGCCCGGCACCGTCGATGGGGCGCCACCGTAGCTTGGGCGGCAAATGCGCGCAGCACCGTATGAATGCGGTGCTGCGCGCAGATTCAGGTCTGCCGATTCTTGACGAAAGGACCGCATCTTGGAAAACCTTGGCGAAATGGGAGAGATTCCCTCAGCAAATGTCGGCGCGCCGATTGGCAGCCGGTATTATGGCTAACATCTAATTAACTTCGTCGGCACAGTTATTACGAATGGTATATTGGGACCTTCACGATTCAAATCTAACATTTGACGAAGTTTCGGCGAAAGCGAGGCCATCGAAGACCCCGCGCTTCTGAAAGGGGGAAAAGTAATACTATTCATCAGGGCGACGATGGACACTAACCACGAAAATGGCTGCGTCTGACCGCAGCCAGTCTAGCACCGATGAAAGAAAGCCGGTCACCCAGTTGGAGCTGCTTCTTCATTAATTCAGCAACTTCAATGAGCGCGTCAGCAGGGATCGTTGGTAATGAGTAGGTGGTCACATGTATTCTTCGGCTGTTTTGCGTCAAACTCATCAAGCTCTCATCATTCAATTCACTGAATTGCAGAACTTGCGTAGTCGCGTGTTTAAGGCCGAACAGCGGTTGCTTGCACCCAGGCGACGAGCCCACGGGCGGCGGGCGCTTGGGAGGTGCCCCCTCGCTCGAAGGCACGGGCCCAGCCGGTAACTCCGATTACCACGTTCCCCGCCGGCACGGGCGCGGGAGTGGATCGCGCTTGCCGGACCCCGGCTTGACCTGATAATCCCCCTCCGGTTTCGGTTCGGAGCTAGGTGGGGACGGCTTCCATGGAGAATGAGGATTTGAGGTGGACCCCGGATTTTGGACCGGCGGCTTAGGTGGTGCGGATGCCGTTCCGTTTTGATAAACGGAGCGGACCATGAAGAAGACGAGACGGACAATCGATGCGGCGCTGAAGGCAAAGATCGCC